>CAKOPW010000005.1 GCA_934101115.1 uncultured Bacilli bacterium | reverse complement strand
ACCGAAATCATCTATTTCAACCCATTGCCTAAATTCTCTCTTTTTTATTTAGTCCTTGACATTGGGTACATTTTAGTCTGTTAATATTTTTTTTCAATAAGTTTATCGTGTTTAACAATAAAACTTTTATGAGCTAACTTCAGTATTGGTATATCTGACTTAGAATCAGAATACGCTTCCATTACTTCATAATCATCATATTTTTTGTTTAATCTTCTTACCTTTTCTTCGTCATGACAATTTAAACCTGTAAATTTTCCGGTTTTTTTATTAACCCTGCTTCCAATTAAATCCATTACTTTTAGATCATCACATATTGGTTTAAGCAAAAATTCTGGAGAAGCAGAAATAATTATATCGTTGTTATGTTTTTTCGCTAAGTAGAAATCTTTTATATAAATTCTATGAGTATTCCAAAATTCTTCTACACAAGAATCAATGTCATCCACATATTTTAAGAATAAAAATATCACTTGTTTCAATTCTGTTGTTGTTATCATTTTTAGTTTACACTTTATTCCTGAAAAAATTATTTTAGGTAGTAGTTTAGCTATCTTAGGATATTTTTTTAAACAATAGAAGAAAAAGTCTGTTGATGAGTCTCCTTCATATATTGTGTTATCAAAATCATATAAATTAATTTTCATGGCTTTCTTCCTTTTTTTCGTGATCAAATAAAATATCGGTCTTCCATATTAAGAATATGAAGAATATTAATAAAATAACATATAAAACCATACTTATTTTTTTATCTCCTAGAGTATAGAAAATAGATACCGATGCAAATAATATATTTATTAAATACATGATAATAACTGTTTTTCTAGTTGATTTTGTTGTCTTTAATAATTGATGATGTAAATGTTCTTTATCAGCATGATCAATTCTTTCACCTTTAAGAATTCGTCTACACATTGCAAAGAATGTATCAATTATCGGAACAAATAAAGTTAGTAAAGGAATTATCAATGATGTTATTGTCGCGGTTTTAAATCCTAGTAAAGCTATTACAGAAATAATAAATCCCAAGAATAAACTTCCAGTATCACCCATAAATATTTTGGCTGGTGGAAAGTTATGAACAAGAAAACCTAAACATGCTCCAACCATAATTAAGCACATGATTACATCTAAGCCACCTAAACGGTTCATGATGTAACCGATTATACAAATAGTTGCAAAATAAATTGTAGATGTTCCTGTTGCTAATCCATCAAGTCCATCACTTAAATTTATCGCATTCATGATAGAAACCATAAATAAAACAGCTAGTGGATATGCAAAAATTCCAAACTTAAAAGTTATTCCAAATATTGTCATGTCAGCAAATGTTATGTTTCCATAAAAAACTGTGATACATGCTGCCATTATTTGCATTAAAAATTTAACTTTAGCAGGAAGTGGATTAATATCATCTAACATTCCAGTTATAACAATTACAAATCCGCCAATTAATACGGATAACATTTGAGTGGTTTTTGGAGCAAAAAGCATATATCCAATTAGAAAAGCAAAGAATATTGCAAGCCCACCCATGGAAGGCATAATATGATCATGTATTTTTCTTTTATGATCAGGTTTATCAACTGCACCTACATGAAAAGCAATCTTTTTTACAATAGGAGTTAATAAAGCTGACGTTAAAAAAGTTATTAATACAATAAAGAATATATTGTATCCATTAATAAAGTAATCCATTTGATCACATCCTTAATTAAATTATACACTAAAACATTATTTCTTAAAAGAAAATTTGTTGTTACATAAATAGTAATAAAATAAATATTTTTACATTTTTCTACTAATTTTCGAAATATGGCTTATATATAACGGTTTTTTATTTGTAACTCTTTTATAAGCTTTTCTATCTGTTAGCCACGTAATTGGAGTGCATACTAGATCCTCATTTGTTGGAGAATCAATTTTTTTTAGTCCTAAAAAGCAATATATTTCTTCATATATTTTTAATAAGCCAAAGTCTCCTTTTATTAAACTACCATCATTTTTTCCTCTTATATCATACAAATTTGTTTTTTCACCATTTAATAAATCAATTATATTATTGAACGTTTGCATTCTTAAATATAATGAATCTTTTTCTTGAATTTGATTTTCAATAATATAATTAAATTATTTTATATTTTTTTTGATGTATTTGTATTGCTTATCTTTAGTTTTTATATAACTAGGAATAAACATAGTAACATTTAAATATTGTAATCCTACTAAGTGAAAAAAATTGTCATTAGAAAAATTAAAAACAAGCGTGCCTTTAACACCTCTATCAATTATAAACTTATATTTTTTCAATTCTTCATAAGTACTAATTAAATTATCCAACATATATTCCATCTCCCCCAAGAATAAAAAAGGAACTTATCAACGACAAGTTCCCTAGTAGCAGCCTATACTGAATAGGCAAAATTTCCTTCTACTTTGTGTTTTACCACCGAAGTGGCCGCCGAAGATAGGCTGGGGCTACAATCTCCCGTCAATTAGAAAAATTAGATTTTCTAATTAATTATAAACACATTTCTTTCTGTGTTGCAAGATATATTAACATAATATATGAGGTTATGTCAAATTTATACTTGCTAATATATATTATGCAAAATATATAATTTTTTATAAAAAAAACTCCAACGGAGTTTATATTTAAAAATGGTGATCTGTATGGGATTCGGACCCATGTATGTAACCTTGAGAGGGTTATGTGTTAAACCACTTCACCAACAGACCAATTACAAATGTATATTTATTTTAACACGTTTGATATACTTAATTCAATACAAAAATAGAAAAGGACAAGATAACTTGCCCTATATACCAAACATTACTAATGAGTCCACATTATTTTTTACTATTTTTCTTAATAATTTTATATCTATTGCAGCTAACTTAGTTTCTAGTTCAGCTTTAGTATTTATAATTAGATCAAATCTTTTCATTATTATATTATATATACTTTCTTTAATACCTAGTTCATTATAATAAGCTAGGACTTCTTTTATGCTTTCTTCTTCAATATCCAAAATATCAAGATATTCTTTTTTTAAATCTCTTAGAATATACTCATATTGAATGTTGCTTATTCCATAATTCTTAATATAACTTATCATATTAATCACCATTTCTTAAAGCGTCTACTACGCATTCTTCTATATTTTTAGTTAACTTTTTATGTGTTGTTGTTTCTTTATTTTGTTTTACCAAATAATTAATTTTATCTTCCAAGTTTTCAACTTTAAGCAAGACATAGTTTTTGCTTTCTTTAATAAACATATCTAAATCAACGATTTTACTTTTTAAAACATTGGAATTTTTAACAATAAGGCTTGGATTAATTGAAAGAGTTTTATAACATTTATTGACAACTTGTTTTTTATCAAATCCCATCATTGCTAAATGATTTAAAGCAAAGTTAATATCGCTTGCACTAGCAACCATAAATAATGGAGAATTTTTTATTAACAACGGATAATTAACTTCAAGTGATTTTAATTGTTCCATATTTTTTTTGAAATTTTCAAACATTGGTTTATATTTTGGATTTTCATTTTTTATAAAACATGTTGCAACATTATTGCATATGGATTTTAATAGAGGAATATTTATCTTACCTTTAACATCTTTTGTTAAATCGACTACCTCTTTAATTGTTTCAACATCAGAATACAAAAGAACAATAAGTTTAGCTTTGTAATTTTCTTTGCTAAATAAGTGTAGAATACCATAATTTTCAGCTTTATTTTTACTTATAAGGCCAAAATTATCCATAAATGTCTCATGATTGACAGTTACTAGACCACCTATCAATTCACTAGATAGATTTTTATAATCGATTTCTAGTTTATCTAGAACAGCTTTAATATTTTCATCTTCATCAATTGTTTTAATTGATTTTGTCTCAACTACCGGTAAAATACTATCCGGAGTTTTTAATATATTTAAATTGTGTAAGGAAATATACTCCATTACTTTATATAGATTGGATTCAAACTCTACAGAATTGTAATCATTTAATACTTTTTCAATAAATGAGAAGTTAATAATTAATTCATTACTGAACATCTTTTCTTTTAACTCTTTTAACTCATTTATATAATTTTCATTATCTATTAATCCACTTTCTGATTCTTCAACATAATCTCTTAGCATTGTTAGAAAAGTATTTATGTCTTTAATGTATTTTGGATTAAATTCAACTTTTAATTTGTATTTTTGTTTTCCTATAAAAACATCTCTTATGCTTTTTATTTGACTGATAAATTTTTCTTTATTTCTAACCTTAGAAGTAGATATTATTCCTTCAATTAAAGGATCTGTCAAATATTTCATATTATCATTATTTTCTTCAATGCCTTTTATTAACCTTACTAAATCGATATCGTCATAATATACTTTTATTTTATCTTTATCGGTTAATTCCTTTAGCCTTGAATTAATTATTGATAATAATAATTCATTGCTAGTATTCACACTCATCACCTATTTATTCATCATATTATTTACTCTTTGTTCTGCCAACATTTTTGTTTCATAATACATATTCATTAATTCTACTAAATATGTAGTTCTTTCCTTTATTTCCTCTTCATATTCTAAATTTGCAAGAATATCAATTGATTCTTTTATACCTTTTATTATTGGTAATGTTTTTAAAACCACAGCCTTTTCTTTTGGATAGCCAAGGTCTAAAATTTCTTCCATAGTTTTGTCTAAAAAGGTATCAGCATCATCTTTATGCTCTTCTAAATCAGTTTCATATTCAACTACCAAAGAAGTCGCCATGTTGATAGTTTCTTGTTCTGCATTTACAAAAAAACCTTCTAACATTTTTATTGCTTCTTTTAATGGCGCTGTTTCAATATCTAAATTTTCATTTTCGCCACTGTTTTCTCTGCAATATTCATATTTTATATATAGACTGTTTATTGCTAAAGCAACTAATGTATTTATTGTTTTTGATGGATCAAGGCCATGTTTAGCGGCTATTCTTTCACCTTCCTCTTTTATAAATACAAGTGATTTATAATCAATTGGAGACATTTCTTTTCTTACAATATTTACATACTTTTCATCTTTTAAATAGTTTGCAACTAGATAATATACATGACTTTTAAAATCAAAATCATCGATTGTTTTATTTCCTTTTAGAGCAAAGTCTATAGCTTTTATATTAACATACTCTAAAATTTGAGCTTTTGTATAAGAATCCAATGAACATTCACTCACAAGTTGTCTTAATTCACTTAATTCTTTTTCGCCAAAAGAATAAGAAAACTCCTCTGATGTAAACATTTCTATATATCTATTATATTTTTCTAATTTAAAATTTTCAAAATTTACTTGGTTTGTAAATCTAATATTATATTCTTCAATATAGTGGTCAATCATAGCAAGAATATTTCTAAAATAGTTTGCTAGTTCTTCTTTTTTTGCAGAGTTTCTTGTATTTTGATATTCAGTTCTTTTTTCGGCGTAACTTTCAATTATCTTTTTATCATTACAACCGATAAGTTCTAATATTTCTTTTAAATCTTTGGGATTAAACTTTGGAATATCTTCAAAGATTATATCTCCTTTTCTAAGACCTAAAGGAGATCCAACAATAATGTATCGATTAATTATTTCACATATATGTTCATAATCTGAAGTTAATTTTTTATTTTGTTCTCTCATGTCAGATAAATCTTTTATCTTGTTTCTAAGTTCTTCAACAAAAATATCAACACTTTTTTTGATTTTTCCATTAACAACGTTACTCATCATGACCTCCTTATTCTCTCTAATTTTAGCATATTTTATATGTTTATGTAAAGGTTCTTTTGGCTATTTGGCAGCATAAATATTGTTGTTTTGTGGCCTTTTTTGTGATATTATCAATTATAGTAGGAAATATAGAAATAAAGGTGAAGTTATGAATACGGATACAATTAAAATTTTTGATGCTAATAATGAACTTACTGAAGATTTTGATCAAGTTGTTGAAAGTGTTTTAAAAGAGGTTCATGGTGATAGTTATTTTGATATAGATGAAGAATTCATTGTTCCAGAAGAAACAATTGTTAAGAAAAAAGATGCTGTTATAAAACCTGAAAGAATTGGAAAGAAAGCATCTATTAAAGATTTTATTCCTGTATTATTCTTTGTTCTTATTTTTGCAATTATCACATTAGCTGGTTATTACTTTTTAAATAACTTTGACTTTACTTCTATTTTAAAATGAGGTTAATATGTTTGACGATATTGATGTTGAGATAAATCCTGATTATACAATGATGAAGAAAGTAAATGGTAATTTATATCTTTCTGAAGAACAAATGGAAATATTAAAAAGTTATAATATAGATTATATGAAATTTAATAATCTAAAAGATTTAATTCATGAACTAATGGAAGAGATTGAAGAAAACGATGATGATGTTTTAGAAAATTTGTTAGATATATTATCTGAACGTGATTATTATGAGAATTACAACAAATAATTATTGATATTCAGTAAATTTTATGGTATTATGTTTTTAAGTTAGGGGAGTGTTTTATGGCAATTAAAGTTAATTTGGATAAAGTTATGGTCGATAAAAAAATGAGTTTAAATAAGTTAGCCGAAGATGTTGGAATCACGGTTGCTAATCTTTCCAATTTGAAAACTGGTAAAGCTAAAGCTATAAGATTTTCTACTTTAGAAGCTATTTGTAAAACTTTAAAATGTCAACCTGCTGATATTCTTGAATATGTTGAAGACGATGTAAAAGGATTGCTTTAATAAGCAACCCTTTTTTATTTGAATATCGAAAAGTATGAAGGTATTTTAGCTTCAAAAGTTTGTTCTTTTCCGTTTGGAAGCAAAACTATAAGAGTTTGATGATGCAAACACATGTGACGTATAGGATTTTTGGTTGAGCCATATTTTTTATCGCCAATAATTGGATGCCCTAAATTGGACATAGCAACTCTTATTTGATTCTTTCTTCCAGTTTTAATATTTATCTCTAAAATTGAATAGTTTTTACTTTTCTTTAAAACTTTATAATCAGTTATGGCAAGAGACCCATGAAGTTTATCAGTCGCATAAGTATGAAGTGTTTTATCCTCAGTTAAATATTCTTGAATATGTCCGGAATCATTTTTTACACATCCTTCTACTACTGCATAATATTTACGAGTCTTTGCTATATTATTCCAATTATCTTGAAAATATCTTTTTAGTTTTTCAGATTTTGCAAATAAAACTATACCTGAGGTATCACGATCAAGTCTATGAACAATAAATATACGGTTATTTTTATTTTTCTTGTGCACATATTCATATGCTTCATGATAAAGTGTACGAACTTTTTCTTTATCAGTACCTACACATAAAAGACCTGCAGGTTTATTTACAACAAGGAGTTCTTTGTCCTCATATATGATATCCATTTTTTTACTTTTCATCTTTTTTCCTCTTCATCACTAATAATAAAAATACAACTATTATAGAGTTTATTAAAACCATTTTCTTTAAGTATTCGTAGTCGTATGATTTTTCTTCTGCTTTTTCTTCTTTTTTAGTTTCGTTTTTTATCTCTATTCCACTTTGACAATATTCTTCTTTAATATCAGAATAAGTCCATATACCTAAATTCTTGTTGATAGCTCCTGCTTGCAACTCACATAATTTAGTTGACCACTTATAATCGTTATAAACATAATTTACTTGAGCATATCCTTTTGATACTAAAGATTCTTGAAGTAAACTACCATCAACGTAAAGATAAACTAAATATTCATTATATTTGTTTTTTTCATCACTTAATTCATCTTTTTCGATTTCTAAACTCTTTGCATTCTTAACTAATGAACATGCATAATCATTTATTTCTTTATTTAAAGTTCCATCAGATGTATCCATCATTAAAAGTCTTATTCTTTTTATACCTGTGCTTGTATTCACCCACATCGATACAGCTGAATCACAGGAAACTAAAGTAACAGATTCACGAGTTTCATCAGCTTTTACAAACGATGTGCACATTAAAAATGTTAAAATTATCAATAAAGTTTTTTTCATTTTTTACTCACCAATAAAATTATATAAAAATATTTTGATAAAGTAAATTATGTAGTAATATATTTATTATTTTATGTTATAATTGGTATATAATAATTTATAAGAGGTGGATTTATGGAAAAAGAAGAAAAGAAAACTACTACAAAAACTAGTACAGCTAAAAAGTCTACTGGTACTAAAAAAACTGCAAGTGCTTCTAAAAAGACTACTACAACTAAGAGAAGTACAACTAGTAAATCAAGTTCTAAAGCTACTGGAACTAAAACTAGCGCAGCTAAAAAATCTACTAGCAGCAAAAGTACAGGAGCTAGCAAAAAAACTACTGGAGCTAAGAAAACTAGTACTACAAAGAAGACAACTGCTAAAAAAGCAGAGCCAACTAACGTAGAAACTAAAGAGCAAGAAATTAAAATCATTGAGTCTGTTGTTGTAGAAGAACCAATTGTTGAAGAAACAAAGGCCAATGAAATTCCTGTTGAAGAGGAAATAGTTAAAGAAGTAGAAACTGAAAAAGTTATAGAAGAACCAGAAATGGTTAAAGAAGAAAAAAAGATTGAAGAAGTTAAAGCAGAAAAAGCTGAAGAGGTTAAACCAATTGTTTCAAAAAGCAATATTTCTAAAGAAAAAGATAAAAGTATTGATTTAGGTATATTAATTGTAGTTATGGGACTTTTCCTTCTTGTAATTACAACATATTTTTCTAAAGCACTTACTTTAAGTTCATTAGTAACAAATATTTTAGTTATACTTTCACTTGTTATAGAAGCTTTTGGTATCATTGTTATTATTGTTAATTCAATTAGAAAATATTAGGGGTTAATATGTGTAAGAGTTCAGTACTTTCTGAATTTACAACTATAACATATTTAATATTATGTTTGGCAATTCCAATTCTATATTATATATATTATAGAAATAAAGTTAAGAAGAATAAAAATTATGGTGTTTGTTTTATAAGGATGGTTATAATCTTTCTAGTTTTATTTACTCCTAAATACATTGTTAAATATTTTTTTAAAGATGAATGCATAAATTGTATTATAAATAATGTATGTAAGGAAGATAATGTGAAATATGATAATTTAACAACATCAACTACAACTACTACAGCTAGTACAACAACAAATGATAGAATAACTTCAACTGTTAGCACTTCAACTACAAGTAAAACTACGACTACTAAAAAAACAAATGGTGGTAAAGTTACTTATGGTATGGTAAAAGAAATTGATGGTGAGAGAAAAGATGTTGGAGTTTCTAGCAAAGGTTATACGATTTATACGATCAATGGAGTTACATATGTTGATGGATATATGATTGTTAATAAAACATATACAGTATCATCAGACTTTGTTCCAAAGGATACTTATAAACCAAGTGAAGGAAAAACAAATACATGTAATGATTGTATAAATAATACAGTTTATAGTGCTTGGAAAGTTATGCAAGCTGATGCTGCAAGTTTAGGTTTAAATATAAGAATAACTTCTGGTTATAGACCTTATCAAACTCAAAATACAATATATAACAGATATGTTGCTCGTGATGGAAAAGAAAAAGCTGATACTTATTCAGCAAGACCTGGAAGTTCAGAGCATCAAACAGGATTATGCTTTGATCTAAATTCAATAACTGATGCTTTTGCTAATACTGCTGAAGGTCGTTGGGTTAACGAAAATGCTTATAAATATGGATTTATTATACGTTATCCAAAAAATAAAAATAATGAAACAGGTTATAAATATGAATCATGGCATCTAAGATATGTTGGAACTGATCTTTCATATAAGTTATATAACAACGGAGATTGGATAACAATGGAATCATACTTTGGTTTAACAAGCAAATATAGTGAATAAGTGGTACATTTGTATCACTTTTTATTTTGCCTTTATGTTATAATTATTATTAGGTGATACTATGGACTTTTTAAACTCAATTGAAGATAATTCTATTCTAATTATAGATAACAATATAAAATTTAAAGTATTAGATTATATCAATGAACATAAAATATTAAAATCAATAAAAATTATGAGTTTTACAGAGTTAAAAAAAGGCTTGTTTTTTGATTATTCAAATGAAGCAATATTTCGTGTTATGAGAAAATTTAATCTTGATTATGATCTTGCAAGAAAATATATTATGAATCTTTATTATTTAGAGAATAAAACATATGATAATCCTAAATATAAGTTTTTATGTGATATCAAAGACTTTTTAAATGAATTGAACTTGCTTATTAAAGATCCTTTATTTAAATCTTTGTTGGCAAATAAAAAAATATATGTATATGGTTTTGATTATATTGATTCTTTTAATAGATATATGTTGAGTATGCTAGAAGACGTCACTATTATGGAGCATCCTTGTAAAAAGATTACACATGAAGCAATAGAATTTAACAATATACAAGATGAAATTTCATATGTTGGAGAAAGGATTGCTGACCTTATTTCTTCTGGTGTTAGCTTGGATAAAATATATATTGCAAATGTTGATGATTCATACTTTTTTACTATGAAAAGAATATTTGGTTGTTTAGGAATCCCTTATTATTTAAAAAGTGAAACCTGTGTTTATGATACAGCTATTGGAGAATATGCCATAAATAATTTTAGTAATAATTTCTATTCTTTGCTTGCTAAAATAAAACTTAGATTTGATGTTGATAACAATGAATTTAATAATAAAGTATATTTAAAAATAAAAAGTATTCTTGATACTTATTATTGGGTTAAAGACGAAGATATATTAGATTTATTTATCGAAGAAACCAAAAGAGCTCGTATAGGAGTTAATCATTATGAAAAAGAAATCACTACCACGGAACTTCTTAATAATATATTTGAGGATGATGAATACGTCTTCTTAATAAACTTTAATCAAGGAAGTATTCCAAAAATAAAGAAAGATATTGATTACTTAAATGACGATATAAAGCCAGCTTTTTTAAGTAAAAGTTATGAATACAATCGTGATATAAAAGTTTCTTTATTGAATAGTATATCTAATATAAAAAATTTAACTATTACATATAAAAAGAATACAGTTTCTGGAGAGATACTTCCATCTCCTTTAATTGAAAGTGAAAATATTTCAGTTATTAAGGGATTCACGACTATATCTGCATATTCGGACTTAAATAACAAAATTATTCTTGCTAATAAACTGGATAAATTGATAAAATTTAACGAACTTGATGATAATACGATTGCTTTAAGCAATAACTATAATATTCCTTACAATGAATATAATCATAAGTACAAAAATGTAAGCAAAGATAAGTTAATAAATGTTATAGATGGTAAACTTAATTTTTCATATTCTAATATTGAAAAATATTATGAATGTCCCTTTAAATTTTATTTAAAAAGTGTTCTTAAAATTGATGAATATAATGATACGTTAGATACTCTAATTGGAAATACCTTTCATCATACTTTAGAAGTTTCTTTAAGAGATGATGTTGATCCAGGTTTTATATATGATGAATATGTAAAAAATGTTGATATGCCACTTAACAATAAAGATAAATTTTTCATTAGTACTTTAAAAGAAGAAATATTGTTTATTTATGATGTTATAAAAAAACAATACGAACATTTTAATATAACTAGACAAAAATTTGAGGCAAGTAAGGTTTTAGAAGTAAAACATCCTTTCAATACAACTATTAAAGGATTCGTAGATAAAATTATTTATATGGATAATAAAGCTTTTATAATTGATTATAAAACCGGTGGAGATAAAATAAATAGTAAATTATTTGAATTCGGTCTTAATCTACAATTACCAATTTATTTATACTTATTGAATGAACTTGAAGCAGATACGTCTGTTCAAGGAATTTATTTACAACATCTTTTAAGCCAAAAGAAAGTATTCTCTCTTGGTAATTCAGAGCCAAAAGAACAAAGTTTACGTCTTGATGGAATCACCTTTGGTCCACTTGAAAATATTAAAGATATGGATGATACGTATGAAAAATCAAGTGTTATTAAAGGACTTGCTTATGATAAAGATGAATGTGATTTAAAATATGGAGCTAGAGTTAAAACTGTAGAAGAAAAAGAAGAGCTTAAGCTTTTAGTTAAAAATCGTATAGAAGAATGTATAAATAATGTAAGCAATGGTAATTTTGAAATAAAACCAGTTAAAATCGAAAAGCTAGTTGATGGATGTAACTTCTGTCCATATAAAGATATATGTTTTAAAGTACCAAGCGATTATGAAATAAAAGAAATTAAAGGAGATGATGAGTGATGCCAAATTTAACAGAGAAACAAAGTTTAGCCGTAAATAAAAGTAATACTAACATCATCGTATCCGCTGGAGCTGGTTCTGGTAAAACAACAGTTTTAAAAACTAGAGTTGAAAGACTGCTTACTGAGGGAGTTAATATAGATGAACTTATCATATTAACATTTACTAACGCGGCTGCTGCTGAAATGAAAGATCGTATAAGAAAAGTTATAAAGAAAAATAAAAGTATTGCTCATATGGAAGAGTTTGTTGATTCAGCTTATATAACTACTTTTGATTCATTTGCTCAAAGTATGGTTAAAAAATATGCTAATGTTTTAAATATGAGCGATCACTTTACTATAATTGATGCCAATATTGTTAATTTAGAGATTGATAAAATCATAGATGAAATATTTGAAAACAAATATGTAAGTGATGAAAACTTCTGTAAGTTTATTCGTGAACAAACTTTAAAAAATGACAAACAAATAAGAAACAGTATTAAATCTGTTTATAAAAGTATTCAAAATAAAATAGATTTAGAAGGATTTTTAGATAGCTATATAGATACTTTTTATAGTGAGGATTTTGTAAATCAAACATTTACTTCTTTTGAAGACTATATATTCAGTTTAAGAGATGATGTATTGGAACTAATTAACAAGCTTAACGATTATGCCTTACCGGAGACAGTTGAAAAAAATGAAAAGTCTATTGTTGAATTTGCAGCTGCAAGTTCTTATGATGAACTTCTTGATACTTTATCATTTAGACTAGCTCAAAATCGAAATGGTGCTTATGATGATGAAGCTAAAGAAATTTCACCAAAAATAGCTGATGCTCGAAAGAAATTAAAACTAGCTTGTTCTTTTGGTGATAAAAAAATGTTGATAAACAATTACTTATCAACAAAAGATTATGCTTATTGTGTTATTGATATTTTAAAGACATTACATGAAAAACTACAAGAGTATAAGAAAGAAAAAAATGCTTATGAGTTTATTGATATAGCTTTAAAAGCAATTGAATTAGTAAGAGACCATGAAGATGTAAGAAATGAAATTAAGTATAAAACTAAAGAAATTATGATTGATGAATATCAAGACACAAATGATATTCAAGAAGAATTTATTTCTTATATTCAAAACAATAATGTTTATATGGTTGGAGATATTAAGCAATCTATCTATCGTTTTAGAAATGCCAATCCATATATATTTAAAACTAAGTATGATAATTATAAGATTGGAAATAATGGTTTTAAAATAGATTTAATGGAAAACTTTCGTTCACGAAATAGCGTTGTTACAATTATCAATAACATATTTTCTAACATTATGTCTGATGATATAGGTGGATGTGACTATAAGAGAGAACATATGATGGTGTATGGAAATAAAGCTTATGAAGCATCAAACAATGATTACTACTCAACATCTATTTTAACATATGAGGATAAGGGTAAATATTCTCGTGTTGAAAAAGAAGCATTTATCATTGCTGATGATATAAAAAAACATATAAAAAATAAAGAACAAGTTACTTATTATAAAGATGATAAGATGTGTACTAGAGATATTGATTTTAAAGATTTTACCATATTAATTGATAAATCAACATCATTTGATGATTTTAAAAAGATATTGGAAGCAAATAATATTCCTACTACAATAAAAAAAGATATCAACATTAAAGATGAAGATGAAATTCATTTACTTAAAAATATTATTACTTTGATTATAAAAATAAAAAAACGCGTATTTGATTCGGATTTTAGTCATGCTTTTGCTAGTATTGCAAGATCATATCTTTATGAAATGGATGACGATGAATTATTTGATATCATTACAAATAAAAAATATGAAGAAACTGATATTTATTTTAAATGTTTAAATATTTCTAAAGAAATAGATGCATTATCTAATCGTGATATTCTTAGTAGAATAATAACTGATTTTGATTTTTATACAAAGCTTTTAAGAGTTGATAATATCAATGAACGTCTTATAAAGATAGAATATTTTGTTAATAACTCAACAGATTTAAACAAATTTGGTATGAATATCTATGCCTTAAATGACTATTTTGATCAAATACTTGAAGATAAAAGTGAGATAAAAATGAAGATTAGTTCTGGCGATGATAACTCAGTTAAGATTATGACAATTCATACTTCTAAAGGATTGGAGTTTCCATATGTATATCTCCCAATGTTAACATCTAATTTTTATAAATCGCCAAGTAAAGATCTATTTAGTTTATCAAGTAACTACGGTATACTTTTGCCATTTTATAATAATGGTGTTGGTACTTCCTTTGTTTCTACAGCTTCAGCTGTTAATGAAATGAAAGAAACACTTTCTGAGAAAATTAGATTATATTATGTAGCTTTGACAAGAGCTAAAGAGAAAGTTATAATGGTTTCTCCAAAGTTGGAAGTTCCAAATATCAATGAAGTATCATCATTATTAAAATTTAAAAGTTTTGCAGAGATTATAAATTCTCTTGGATTATCTGAATTAGAAGAAAAAAAAGATATAGAGACATTAGATGTTAATAAGAATTATAATGTTATTAAACTAAGCAATTATAAAGAAATGATTCCTAGAAGTGATAAACTAATTCATACAGAAAATTTAAGCATTGATAATCAAATGTTAGAAACTAAGCATTTTTCAAAAGCAATAAATACTATAATTGATGATAACTTAAGAAAGAAACTTGATTTTGGTACTTTTATGCACTATGTCTTTGAAGTATACGATTTTAAAAATGACAATTTAGATACTCTTCCAATTGGAGATGTTGAAAAGAATAAGGTTATGAACTTTTTGAAACATGACGAAGTAAAAAATATAAAAAATGCTAAAATATATAAAGAACATGAAATTCGTTTTACTGATGGTGAAAATACATATCACGGATTTATTGATTTACTTTTAGAATATGATGATCATTTTGATATAATAGATTACAAACTTTCTAATCTTGAAAGCGATGAATATAAAATTCAACTTGATGGATATAAAAAATATATAGAAGAAAATTATTCAAAACCAACAAATATTTATTTATATTCAATAAATAAAGACGTATTTAAGAAACTTGATTAAGAAGAAGAAATTCTTCTTTTTTTTGTTAATATATTTATTAGGAGGATATCCAATGGAAATATTTGGAGTTAATTTAGACGATGCTCAAGTGAGTGCAATTAAAGATGAAGCTAAAACAGTTATAGTTTCAGCTGGTGCTGGTTCTGGTAAAACCCAAACAATTTTGGGTAAAGTAAAATATTTAATAGAAGAAAAAGATATAAAAGAAAATGAAATTTTGTGTATATCTTTAACCAATGAAACTGTTAATAATTTAAAAGTTAAACTAGAAAAAATGAACTATAAAGTTAATGTAATGACTTTTCATAAATTAGGTTTATCTTTAATGGATGAAAAAGTAAGCATTGTAAGTGATGACTATTTAAGCTATATAATTGATGAATATATGCTTTCATTTATAAGGAATAACAAACTAAGAAATAAAATATTTAAAAGAATATTTTTTACTGAAAGTAATATGGAAAAAATCATGAAAACGCATGATTATTTAGAATTAAAAAAAGTTATTATCACCTTTATTAAATATATTAAAAGTAATGATTTAGATATTAGAAATTTAAAGTTTAAAAATTTTGGTTATATAAATCGGGAAATATTAAGAATGATATTAGAAATATATATAATATATACTGAAGAATTAAGTTCAAGCGGCAAAATAGATTTTGATGATATGATAAAGAATTCATCATGTAAAAAAGTTTATGTTAATTATAAATATATAATTATTGATGAATTTCAGGATACAAGCGTATTAAGACTAAATCTGATTAGAAATATTATGAAATATAATGATATAAAATTATTTTTAGTTGGCGATGATTGGCAAAGCATTTATGCTTTTTCTGGATGCACTTTAGATATTTTTGTTAATATAAAAGATTATTTAGATAATGTTAGTTATCGTCAACTCAAGTATACTTACCGCAATTCTCAAGAACTAATTACTGCAAGTGGCAAATTTGTTATGAGAAATAAGTATCAACTTCGAAAAGATATTATATCACGTATCCATGAAGATAGACCAATTGTTATTTTATATAATTATCAACTTACTGAGGTTTTAAAATACATAACTGAAGATACCATGATTATTGGAAGATGTAATAAAGACATAGAAAACATTAAATGGGAAAACAAATATACAATTCATAAATCAAAAGGACTTGAAGCAGATAATGTAATACTTGTTAATTCAGATAATATTCCTTTTAAACATAAAAGTCATGTACTTTTGGACTATTTTTTAAAAACCAATGAAGGAATTAAATATCCTGAAGAAAGAAGACTTTTTTATGTTGCTCTTACAAGAACCAAGAAAAAGATTTATATCATGGTTAGTAATCATGAAAGTATATTTGTTCGCGAGTTAAGAAAAAATTATAAAGAATTTATTACAATAAAAAAGAATGGCGAACCATTCTAATAATTTTCAGCTTTAATTTCAAAGAAGCTTTGTGGATGATTACATACTGGACAAACTTCTGGAGCTGATGAACCAATACAAATATGTCCACAGTTTCTACATTTCCAAATACGATCTCCGTCTTTAGAGAATACTAAACCACCTTCAATATTTTCAATAAGTTTTCTATATCTAGCTTCATGTTCTTTTTCAATTGCTGCTACACCTTCAAATAATTCAGCAATTCTATCAAAACCTTCAGCTCTTGCTGTTTTAGCAAATTCATCATACATATCAGTCCACTCATAGTTTTCACCTTCAGCTGCTGCATATAAGTTTTCAAGTGTAGAAGGAATATTACCTCCATTTAATTCTTTAAACCATAATTTTGCATGTTCTTTTTCATTGTTAGCAGTTTCTTCAAAAATAGCTGCAATTTGTTCATAACCATCTTTTTTAGCCTTGCTTGCAAAATATGTATATTTATTTCTTGCTTGACTTTCTCCTGCGAAAGCAGTCATTAAATTTTGTTCTGTTTTACTTCCTTTTAATTCCATAATTTTCTCCTTTTCTTGAATTATTATAGCATAAATTTACTGCTATAAAGTATAAAAAAACAACTTTTTACAGTTGTCTAAAAAGTATAACTACTTTTTAATAATTTTAATTTGGTTTACTATTGGTAATTCTTTTGCTTTATCTTGACAAGCATTAACGATACCAACAATAGCAAGTGCAGTAAATCCAAGTCCAATTATAGAAAGTGAAAGTGTTACCCACCATGGAGTCACTTTACAAGTTACACCAAGTACATCTGCAAGACTTCCATAATATCCTGCTCCACAACTACCATTAACTTTGATAACTGATGTAAGAATTCCATAAAGAACTGAATAAATCATTTCAAAAATAAATAAGTTTAATCCTTGAACTGCATGAAATCTAACATACGCATTTTTCTTTTCTGTAAAGTAAGGAATTAAAGATAAAATTCCTAAGTAAGAAAGAACTGACATACCCTTTCCAGATTGGATATCCTTTTTATCAAAGTTATTAGTTTCATCTTTTACATCCATAAAAGATTTTTCTTCATTCTTTGCCATTATATAAACTCCTTTTCTATAAATATTATACTATATTTTTTTTAATAATAAACAAAAATGTTTATCTTTTTTTTATTTACATAGCTTTTCTATTAGACTTAGCTCTTTCTTTTGCCTCTTCTAAAGAAATATAAGGATTCATCTTTATATAATAACCTGTATTTGCAAGCTTATATCCTAAAGAGATAGCTATTTTAGTAGAGGCACCAGTAGTTGTTAAATCCTTCATTGTTAAAAATACAAGATCGGTATTTTTAAATAAATCTTCTTCAACTCTTTTTAAACATTCAAGAGCATATCCTTTATGTCTTTCACTTTCAATGGTTTCAAAATCAGCATCACCAGTTAAAGAGTTTACAAATCTTATTACACATGAAGATACAGGAACGCCATCATGTAATAACAAATATTCAATTGGTGTATACTTCCAATTATTCTCTTTATTTACGATATAAATCATCGCTTCTATATCGGATAGTTGATTTAAATAATCAGATTTTGGATCGTTATAATGAGCACGAACACATTTGTAAAGATATTTATTTCTAAAATCTTTACCTCTATATTTAATTAGTAATTCTATACTTCTTATATCATCGGGACTTACTTTAACTAATTCAAACATTATACCACTCTTTCATTATCGTGTACTCATTATATATCAAAGTCATGAGTGGTGCAAGAAAAAGTATATAATAATACTATAGTAAATAGGTCTACACAATTTTATTTAGGGATTAAAATGATTTTTTATTTCCACTAATTCATTTTGAATTTCATCCATAGATATACTTAAAGCATAATAGAAAGGCTCTTTTTGGCTAGTAGCATGATCATTTTGATTAAGAAGGACTTTTTTACTCATTAAAAATTCTTTGCTTATTTTTTTTGAACCAGTCCAATGATTTTCATCTAAGATAAAGGAAATTTTTGCAGCTAAATATTTTTTTGCTTTTAGTCCTTCTTTGTCATCAGTGTTATCATAAAGTTGTTTTTCAATCCAAACCCTCAATGCAGCCAGATAAAGAATTTTATTAGCAGAATTTATTACCGAATCATTATTTTTTATTTTTGATTTATCAATATTTTCTATAATTTTTACTAATTCTTCATTACTACATAAACCGTTAGGAGTTTCATAAAAGGCATCATAGTGAAATAATTGGTGAATTTCATTATTTCTATCTAGCTCATCTTTTTTAGACAACAATTTCAAATATTCTGTATATTTGTAATCATTTCTATCTTCTAATTGTTTTAACAAATATTCAATTTGAAATCCATTGTCTCCTAATCTACTAATTGAGTTTAAATAAACTGTTCCATCAATTTTATCCATAAGTTCCATAGAATAAGATTTTTTATCTTGTGAATTGGCAATATTTACGCAATCAATATTATGGGTTAAAATTAGAATGTGAAAATTTTTATTACTATTTGCTTTAGTTATTTCATACATTATTTTATACTGATTTGGTATATCATAACTGCTTAAAGGATCATCAATTATAATGGTATCTTGATCACTATTTATAAAACTTAATAAAGTAACTATAAATGTTATTAAGTTAATCTCTCCTGTACTATAATTTGAAATACTTCTAGTCAATTTTATTATTAATTCACTATTTTCATCATCAAAAATAATAGATTCGCGTGGTATTTTTAGCTGACCTTCAAATATGCTCCTTATTCTATCTTCTATATTTTTAATATTCTTATAAAATTTTTCCTTTTCACTTTTTAAAGATTTAATTTCAATATTTAAACTAATAATTCTTTCTTTATTATTTTTGATATACTGTGCAGTTTCTCTGTTTCCTCCACAAATAATAAAGTTCTCTAAATCTTTTATAGTAATTTTATTGTTGGCTATTACGTTTTTGAGCTTAGTGATATTATTAAAAACTTCCGTTGGTCTTTCATTAGGATTCTCAGCAATATAGTCATTTACAATTTTATTACTAGACTCCTGTATTTTACTAAGTGTTTCTTTAATTTTTTCTTTTATAGGAACATCAAATTTTGTGTTACACACTGGACATATATGCTCATCATCTAAAAGATAGTTATCAATTAAATTTAAGCATTTCTTTTTGTATGAATCTCTTATTTCCTCAATTTTTAATTCTTCTTGTACTTGATCAATTAGATCTTTACCGTATTTTACTATAAACAGGCTTAAATTATTTCCTAATTCAAAAAAGTCTTCTAATTTTTCATCATCAAATTCGGTAATTAAATTTATTTGATCACCTTTCAAATCTTTAAATTGTTTTGCTCGTTTAGTGGCATTTCCCAAATTAAAATAACTAAATGAATCTTTTATTCCTATAACATTTTTAATAGATTCTAACTCATTAGTTTTTTCTTCTATTTTCGAAATTTTAGAGGCGACAATAATACTATTTTTAGATTTTAAAACTGCTTCCTCAACTTTGTCGTAGTCAATATAGCTATATTCAGGGTGCCTTGCTTGAATATTTCTATAAATTGAAGACTTCCCAATTCCATTTGGTCCCAATATTATTTTTATTTTATCGGTATTAACTTCAACTGAAAAATTTGTATCAAATCTTAAATAATCAACGTCTGGACTTTCAAAATTATTACTATTAAATAAAATCATATACTTCACTAACTTTCTTATTTTTCTTCTTTTGGTTTATATTCATTTTTTATATAATTTGCAAAATAGGTTCCCTTGCTATTTGCGTTTAAAAGATTGTTATATTCTTTTGCTGCTCCATAATATCTATATATTCTTCCATTAACGAATCTTATTATTAAGTCGTTACCTGATATAGCAATTGATTGCAAATTGCTAGAATCAACATCTTTAAAATCATACATATTTTTACACCTCCTTACTACAACAAAAAAAGCGCAGTATAAGTCCTTTAAGGGAAGCCTATACTAGCGCTTTCTTTTACAATTAAATTATATCATGCATTTTTTATAATGCAAGTTTTTAAAAATATTTTATATTTTTGATTTAACTAGAATAACTAAATTTTACATTTTGGACAATTTGGATCTTCTAATAATTTGTTAGCCTTTGCTTTCCAATAGTTTCCACATTTATTACAGAAAACTGTTAGTTTTTCTTTTTCACCGTGATAATTAATAGCTATTAAATTTCCATTAGTTTTATATTTTAATTCATTTTGATACTTTAATAACCCTTTTTTACCTTTTTCTGCAGTTGCTATTAATCGCTCTTCATAATTTGATGGTCGCGTTACCTCAATGCAATTTAAACAATATGGTTTTTTTAAAATTTTGTCATAAGATGATATCCACTCATTTCCACATAATTTACATTTTAGTTTTATATTTGAATGCTGATTTGTATATTCAACAATTTCCACGTTTTTATTTCTAATTTTAGATTCTAATTGACGTCTTAGTTTATTATTATTTTTTTTAGTTGTATATACTTTATTGTAAACAGGTATAGCTTTATATATAACAAACTTTAGTCTATTTTTTGATGAAAATTCCCAATTTGTTTTCAATAAAAATATTTCTCTACCCTTTGACTCATAAAATAACTGATATCTAATTTTATCTACATCCATATTACTAATTTTTATTTCTAAAATTTTGTCATCCGTTGATAAATCACACATTGCTAATACATTATCTTCATAATTAATTACTAATTCTTGAGACATTACTTTTTTATTGTTAAAAATATTTATTTTAATATAATCAATTAACGGCTCAATTTGCTCTTTAATAATGTTTGTAACATGATTTATTTGTTCTACTTCTTTTCCATCTTTTTTATTTTGTGCGGAAATTGTACCATCTTCATTTTTCATAATATAAATAGTTTTTATATTGGATTTTAAATTTCCAATTTTTTTTAACTTAGTTTTATTATTCACAAGAAATTCAAAATTTTCATAACTTTTATCATCAACATGTAACATGCTATTAATTAAATGTTCTATTGTTATACCGCTTATATTTGTACTAAATTTTTTTACAAGGTTAGAATCAACTATAAATGACTCAAGTTTCTCAAGATTATAATATATACAAGGATAATTTTTAATTTGATACTTAAAATTCGGATAATTTTGCAAAAAGTTTGCTGGGATTATATAATCTTCATTAAACTCATAAACATTATTTCCTGTTACCAATAGCTTATTATCATTCATTTTTTCAAAAAGTTTCCACTCCAGAATACAATCATTAATTCCTGAATGAACTTTTGTTACATTTTCTATACTATAAAGTTCACAAAGATTATCTTTTGTAATATTACCTTCTGAAAACTTAGAAGAGATAATATTGTGTTTAATATTATAAAATTTTAATTTTTCAAAACCTTTTATTTTTTTCCTTTTTAAATAATTTTTTATAAACTTTTCGTCTATAGAACCATAATGAAGAATTATACGATTTTCTAAGTCAAAATCCTTAATAAGTATATTAAATTCTTCTTGACTCATTGCAGATTTATTTAATAACATTTCTTCTGTTATTCCGTTAATTCCGGTTGTTAAAACACAATCATTTAATTCCAGTGGTAAAAATCTATTATACTTTTTTTGATTATCTGGGCTATAAATTGAGATTGATAATAGATCACAATTTATTGATGATAGTCCATTTGTTTCAACATCCAAAACAACATATTTTGATTTATCAATTTTTTTCATTTTTTTACCCTTCTTTTATTATTATTTATACTTATTTTAAATACTTTTCTTCTTCTATTACTATATTTGTTATATACAACAAATATCCAGAAAATGAGGATGCCGATTCTAAGGTGGTTTCCACATACAAAGTTAACTCTTGACTATATCTATTACTAAGTAAATCTTCATAATAAAAAATAATTTTTGCCTTATGTTCGTTTGTACTATTTTTTCTATAAAATGGAAGATTTAATACTATATTTAAATTCCAATCATCATTGTTTTTTAAAATTGATTGTGGATTAATTAGATTATTTTGAGTCTTTTCTTTATCATCTAAATATATAATATATTTTATATTTCTAGCATGATTTAGGCCTACGTTATTTACATTTATGTTTAAATAATAAAGTTTTATTTCATCACTTGATTCATTAGTAATGTCAACACTATTTACTTTATTACTTTCATATTTATTCATTATCTCATATCTGAATAAAGGCATGTTTGCTATTCTGTTATTGTTATTATTTTCTTCAGTTTGTTTTTGAAACTGATGAATTGTCGTTAAAATTACAACAGAACTACTCAGAATAGTTCCAATTATTGTTATGATATAGTCTGAAGCTAAATTAAACCATCGATTTGAATCAATATTGTCTAAAAAACCTAATCTGCCAGGTAAATTAAACCAATCTGAATAATATATTGCTAGAGGAACAAGCGTAGAAAAAACAAGCGCTAATGCTATTAACCTTTCAATATAATCACATCTTTTTACATACTTTATAAAAAAAATAGAAAAAACTATAAATAAAAACAATATAATCAACATACTTTTACCTCACAAAAAAGAGAGCATGCAAAACATAAATGCTTTTTGCATTGCTCTCGTCGTCAATATTAAATTATCATATTTATACTAAAATGTAAAGACTACTTACAATTGTTTATAAATTAAGGTATTATTGGTATTTGCTAATGTCACCTATTTTAGCTGCAAAGTATGGTTTATCTTTAGAATCTTCTTTTAAAAATATTGCAAATGTTTTAGTAACATTTAAATTTTTTGATTTTTCTTTAGGATTCGATGCCGAAAATTTAACAACATCCATGCCTGCCTCACTTTTAATTTTTCCACCATTTTCATCAAGTTCAAATTTTATAGTTTGTAAAGCTTTATCTATGATTAAGGTATTATTATCTTTGTCATAAAATTTTTTATTTTCTAACTCATTATATTCTTTTAATACATTTAAATTAATATATGGCATTTTAAAATTATCTAATTTAGTAAATTCTTTATTTCCTTTATATTTTGAACCTGTGATTATAATGTTGTTATAAATTTCTTCAAAATTATCTCCTTTTGGATTTTTATTTATAATAATTTCATCATTACTTGTTGTAGTTAATTTAATTGCAAAATCATCTTCGTTATTGTAGTAAATAATGTTTATTTGATTCTTATAAGACTCTTTATTATCTTTAACACCAAAATATTTAACATTTTCTACATTATTAAATTTATCTTCGTTCAACTTCACAAACTTTGTTTTATATTTAAATTCACGATATAGCATAGTGTAGAAAATATATCTTTCAAGACCGCTGCTACCATTATCTAATGAATCTTCACTCCAATCAAATTTATCTAATATATCACTAGTTTGATCAAACTTTTCTTTAATGTTCTTTTCTATTTCACTTTTTAATTTTAATGTCTTCTTTCCATATACTTTATAATAGTAGTCGTTTGAAATATCGCTTTCTTTAAAAAGTTCTTTATTTAAATTGTTAACATAAGTATTATCTTGTTCAAATTTAATGTCTTGTTTCACTAGATCATTTTTCAAATCATTCCATATTAAATTAAAAGTTGCACACCAAGCAGCATCATTATCTATTTTATCAATAAATGTTGGTACTACTAAAACTCCAGTGGTTTCTGTATTAGCATGTTGTTTTTTTGAAATAAAGACTAGATAAATACCTCCAACTAGAATTACTAAAACTATAATTATTATTAATATATTCTTTTTCATATTTTACCTTTCTTTATATTCAATATTATCATTAACTTTTATTACCATGTTTGTATAACGATTCTTAAATCCAACTCGTTCGTATAATTTCTTTGCTTCATTTTTTTCAAATACATCTAATGAAATATCTTTGTTTTCATACCTTGCGCGATCAATTATTAAATTTAATACTTCGGTTCCAATGCCTTTTCCTCTAAATTTTTTATCAATAAGAAAACGATATATATAAATCTCATCATCATATACTTTTAAGCCTATAAACCCAATTTCTTGTTTCTCATATATGATTTTATAATATTCTTCATTATCATTAAAAGTTAAATCCTGTGGTTTTATTATTTTTAATTGATAAAATGGATCAACCGTATTGTGATGCTTCCACTCTTCTATAATCCAATTTCTAAAATTGTCATTTGGTTCTTTCCTTAATTCGACACTTTTCATTTATGATTCTCCTTTTATATTTAGAGTATAACATAAAAATATAAAAAAATTAGCGATTAAGCTAATTTTAGTAATAATATGGATATTCTCCTTTTTCTTCTGACCATTTATAGAAAACTACTCCATACCATGTGTTTCCACAGTCATCTTTAACAGCTTCACATCCATATGAGAAAATGCTATCATCAACATTGTCAGTCATATTATTGAAGTCATTATTTCCTTGCTTTTTACATTCTTCTTGTGTTTTATAAGCATAAGTGAATTTCTTTTTAAATTTTTTACTTACACATTTAGTTGTAGTTTTTTCTGTAGTTGTTGTAGTTGTTTTTGCAGAAGTTTTTTCCATCAAACTGCTTTCATCAATATTTTTTTGATAGTTATAACCTATTTCAACACTTTTAGTCGATGTCAAATTATCTAATATTTTTTTTGTTAAATCTTCTTTGTCAAATTCATAATTTGAAGTAACAGTTACTTTACTGATATCTTTGTTGTTTTGATCTGCAACATCTATTAATGATGCAATTACTAATTCTAAACTTTTATTCTTATATTCTAAATCAGAGTATATATTTTTAGCATCATCGTTTAGTAAATCAATGTTAGTGATTTTATTATCTACTGGTTCACATTTATTTTCTTTATTACATTCATAATTCACATCAAATGTAAGTTTTACCAAAGGATTAATTTTTACGTATGCAACATATGTTTCTTGTTTTGGTTCTTGCTTATTATCATTTTTATTTTTAATTAAAACAAAAATAATTGAAATTAAGACAAGTATAATTATTAATAAAATTATTGTTTCTAAATTTTTTTTATTCATATAAACTCACTCTTTCATTATTTAGTTAAATCACTATAGTAAAGGATTTCTTTATTAAGTGATTTAGCGTATTCTATCTCTTTACTTGTACTGCTACCGATATAACCATCAACATCTACAACTAAAATTGCGTCGGACAGTTTTATTTTTTCATAATGCATTTTTGAAATCATCTTTATTTCTTCGTCAGTAAATGCATCTTTGTCCGTATTGTATGGATTGTATATTGGAACTAACATACAATTTCCTTCTAATTCCATTTTTAAAGCTATTTCCACTATCTCTTTATAAAATTTTAAACTTCCACATACTGTAATTGTTTTCATATTTTTACCTCTTTATTTAGCTACACTTTTAATATTTTGAAGTTCAAATCTATATTTTTGTTTAACATCAGGATATTTTTCATGATCAACTTCACTTAAGAACATGTCCATTGGTCTAATCCATAAAGAGCCATCTTCATATAATTTTCTATAAATAACACATTTTTCTTGTGTTTCTGAATAAGTTCCAACACCAACAACTAAATAATAGTCTCCTTTAAAATGTTTATAAATTCTGTTAATTTGTATTTCTCTCATAATAACCAACTTTCTAATTTTATTGTATCAATTTTTTAGCAAAAAGTCATTATTTAAATACGTATAAACATAGCAATAGATATGGAATATTGTACTTTAGATAGAATTTAAGCAAGATATAAGCAAGTTAGAAACTCGGAATATAGTGTAAAAAAAAATGACTTTCTAAAAATTGAACAATTTTATAATAATTCTTGTTTCTTTAAATGATAAAAATATGGTTGTTTATATAAATAAAAGAAGAAATTATACTTCCAAAATGAGAGTTTTCGCTCTCTCCAATGGGCATAATGCAATGGATAAATCATACCTGTATAATCCCTTTAAAATCAACTGCTTCAAGATAAATAGTTTAAAAATATTCAATCTTGCACAGCAAAATGTAACTAAATTGTTGTGCAGAAACTGAGCAGACATAAGAAAAGCATATATAGCTCACGTAGCTATATATGCTCTTTTTTTATCAACACTTAATTTTCTGAAACTCTATAAATAAATTCATATTGTATTAATCCTTTTTCACCATGTTCAAGTTGAAATAATTCGCCTTCTCCAATATATTCAATCGAAAAATAGTTATGAAAAAAGGAATCTATAGAACTTATAAAATCTTCTAAACTCCATTTTTCAACCAATGGTCTTTTAGGAGGCGCATAACAAATACTACCATCTTCGTACATATGATAAAATGCCTTCTTTGGAATTATATTAGATATTTCTTTAAATTTTGGATACGTATAAACACAAAACATATCATACATCTTACGCATTATTATACATTCTACTTTAATTATCCCATTAAAATCTATATTAAAACTTTTTGCGTAATCTTTTTCAATAATTGTTTTTATGTATTCATTATTTTCATTATAATCAAGAATCTTAAAGTCATATTTTTTTATAGATATTTCTATATTTTTTTTATTTATAACACCATGGTGTATGACTTTTGTCATAATTTGCCTCATTCTTTACTATTTCATTTGGTTGGCATGGAAACCTATCTCCAAATATCTCTTGCCATTTTTTTCTGTTACCATCTAATGCTTCTTTTGCTAAACTAGAGTAATTTGCAATTTCTTCTTTAAAGGAATCAAATATCAATACATCTTTTTCATCATAACCATCCTTATCTTCATCGCAACAATCTCTAATTTCCGTAATTAATGATATTTCTTTTATATTATCAAGTGTCTTAGCAAATGCTTGATATAATCTTAATCCTACTGTTGGAATTGGACAACATTTATGAATCAATTGTTCTAATGTATATGACTTTAATTTATTATTCAATTGTTCTTTATTTAAATACTTGAAAAGTTTCATTAAACTATAATAACTGAATCCTTCATATTCTTTATTCTTTTTTATCATGTAATCAATATGTATCAAGGCATTCGATGATATCCAATCATGTTTTTTATTAGAACATATTTTTAATTTGTCATCTTTAAGAATACCAATTACCATATCAACGCTTATATTAGAATATATTATTCCAATAGAATTAGATTGCTGCCTAATATTTGAAGTTACTTTACCTTTTTTATCTTCAAAATAGTTTAAAAAATCAGCATTTATCTCATCTACACTTTTATCACAAGAATCTATAATTGTAATAATATCAACATCTGGTAGTTTATCCACGTTATATTCATTTAAAACTGTATGCTTTGCATATGAACCACTAAGCCTTGTTTTAACAATATTATAGCCTTTTGGTGGATCAGCAATAATCATATTGATAAGACTATTATGTTTACTTTTAATATCCTCTTCTTCTTTACTATTTAGCGAAATAATTTCTACAAACTTATTAAAATCTTCAGTCAATGAATTACTCATTATTTAGCCCCCTTTATATATTCTTCATAATTAATTATGATTGAATTATTTATTAGTTTCATCTTTTCCAATAAATTCAAAGCAAAAAATGCTAATCTACTTTCTTTAATCACTTCTAATTCATAGTTGCTTTGATTTTTTATTAGTTCTTCTTTATTTTCACAAACAACAGCTTTTATATTTTTTTTATGCTTTACGGTTAATGATTTATCTTTTTCAACAATATAAATAATATCAATATTTTTCATATCACTTGCAAAATCATGTTCATCAACATAATCAGTCTTAGAAGCTACTATAACTTTGTATGGACAAATATATCTCTTTTCCTCAATTAAGTCACATGTTGCAGATATTATTTTTCCACCAGTTTTAGCATTAAGTTTATCAATTGAGTTTAAATTTGTGATACTATTTTTTAATGTAGATGCAGTTAGTGTGGTTTTAACCTGTATTACTACAATTACTGCCTCTATTGGTACTACAGTATAAGTTTCATCAAAAAAAGGTGGCACATAATTTCTATCATATATAATTATATCCATTTCATCGGATATATTATTATCACTATCAATAATAAAACCATTTGTAATACTATATTTTGAAGGTATAATTTTTTCAAGGACATTTTTAACTAAATATTCTCTATATTTACCATCCTCTAAATCATGCTCAATACGTATATTCATATCATTAAATAATGACTGTTCTAAGTTATCAAAAATATTTTTTAAAATTTTTCTTGTCATGTTTATCTCTCCTTACTTCAAATTTGAGATAACTGGTAACTACTTTACCTAAATACTATAATAAATAATTAAAAAACATATTAATCCTCCTTTCAGAATTGACTAATATGTAAACTTCTGTTATTATACCCATTGACACAAAAACATTTTTTGTGTATCATTATAAATGAGAATAGGAGTCGTGTTGTTAATCAATTCATTGTTCTCGTTTTGTGTAAGCCGAAAGGCAATTTAATTCTTATCGGTAGTTACCAGCTACCAGTACAAGCGAACATGTTTATAACATGTTTTTTTCGTGTCCGCTTATAACACTATCATATTAACACACAAATTAGTTTTAAGCAACATGTATCAGAACATTTGTTTTGTTTATTTAAAAAAATAGCAAGAAATATTTTTTCTCGCTATTTTTTATAACAGTTCTAAATATTTATTTAACATTTCAATTTCTAATTCATTAACTAATTTAACAAAATCTGTATAATTCCCAGTAGTATGTGCTTTATCTAAAGCATTATAGTATTCTAATCTTTTTTCTTTTTTTACAATTACTGGAAGATATCCGCTATTCATTAAAGATAAGTTCATAACTAATCTTGAAGTCCTGCCATTACCATCAACAAATGGATGTATTTTAACTAATTCTCCATGTAATAATGCTGCTCTAATAATTGGATGATATTTTTTCCAATCTTCATATTTAATAATTAATTTTTCCATTAATTCAGGAACAATTAAATAATCTGGTGGAATATGTGTAGCACCTTTTATTTTTACATTTTCATCTCTATATTTACCAGCGTTATCATTATCTATTTCTTTTAATACTAATTGATGAATATTTTTAATATTCCATTCTGTGATTGGTTCTTTATCCTTAATAAGATCATCTAAGAATAATATTGCTTGTTCATGATTAATAGCTTCCAAATGTTCTTTTAAAGATTTACCACCAACTGTAATACCTTCTAAAACGACTTGTGTTTCTCTTAAAGTTAGTGTATTTCCTTCTATACCGTTACTATTATAAGTCCACTCTAAATTTATAGATTCTTTTAAAGATTTTAATGTTTCTTTTGATATAGGTCTTTTAGAATTTAATTCTTTATTTAATTCATCAACTTTATCAAAATAATTATCAGGTAAATCAAATTTAAATTCAGTATTATCTAATTTCATGCTTCTTTTATCAGCTGGTTTATTAGCATTAATAGGAATATTCCAATTATTACCTACTTTTACAGCACCTTCAATTCTTCCATCTAGTAATAATTTTCGTATTCTTCTTTCACTAACATTCCATTTTTGTACAGCTTCTTTTGTAGTCATAAATTCCATAATTTTCACCTCTAATTACATTATACCGTTGCCAGTATGATTTTTCAATATATTTATACCGCTATCGGTATATTATTATAATATTCAATGAATATATTTTAATACAAAAAAGCACATACATATGTATATACTTATTAGTTTTTCATTTTATTTTTTATAATAATTAAATCATCTTTTAAAGTATAATCCCTCATGTTCTTTATTACTTTATTTTGACATTCTGGACTCCAATATATTTTAAGATGATTTTTAGACCTAGTTATTGCAGTGTAAAATATATTTTTAGTAATTAATTCTTCGGACTCATCAGAAATAATAATTTTAACAGAATCAAATTCTAAACCTTGCGATTTATGTATAGATGTAGCATAGGATACCGTGAAAGGAACAATATATCCTACTTCATCATCTTTATCATCATCATCCTTTCGTAATACCTTTATTTCTATAACCGATCCATCATCTTCCCTAGAAATAACTTTAATGTTATTTGCAAAGGCATCGAAATCAGAAATTCTTCTTTCCACAAATAATTCAAAAGTTATGCTGTCTTCATTCTTTTCAATTTTTAGAATTTTTCCTTTAAGATTATTATATAAAACATTAGAAAATCTCCTTACATCACTAAATATAATTGGATCTCCAACCTTATATGTATTTATTCCCCATTCTATTGGTTCATTTCTATTTGTCATCTGCAAATATCTATTTATATTATTAATCCCATATGGGCCATCATAATTAAGGCATAGAACAATTTCTTCATCTTCTCTATTTTCAAATATTGATTCACTTAATATTTCTGAATAAGCTTCATCAATTGTTTTCTCGGTAATGCCATCATCTAAATTTCTTACTTTAGACCATAAATTCTTTAATCCATGATTCGTAGTTCGAAAATTTTCAGTTAGTTCATATGAATTTTCAGGAATCAATTCCTTTGCAAATCTAAACCAGTTACCAAACTCAATTGCTTCAATTTGATATATATCACCAACTAATAGTAAGCAATCATAATTGTTTTTCTTTAACATTTGAAGCATTATATCATTCTCTACCATACTACACTCATCCACAACAACTAAATCATAACTATCTCTTATAGAATCATCAATAAATTTATCAATAGTATAAAATTCATAGTTATCCATTGCTTCTTTACCAACTCGAATTTTAATATTGTTTAGAGCAGCATTAGTTTTGGCTAAAAAAGCAATTCTTTTACCATCAAATATTTTAGATATTATTTTAATCATTTCAGTTTTGCCTGTTCCTGCAGAGCCATATATTAAACCAACTTTTGAATTAATATATATTTTTTCAGAAATATTTTTCTTGATACTATCAGTAAATTCATAATCGCTAAAAATTGAAAACATATCATACATATTTTTATAATCAGAATATTTTTCATTAGTTTTACTTTTTAAAACATCTATAATTTTTATCGTACTTTCTTCAAATCCTCTTATATAGACTTTATTTCCAATTGTTTCTAAATATCTATCTGTATGTTTGTAATAAACGCGCTTATTAAATTCTTTTATAAGTTTTTTACCATATTCTGAATCATAACCTAATTCCTTAAAAGAAAAATAAATCCTATTTGTCGAATTGCATAAATCAGTTATCTTTCTTCCAAAGAACTCATGTTCTCTATTTACTGGATCAATTATTTCAAATAAATCTGATACAGATATTTTATGACCATTTAATGAAGAAGCATATGGCATAGTTTCAAAAACATTACATCCATACTCTAGATATAAATCTGATAGTATTTTACATTGCTCATCACCTATTTGATCAATAACTACAGAATTTCTCAATACATGTATTAAGTAGTTTAAAACATTGTGACCAGGTTTATTGTTAGTAATAACATTTCTTATCATTTCTAACAATTCAAACAAATGATGAGTATTATAAACTGATGACTCCTGTCTAATTATTTCAAATCCATCATCATTCAAATTAATAATATGATTTAATGTCCAACGATTATTTTTTAATAATCGCATAAAATAATCATATTCATTTGCACGATATGATACTCTTTTATTAATACCAAATATTTTGTACAAACTATTTATTTCGGCCGGTTTGATAAATATCTCATAATTATTAATTATCTTGATTTCTACTTCTGATTTAAATGATTTTATATTTTTCCTTACATAGCCTATTTTAATAGCATAATTATCCGGAATTCTAACTGGGGAATAAAAAATAATTCTATTAAATTTATTAACATAGTCGGTAGCTGGTGTTAATGTTAATTCATAAAAAACTCTATCTTCTATTGCGACAGGTTTTGTTTTCTTAATATAATATGCGTTACCTAAAACTCGTTCACTATTATCAAATTTTATTTGAATTAACTTATTATATATTTCTTTATAATAATCGTATAAAGATGAGTCTATTTTAAATATGGGAAATTTATATAAATTTGTTAATATTTTTTCTTTAAACAAATCAAAATAATATCTTTTTAGATCAATAAGATACTCTTGATATTTAACCATTAATCTAATTGAGCCATCCTCACTATAACTATTATGTGAAGGACCAATTTCTAATAAAGCATGAAAGTTCTTTAGTATTTCATGTTTACTTAAACATTTAATATATTTTATTGCTAAGCCAGTATTAACATGATTATAATCAAGATAACACTTTCTATTCTCAATTACATATACTTTAAATGCTATATATTCTACTAAATCTCTTAAACTCTTTATGATATTTTGAGACATATAGCCCCTATTATCAACAGAATCGTCTATATTTTTTTCTATCTTAATATTCAAATCATTAATTTTCCGATTAATGAAGTTAATACTTTCATCCATACAAATTCCCCCTAAGAATAAATAATTATATATATTATAACATATAAAAACATATATAAATTAATCTTATATATGCTTTTTTAACGTACTTATTAAATATGTTATGTTTTTTTAACATATCTATTTTTTTATGACACTTATTTTTAGGTGAGCACCCTATACATTTAAGTGACGCGAGTGACGCAAAACATCTATAATGAAGATTTTTCTATCAATTCAATTAATTGTTCAAGATTAGCACGTTCTTTTTGATAAAAACAATCTATCATATATTTTGTATCAATTAATAATAAAGAAATTCGTTCATAATTATATGTTTCCTTTTTATCTCTCCATGCACTATTTGCAAATCCCATATATTTTATGCTCTCATCACATTTAAAAGGTTCTTTGTTTTTATTAAATGGGATAATAAATGCATTATATATATTATTTTTTTCAAAACCATATGTGTGCGGATTATTTGATATATGATCCCCATATGTTATTTGTTTTTGAATTGAATCAGTATGTGGTAAATCAGAAATATTACTAGTAATTCCATATTTATAATACTTTGCATCAAGTATATATAATTTTTTTGAATTATTATCTATCAAAATAGAATCTGGTCTTAATTTTGATTTATCTTCTTCAATCTTACCTTGTATATTCCAAAAAGCATTAGGAAAAAACTTACTAATATCAATTTTAGATCCAAGAGTTTCATTTACCATTTTTTCCCAAGCATATTCATATCGCCTTGTTCCATATGTTGGTTGATTCTCAAAACTATCTTCAAAAGACATTTCAAAAATCCTTTTCATATTAGTTAACAACATTTTTTTTCTATCATTAAAAGATTTTGCTAATTCTTTATTAATAACATCAATATAGTATTTAATATTATCTTTAATTCTTTCTTCTCTAATATTACATTCCGGAAGATATACTTTTCCAAATAGAAATCCTATATATTTATAACTTTTATGAACACAATAATTATTAAGTTCAGTTATTAAAGTACTCCTTTGTATATTTGATTCATAATAAGGATTAATATATGTAACACTATTGTTTTCAAAGTAATGCTCTGAATTAAGTGTTTTTTTCCAATTAATTTTACCATGACTTTTTTGAGAGTATTTTTTTTCGATTTCTTGATATAATCCATTGTTAAAATAGTCATTTATAATCCATATTAATGAATTATATGGGACTTCATCGTTATTCCCTATATCATCACCAAAATCAGTTTTTTCATTATTAGAATTTTTAACTAGTGTAATAGTCTTTAGTAATAATAATAAATCCACTTTTTGTTCAGGACTTAACTCATCATCTGTGCTAAAATAATCCTTGTTATATCCGATAGGTAAAAAGATATTAATTTTATCTTTTCTATATTTTATACCAACAAAATTGTCTTCTTCATATCCATTTTTGAAAATTACTTTATCGGAAAATTTCATACTATTCTCCTACGGTTTTAATTGTATATTCTTCTGTTACTTTAATTTCATCATCAAATAGTGAATTGAATATATCTAAAGAATTTTTGTTAAATAAATCGATTAATTCATCATAGGAAGATATTGATCCAAACCAATATGAAGTATTTAATTTTGCAACATCCTCCCATAAATAAGACAAAATTTTTTCAGCAAATTCTTTTGGATCATTAATTTCTTCAACAGAAACAAAATACATACCAAGCTGTTTATCTTCACCATTTATTCCTGATGTATCAGAAATAATATGATTATTTATTTTGTTAACAAATTTCTCCCATGTTACATTAGGATATTTTTCTCCTAAAGGAATAACCTTATTTCTTAATTCTTTTGATTTTTCATCATCAGCAAATACATTTTTTATATATTCCATTTTCCATCTACGTTTAAATGCAGTATCTAAAGTAAATACATTTTGATCACTTGTATTCATAGTAGATATAATCCACATATTAGATGGAATATATATTTTATTCATATTAATACCATTTTTTTCAAAATAATCTAGAATAGGACCGTTATATATTTCATACTTACTTCTTCCTTTTTCTGTTCTATCTAGCAACTGAAATATATCACCAAAGATTGCAGAAGCATTACCTCTATTAATTTCTTCTATTATTAAGCATACTTTTTTATTTTTATTCTCTAATGCATATTTTAATGCAAGCGTAAATGATCCAGGATGAAATTCGTATTTTACTTTATCATCTTTTACCATAGGAATAATTTGCCCTACAAAATCACTATTTGTATATTCAGGGTGAAAAGTAGTTCTAAATACTTTATATTCTTCTTCATTAAATTTAGCATCAACGGTATAGCTTTTTCCACTTCCAGGAATTCCATAATAAATTTTATTATATGCTCCAACTAATCTATCAACATCATCAATCTTATGCGTATTTGTATTTTCAATAAATTCTTTATATTGTAACAAAGCATAATATGGATTTCTGTTATTTTGTTCATTATATTGAATATATTCTTCTTGATTTTTAAATTTTGATAATAATTCATCAATGATTAATGTATCCTTAATTGTATATAAATCTTTATCGCTTAAACCTTTATCATAAATATAAGATATATATCTTACATAATTCTTTATAGTTTCATCAGTATATTTACCTTTATTGACTAACCAATTTTTATATTCTTCTTTTCTATCAACATTTTTGATTTCATTGGATTCAATATCAAGCAAAGTATGTCTTTTGTCTCTCTCACATAATTCTTGTACAAAAGTATACTTTGAATCAGTAGGCTTAATTAGCTCTAATTCATACTTATCAGCTTCTTTATATAAAACAATAACATCGCCAACTTCTAGATTACCTTCTCTTGATATTACATGTTTCAATCCAGAATCAAATCTCAAATCAGTTGCTGGTAAAATACTGACCATTTCACTATAACCACTTTTTACTCCTGAAACTTCGAATTTATTTAACTCATTAAAGAATTCCTTAAATACAATATTTTTCAAACTAATTTGATGAGTTACACATTGATCATCAATTTTTCTAACATATACTTTCATTTTCTAATATCTCCTTACTCCATTGTTCTGCTATAGCTTTAGCAAAGCCTGGGAATGTTTTACTTCTTAAAGTTCTTCTTTCTTCTGGTGTTTTTGCTTTTGTTAATGCATCTGAATACCATTTTGGTAATCTTTTACCACTTTTTAATTCCACATATTCACCTTTATCAACCATTTTTGTTGGCTTTAATGGCGAAAGATTTTTCAACCATAGACATGTTGCTTTGGAAAATGGATCACCAAACCAATATGGTTGAATTATTTGGTCCGGTTTTCTAAATCTTTTACTCATTATACCTATAGGGTTTTCCACTGCAATATATTTTATATTAGCAGTAGCTAATGCTATAAAGAAATTAGCACCATCTTCTCTATCTTGAGCTCTATTTGGAAATTTGGGATGAGGTCTTCTTTGTTCAATTGGTAAACCTTTATCATCAGGGTGATAATACCATTTTGCACCACTTACAGCTAAGAACGTGCAGGGTGGATGAGCTATCATTAAATCCCAATCACCATCTATTTTTACCTTTTCACCATTTTCTAAAATTCCACCTTTATCTTTAATTACCTTTAAAACATCCATATTAAAATGCCATTCAGGATGTCCACCACTGCAATTAAGTAAGTCACAGCTATATGCATTATGTCCTAATCTTCTAAATTCTGTACAAACTCTTTGACTTTCTTCACATGCAACCAAAACGTTTAATACTCTTTTTGGTCTATTATTTTTTAGTGTTAAAACATCATCTTTCTTTTTTGCACAACAAATATTATTAGAATCATCTTCATCAAGAACATTACATAATGCTAATGAAATATTTTTAGCAAATTGAACAGGTACAGCATTTCCTATCATTTTGTATTTGTATGCATTTGAACCAAGAAATTCAAAATCTATAGGAAATCCTTGTAGTAAACTAGCTTCTCTAACAGTTATTGATCTAGCTTGTTTTTCATCTGGATGTATAAACATTAAACCATCTTTATATAAATGAGATACAATTGTTGGAGATGGCTTATCCCAATCTAAATTTCTATATTTATTATGGTTGCTCTTTTTACCAGTTGTTTCTGTATAAAATTTAAGCTTTTCTTCAGTAGTATAAGAATTCATATTATTTTTAATCCATTTTTTAAATACTTCAATATCTCTTAAATTATTATATCTTGCTTCATGATCAGGAATAATTTCATTACCAATTAATTCATGTGATATATTACCATTTTTACCTTTTCTAGGTTCGACCAAAGGCTTGAATTTAGGTAAATTTCCAATGGCATCTCTAACTGTTTTCTTTGGATGCTTTGATTTTAATTCATCTAAAGCTAGATAAAAATCTTCCGGATTATCTTTATAATCTTTTCTTACTCCTATTATAATGACCCTATGTCTATCTTGAGGCGTTTCAAAATCTGCAGCAGAATAAATCGCATTTTTAAGCATTTTTGGATTTCTTATTTCATAATTTATCTTTTCAAATGCTTCATAAATTCTATCTATTACTAATTTATCTCCTGGCTTTGCGCTTAATATTCCTGGAACATTTTCAAAAACGAAAACTTTAGGTTTATAATGATCAACTACTTTAACAAAGCTCTCAAATAAGTAATTTCTATAATCATCTTTCATTGAATTTGGGCTTTGAGCTCTTCCTGCTAGTGAATATGCTTGACAAGGCGGTCCACCAATAATAACATCAACTTTCTTATCACCAATCAAGTTATCCATTCCTTTTTCAACTATTTCTTTATTATTATCTTCACCATAATCTTTTATTGAATCGTCTGACCAATTACCTTTAAATAATTCCTCAGTTTTTTGTATATCAAATCTTATTACTGATTTTTCAGCATCTTCTTTTGAGTAGTTCCATCTTTTAACAAGATTATTCCTTAAAGTTTCAACCATTGGCATTTCCCATTCAATATGAGCTAAAAAATTAAATCTTTCGGATTGTAGAAATCCTTCTGATAATCCCCCACATCCTGCAAATAAATCAATTACATTATATTTTTTCTTTTTCATGTTGTACCTCCTGATTATAAGTCTTTAGGTAGCTTTTTATAATCATATTTATGTTCTACCATTTCTAATTGATCAAATGCAGATTGAACATCATCAATTGCTTTATCAATTGTATATAAACCATCTTTACTATCTTTTATTATTTTCATATGTTCAATTGTAGTGAACATTTTTTGCCTTGCTTTCCTAGTAACATCTCTTTTTTGTTTATCAAATTCTAATAATTTAAGTTCTGACTTCTTATATTCATCAATTAAATTTTTTAAATCCTTAGTGGATTTATTTTTATATTTATCAATTCCGTATATAGAAAATGATTCACCATATCCTGATTCTTTAAGCATTAAATCTAAAGATAAATCTAACTCCTCAGCAATTTTTTTTAATATATCTATATCTGGTTTTTTAATTTTACCATTAATTGTATCATTATATGTACTTTGGCTCATTCCAATCATTTTAGCTAATTCTCGTTGTGAATAACCTTTTATTTTTCTAGCATTCTCAACCATATCTTTAAAATCATTTAATGCCATAATTACACCTCTTTTTAAAAACCTTCTATTCTCTTCTATAACCATTTTACCATTAAAAAAAATTATTGTAAATAAAAAGAACGAATTTTTCGTTCAAAATCATCAACTTAAACTTTTTTGAATGTTATATTTGCAACGATTGATGTTATCGTTCAGAGAGGAGATGATTAATTATAACTTAGTAGTTGTGAAAATCACCGATATGTTGAACTTATAAAAATGCAAGATCGAAATGATAACCCTATTGGCACGGAAGTTACGAAATAACTAAAATTTCGAATATATGGGCGAACCCAGGGATAACTCTACTCTATTTTAGAAGAAAGGAAGTAATAAAACGGGAAACTTTAAAGCATTTATATAGTTTTTGATAAATTTTTAAAAGATCCAAATATATCTTTAAGAGCCAAAGGATTCTTAACAATGGTATTAACTAATAATATTACTACTAAATTTGAAGTAAAAAATATTGTTCTGATACAAAAGAAGATATTAAAGATGCTTTATTGGAATTAAGAATCGCTAAGTATATAAGATATAACTCAGAAACTAATATGTTAGAAGCAAATGCTGTTCCATACGATAAATGGAATGAAGAAGAATACGAATTATAGGAAAGGATGTGATAATATGTGACAGCAAGTGAATCATTAAAATTAATAGCAAAACAATGGTGTAATTTAAGTGATTTAATGAAACTAGCATGTGTTGGTTGAAATAATGCATTAGTTATTAAAAGCACTATAAAGAAAAAATTAGAAAGTGAAAAATATTATGTTCCAAATAATGCAGTACTAATGCAAGAGGTTGTTAAATACTTAAATATAGATATTCCATACTTAGAAGCTAGAGCTAATCAAATAAAGGAGACATATAGATATGAAGGCTTTTGAAGAACTAAAAGAAACCATAAAAAAAAGACATCATAATCGATGGGATAATGAGGTCTAAAGGTGTTTACTTATTAGTATCTAAACCTAAAGTCGGTAAATCATTATTCGCACTACAGCTTGCCAACTCAATTGCCAACAAAAAAGCATTTTTAGGTCATGAGATTCTATAACCTTCACCTGTCTTATAGAATACTACAGAACTATCAGATAGGCAATTAAAACATAGTTTTAGTTTTGTTTTTTACGATATGTTATATTTCATCACTTCTATATTTTATTATGTTATTACCATCTTCTATTATTAAATCATAATATCCATCCATTTCAGCATCCTGAGGACCCATTTTTATTTTAATGCCATTATTTAATATAAATTTTATGGACTTAAAATAATCACCACCAGCCGGAATAGTAATCATTGATGAACTACTACCATCACTTATCCATTTTTCATATGAATCATTGAATCCATCTATTTGAATATCCCTTATCTTATCATAGTTTCCATGTATTTCAATAATTTCTTTCATTCCAAAACTATCTTCAATTCTATTTCGATTATCATCAAAATCCCATCCGTGAATTCTATGATAATTATTTAAATAATCAATATCTTTATTTGAAACACTTCCAATAGCTTGTTTTATTTTTTCTGGTGTCATTTTTCTATAATCAAGGTAGATGTTTGAATAATTAGTAAACTCTATTATTAAGCAATAATCATTATCAAATAAAATATATAATGGTTCTTCTAATGTGTTATATTCTATTTTATTATTATTTTTTCTAGGAATAGCATCATCAAAGGAAAAAATTCTTTTAATACTACTATCTCCTATTTTTTTCTTTTATAATCTCAAATACAAATTCTAATTCAGTTTTAGTTTGAATATCTTCCCATTTACACACGTGAAACACCTCTATTAATTATATTATACTATACTTTTTTAACAAAACTCGTTCCCAAGTTGTTTCCAAGAATTGTTTTCATTCTCCTATATGCTTGTAAACCCATATAAATATTGAATTAAATTAATTCCTATTTTTTCATTGAATAAAGTAGTGACCAAAAATATATTACACTACAAAATAAATTATTTTAAAAAAAAAAGTGCCATCCATAAAGGATGGCCAGGGGGTTTTGGTTGATATACTAACATTGTTAAAATCGTTAGATATATCGGCACGATAGGGAGACTATCATGCTATATATAATGATATACAAATTTTAAAAATCTGTCAATATGTTTAACAACTATTTTATTCTTATTGACGTTAAGATTCTAAACTTGCTTCTATCTCTTTTAATTTTTCTTTACTTATTTTATCTGGATTATATCCAAGTTTAGCAGGGATATTTAGATAGTTAGTATCTTGATCAAATGAAAACGAACCTATTCCATCTATTTGTAATAATTTTTCTACACTACCTTCCATGCAATATTCACAACAGACATCTTCAATTACTATTTCTTTTATTGTTTCATTATCCTCAAACTTATTAAAAGATACTACTATTGGTTCATTCAATCTATCAATATATAATTTAATTTCTTTTTCTATTCTTTCAATAAACATCTTTGTTTCATCATATGTAATTGTAACAAAAAAATTATATTCTTTATTTTTTATTTTGACATCTAATATTCCATCAATTGATAGTAAATATTCCTCTAATCTATTTCTATAGTCATTTATTTCCAATTCTATCTCTTTCATAAATTCACCTAATCATTATTGTTCATTAAACTATTTAAAATGGTATTGTAGTATTTATAATTTCTAAAACTATTTTCAATGTTATCTAAAATAAAAGCATCAACATCTTTTTTACATTGAACAAGAATTTTATAATCTTTTTTAATATCAGCTATTTTAAATATCATATCTCCACTTTGTCTAATACCAAATAAATCTCCACTTCCACGCATTTTAAAATCCATTTTAGATACGTAAAAGCCATCATTGCTTTCTTCTAGTACATGAAGTCTTTCCTTCTCTTGATCACTTATTAAAATACACTTTGATTCCAAACTGTTTCTTCCAACTCTTCCTCTTAATTGGTGTAAAGTTGCAAGTCCAAAACGTTCAGCATTAAATATAACCATTAGTGTTGCATTTTTAACATCTACTCCCACTTCAATTACCGTTGTAGAAATTATTAAATCTAAGTTTCCTTCTTTAAAATTGTTAATAACTTTATCTTTATCAACATTTTTCATTTTACCATGTAATATATCAATTCTTATGTCTTTTAAATTTTTACTTAATAAATCATATATTGTATTTACATCATTAAGATTTGATTCACTTTCTTCAATTAAAGGAGCAACAACGTACACTTGATGTCCATTTTTTACTTCTTCTTCGATTGAAGATATGACTTTATCTAACTCACTAAATTTCAAAACAGTAGTTTTTATTTCTTTTCTTCCTGCTGGTTTTTCTTTAATTATAGATATATCCATATCTCCATATATAGTTAAAGCATAGGTTCTTGGTATTGGTGTTGCAGAAAGATAAAGCACATCAACAAACTCACCTTTGTTTTGTAAACTTTTTCGTTGATTAACTCCAAAACGATGTTGTTCATCAGTTACAACTAATCCAATGTTTTCAAACTCTACATCATCTTCTAACATGGCATGAGTTCCAATAAGGACATCTATTTCTCCATTTTTAAGTTTTTCTTTTATTACTTCCTTTTGTTTTTTTGTTTTACTTCCAACAAGCAATTCAGTTTTTACATTTGGAAAAAGTTTTTTAAAGTTATCATAATGTTGAACTGCTAAAACTTCTGTTGGAGCTAAAATGGCACTTTGATATCCACATTCTAGATTTAAAATAACTGCTATAAAAGCAACTATAGTTTTACCACAACCTACATCACCCATAACAAGTCTATTCATTCTTTTAAAACTATTAAAGTCCTTTACTATTTCATTTAAAGCTTCTTCTTGATCTTTTGTTAAGCTAAAAGGAATCATTTTTTTTACATTGGCAAGCATTTCATCATCAACGTGTTTTATCACATAATCATTAAATAATTGATCACGATATTTGATAATATTTATTTTAAATAAGAATTCAAATAATTCTTCGTATTTCAATTTTAAATTTGCTTTCTTTGTTTCTTCTAAACTTGTTGGAAAGTGTAGTTCCTTAATAGCAGCTTTACTTGAAATAAAATTATATTCTTCGTTTATATATTCAGGTATTATTTCATTTATTTTTATATCACTTTGAAGAATTGATTTTATACTATTTTCAAGTGTTGATGTTTTTAATCCATTTATTAAATGATATACTGGTTCTACTTCTGTTTTATATATTGGTGTAAGTTTTATATCACTAGCAATAAATTGATTTTTATCTTTTTTATATTTACCTATTAAAGTAATAGGTTTTCCAACTGTTAAAAATCTATTTATAAAAGCTCGATTAAAAATAACAACATTACATCTAATATTTGAAGTTAAAAACGTGAATCCAATTTTATTTAAGTTTCTTTTTATGTAACTTAACTTTGGAACACTTTCAATAATCCCTGTTATACATATTTGTTCATCTTCATGATCAAGTATATTAGTTGGACTATAAACGTTATAACGATAAGGATAATATCTTACTAATTCATCCACATTATATATGTTTAATTTGTTCAATAATTCTTTTGTTTTTGGACCAATTCCTTTCACATTTTCTAGTTCCATATTTCCTCCATAAAATTTTTTAAAAAAAGTCAAAAAAGTGTTGACAAAAATACCCAAATCGATTAGTATATGTAGTACCAATTCACTTACAGGCGAATTGGTGCTAGTATCACACTAGCCAACCCCTTTTTATTCTTTGAAGCAGTTCTCAGGGGGACTGCTTCGTTTTTTTGTTTATAATTATTATACCAAAAAAAAGATAATATTTATAAATAATTAAATATTACCAATTCTTCATGCTCATATTTATATATGGGCTTTTTTATTTTAGTTGAAATATTTGTATCTCCAATCATTAAAATATAATCTTTATCCAAACTATTTATTACATTAGTATTATATTTATTTACAACTATTTCATCTTTTAATTTAAAACAATAATTTATAGAACTAGACCAATTCATAATTATTATATTATTATCTGTTACATGATTTTTTATTATATCTAAGTCATTTATTATTTTATAGTTAATTAATCCCATAGATTCAAATACATATTTAAAAGTGAAAAGATCACTGTTGGAAAGAAGAGTATCTAAAATAAAAGTATATTTTATCTTAAAGATATTTTTTTCTAATATTTTATTTAAATAGTCTATCAGTTTAAATACGTCATCAACAGTTCCATTTTTAATGTATTTAGAATCATATTTTTTTATTTTATCGGAGTATGTATATATGTATTTATCAGTTAGTTTTACATATATATTTTTTATATTAGTTCATCTCTTCAATTTTAGTATTGAAGTATTTTTCTGGATTTACATACTCACCATTATATATTAATTCACATAATAACATATTTTGACTTACTGAAACGATTTTATTGTTTCCACTTTTACCTATTACTTCTCCAGTTTGTACTGTATCTCCAACATTAACATTTACACTTGAAAGACTTGAATATTTACTAGTTAAATTGTTTTTATGTTTGATTTCGACTGTTTTACCAAACATTTCATCCTCATCAACTTTTATTACTTCACCTTCAAATACGGCAAGTACATCAAATGATTGTTCACTTCCATATAATACACCAGTATTTGGTAAATATGTTCTTTCATATTTTATTAGAGATTGGCTTTTAGTTTCTTCATCACTATTTGCATCGTAGAAATTGATGTGTATTTTTACACTTTCATCACTGAATGGACGTTTAATTATATTTTCAATTTCTGAATTTACTGGTAAATAGTAGTTAGCAATATCTCTTAAAACATATGAATTATTATCTACATTCATTGATTTGATAATGCTTCTTGATACTCCTATAGTTATTCCTACTAACCCTGCAATAAGTAAAATAAATAAGCTAGTTACAACCCAAGATTTTAATCTTCTTCTCTTCATATTTTCCACCTTCCTAATAGAAAGTGTTCGCGAATATTTAAAAATTATACATAAATATTGGAAAATTCTTGAGTATTATAATAATAACTTAAAATATACTTATAATCTTTATTTTGTTTGGCAAGTTCATTGGCTCCAGTTTGACTCATACCAACTCCATGTCCATAACCATATGTAGTTATATTTATCTTATCTTCACTAAATTCAATCGTGAAATCAGTACTTCTTAAGCCAAGTAGCTTTCTGAATTCGATACCAGTATAGGTTTTAGAATCAACAGAAACTTGTTCAACATGATTAGTTTTATTTCTTTTTTGAATAGTTATTGTATTAAATGATCCTAGTTTTTGAGTTAACTCTTCTTTAGTAAATGTTGTTACTTTTTTATATCCACTTGTATCTTTATCCCATGGAGAAGAAACTGATGTAATATCATTATTTTTAAATACAGTTAAAGCATCTTCTGTATAGCCATTTGATGTTGAAAAGTAATATGTTTTAAACAACTCGTTGTTTTTCTTTATGATTTCTCCTTCAGTAGCTTTTACAGCTGATGCAACTATTTCTTTATACTTATCATAAGTATCTCCCCATTTTTCTTTCATTGCATTTTCATCGATATAGCATTGATCGGTTGCTGTTGTTAGATTTGCCTCATTAAAATTCTCTTTATTTATTTTATAATAAGCAAATGTTCTTGCAGCAACTGCTTGGGCTTTTAAAGCTTCGATATTAAAAGATGCTGGCATTTCACAAGAAACTACACCAATGATATAGTTTTCTAATGTTTCATCTACTACTGGAGTTTTTTCTGTGTCTTTTACTTTTTCTTCTAATTTTGGCATACTTTCAAAGAAATCATCTTTTTTAAATGAAGCATTGTAATTATAAAAAAACAACCCTAGATATACTACTAAGATTGGTACTGACGAATAAGTTAATATTTTCATAAGCATCCTCCTATATAATTGATATACTCATTAAATCATATAAAAAAGATGCTAAAATATAACTTAAACATAGAATAAAAATGATCGACAAAAATCTTGCTTCCCAAATATGGTTCTTTTTTATTAGTGGATCAAAGTTAATTCCTGATACTGCAAAAGTTGATGCAAGAATAGAAATGGCATAAAGCATTAGTTTAGTCATGATCAATATCCTCAATCATTTTTATTCTTCTAACATGTCTTTCTTCTCCGGCAAAGTCTGTTTTTATAAATTCATCTATCATATCCAAGATGTTTGCCATTGGTTCTTTATAACTCATTGCAATTATGTTGGCATTGTTATGAAATTTTGCTAAATGGGCATCACTTACAGAGCAAACTCTGGCACAACGAATTCCATGTATTTTATTGGCAGCAATACTCATACCTATTCCTGTTCCACATAATAAAATACCTAAATCAACTTCTTTATCTTTAACAGCATTTGCTACTTTAAAAGCAAAAACGGGATAGTCATCAGTTGGATAATTTTCTTTACTATAATCAACAACATCTATTCCAAAACTTTTTAAGTGATCAATTATTACTTTTTTTTCATTTACTCCATTATGATCTGTGGCAATTCCTATTTTCATTATTTTTCCTCCATTGCTTTTTTAAATACTGGTAATAGTCCTATATTACCATCTCTGTGAACTGGTAGTTGGTATAAATCGTGTCCTGGAAAATCATTTCCTTCTATTAAACATGGTTTATCCTCTCCTAAGCAAACATCCCAAGCTATATATCCTACTTCAGGAACTTTTTCACAAGCATCTACACATAGCTTTTTTACGTTTTCCCACATTGGTATTTTTACTCCAACTATTTTCTTATTAGTGTATGGATGAACCGAAAAAACATTTTTACTTTTATCGATAGCTTGATAGTTTATTACACCAGTTTCTACATCAACTGCAGTAACCATTCCACCATGATTGAAGTTATCTACTACATTACCAGCATTTCCAATTCTAAGGTATGCGGTAACTACTTTCTTATTTAATGTTACCACTCTTAAAGTGTTAACTGAAAGCGGATATAAATCATTTAAAACTTTGTTTTGCTTAGCTACTTCTTCCACTAATATTTGATTATTTTTCAATAAATTATTGTATAATTCTTCAGCACTGAACTTAGTAGTATCGATTTTTTCGACACCTTTACCACAAGATAGCCCAACAGGTTTTACAATGATAGTTGAGTGTTTCCTTATGAACTTTTTAAATTCATTTAGATTATCTCCTGTTAGTTTTAACCAATCACGATTTAAGTATTCATTAAATATTTCATTAAATACACATTTATCCTCAAATTTATAGATTGATGATGGATCATTATATTTTTTACAAATGGCATTGTTGATTCCTCTAGTAATAATCGTTTTTCTTTCTTTACCATTCATTTTATACATCTCAAATTGATAATAATCTACATAACCAGCTTGATACTTTAAACCACACCAAACAACATCAAAAAAGATAAAAGGTTTAAACTTATGATTTTTTTCATGAACCATATCTATTGTTTTAAACATATTACCAAAGTTCATTTTTCTTATTCTTTTAATTAAATATGTTACTTTACTCAAAATAATCACCTATCCATATTTTACCATACAATAAAAAAATAGACACATAAGTGTCTAATTCTTTACAATTAATCTTTATTAATATTATATTTTTTGTTAAATTGTTCAATTTTACCTTTTCTTTTACGATTTCCTTGAGCTCCTGTATAGAATGGATGACATTCAGAACATACTTCTAGTAATTGTTCTTCTTTGTTACTCATTGCTTCAAATGTAGCTCCACATGCACATTTAAAAGTACATTTAACTTGTTTTGGATGCAAATTTGCTTTCATTTAAATCCTCCTTCCGCCATAACTAAAACATAGTTATAGAAATTCACTAGTTAATAGTATAACATAAATGAAATAATTTTCAACTATTTTTTACTCATCTATGAGCTTTATGTTTACACCAACACTTTCAAGTTTTTCAACGATTCTTTCGTACCCTCTTAAAAGATGTTCGATATTTTGAATTTCGGTTGTTCCATCAGCAATAAGTCCAGCAACTAACATACTTGCTCCTGCACGTAAATCTGTTGCTTTTACCTTTCGACCTATAAGTGGTGTCTTACCAGAAATAATAGCTTTCTTATCAAAGGCCTGAATTTTAGCTCCCATAGAATTTAAATGTGGTACGTGTCTTAATCTATTCTCATAGATTGTTTCTTCAAATAAAGACTCACCTTCACATTGAGTTAAGAATGTTGACATTGGTTGACCTAAATCTGTTGGAAAACCTGGATAAACCGTTGTTTTTATATTAACCGGTTTTAAATGTTCTACTCTTGATAATGTGATTGAATTATCCTTTATTTCGTATTTTACTCCTGCCTCTTTTAATTTATAAAGCAATGACTCTAGATGTTTTTCAATTATATTCTCTATTTTTAAATTATTACCAATTAAAGCACCAATCATGATATATGTTCCAGCTTCTATTCTATCAGGTATAACCTCGACAAAACCATCATGCAATTCTTCTACTCCAGTTATTTCAATTGTTGATGTTCCAGCACCAAATACTTTTGCACCCATAGAATTTAAGAATGAGGCAACATTTGCGATTTCAGGTTCCTTAGCAGCATTATAAATAATTGTTTTACCTTTTGCTAATACTGCTGCTAACATTATATTTATGGTTGCTCCAACTGATGGAAAGTCAAAATAAAATTCATTGCCTTTTAATTCATCTGTTTTCATTATGTAATGATCGTCAACATTTTTAACATTTATTCCCATCTTCTTAAAAGATTCTATATGGTAATTAATTGGCCTTGACCCAATGACACATCCTCCAGGATAAGCAATTTCAGCTTCATGGTATTTTCCTATTAAAGAACCCATAAAGTAATAAGAAGCACGTAACTTACTAGCGTATTCTTCAGTTATTTTTTTGTTTTGAACTTTACAGTTATCAATCGTGATAGTTTCATTTTCAAATGTAATAATTGAGCCTAATTCTTTCATCATATCAATAAGTATTCTAACATCAGATATATCTGGAACATTTGTGATAACACATTTTCCATTGGTTAGTATACTTGCAGGGATAAGAGCAACTATCGAATTTTTTGCTCCGCTTATTTTTATTGTGCCACTTATATCTTTACAACCTTCGATAACTAATTTTTTCAATATTTTTCACCTAATTTCATCTTAATATAATTATATTATTAATATATTTATTATTCAAGACGAATATGATGAATGAATTTGTCAATTATAAACGATTTTTGTACTTTTCCATTACTTCTTTTATTAAAGATGTATATTCAATATCTTCATTGTTTTCTTCATCTATTAAGCAAAGAGGAGGATAAATTACACACCACCAATTCATTCCACTTGATTCTCCTAATTTTACTACAACAGAATCATAATATCCGGCATTATATTTTACTCCTTTATAATATTTTGTTGGAAAATAATTTTCTCCAATTGATAAGTCATATCCATAATCTATCCTGTTATTCAATAAATATTCATCGATAATTGATGATATTTTAGTCTTATTTGCAGTTAATGTTTGTTTAGCTTCTGTTACTGAACTACTATTTTTAATAAATTCAAATATTTTAGAATCTAAATAATTACTCAATTTATTTTTTTCACTTATGTCCTCTAAAGTGTTGCTATTAGCTATAACTCTAAAGCGTATTGATGCATCTGGTATTATTAATTCGTCCTTTGATTTATTATTTACAATTAAAATCATGAATACAGCTACTATAATTAATATTTTCTTCATTATTTCCACCTCTACTATCTATATGAGGTAAAATAAAAAAATTTATTCACTTATAATGAATAAATATCTATTTTTTTCTGATAAATCTTTTTCTACGGAAATAATCGCATCTGAAAAATATTCTTTGGCAAACATTTGGAGTTCTTCACCTTGTTTATATCCAATTTCAAAAGCAATTATAAAGCTTTCATTTAAATATTTTTTAGCATTTTTTATTATTTCCTTGTAGTAATATGTTCCATGATCTAAAGCAAACAATGCTAAACTAGGTTCATTATTTTTAACAATGTCCATAATTTCTTCTTCTGGATCAATGTATGGTGGATTTGAAATGATCACATCATATTTTTTGTTTAAAGGCTTTAACATATCTCCTTCAATAAAATTGATATCAACATTATTTTTGTTGGCATTTGACTTAGCCACCTTTAAAGCAGAGGAAGAAATATCAACGGCATCAACATTACAATCAATTTTTTTCTTTAAAGTAATTGCAATACACCCTGAACCAGTTCCTAAATCTACTATATCCACTTTTCTATTAAAATACTTTTTTATATAGTTAATTGTTTTTTCAACTAATGTTTCAGTTTCAAATCGTGGAATTAAAACGTTTTCATTAACATCAAAAATATAACCATAAAAATCAACATTTCCAATAACATACTGTATTGGTTTTCCGCTTTTTATTTCTTCTATTTTGCTATTTAAAAGAGTTATATCTTCTTCTGTTAATTCATAGTTATCATCTTTTTTATAAAAATGTGCTGAAATAAGTGTATTTAACAACGTTGAACTTATTTCATTCGCTTTTAATTTTTTATATTCACTTATTTTCAAAGTTATCAGTCCCAATAAAATTAATTATTTTCTAGTTTTCTTCTTTGATCTTCAGTTATTAAAGCATCGATTATGGCATCTAAGTCTCCGTCCATTACACGATCAAGATTCATAACAGAAAAACCTATTCTATGATCAGTTACACGATTTTGTGGATAATTATATGTTCTTATCTTTTCAGAACGATCCCCAGTTCCAATTTTATTTCTTCTATCTTGTCCTTCAGCTTCTTCTTTTTCACGAAGTTTTAAATCATATAAACGAGTCTTCATAATTTGTATAGCTTTTTCTTTATTTCTGATTTGACTTCTCTCTGTTTGGCTATAAACAATTATACCTGTTGGAATATGTGTAAGTCTAACGGCAGAGTCAGTAGTATTTACTCCTTGTCCACCACATCCGCTTGAACGAGTTATATCAATTCTAATTTCATTCATATCCAATTCATAATCAAATTCTTCAGCTTCTGGCATTACAGCAACAGTAGCTGTTGATGTTTGAATTCTTCCTTGTGATTCCGTTTCAGGAACTCTTTGAACACGGTGAGAACCACTTTCAAATTTTAACTTGGAATAAACATTTTCACCTTTAATCATAAATTCAATTTGTGAGTATCCTCCAGCTGTACCTTCAACTTCATTTGTTACTTCAATTTTCCAGCCTTGTTTTTCAGCATATCTAGAATACATTCTAAATAAATCTCCGGCAAATATATTAGCTTCGTCTCCACCAGCAGCTCCACGAATTTCCATAATAATATTCTTTCCATCATTTTCATCTTTAGGAATTAAAAGGATTTCTAGTTCGTGAGTGATAGTTTTTAAACTTTCAGTTGCTTCATCTAATTCCATTTCAGCTAAATCATGCATCTCTGGATCATTTATTAATGCTTTTGCATCATCTATTCTTTTTTGTGTTTCTTTATATTCGTCATATTTTTTTACGATTTCTTCAAGATCACTTTTTTCTTTAGATAATGTTTTCATTTTAGAGTAATCTCCTAGTATTTCAGGCTTTAATAACTCTTCTTGAATTTCATTATATCTACTAACTATTATATTTAATCTATCTATCATATACCCACCTAAATTTTTCTACATTGCTTCTGTTTCTTCTACATCATCTATTATAACTAAATCCTTTAAATCATCATCTTCATCATCGTCGTCAACTACTGCTTCATCATAGTTAACATCGTCTTCATCTAAGCATTCATCATCTTCTTCATCTGCAACTACTTCTTCATCGTCATCGTCAGATTCAATTACTACTTTCTTTGAATGATTATCTGAAAGATCCCAATAACCTTTCTCTAACATTATAAATCTTTTATCAGTAGTAAGAAGACCAAAAAAGTCAGCTATTTTACTTTCAAAATAAGATTCAGGAAGATGCATTAATTCAATAACTGATTTAAATAAGTCTTGAATAGTCATTTTACTTCCATTTTCTTTTAATATCATATATGCTACATCAGTGTGTGACATAGTTTCTAATTCTTCATCACTTAATTTTATTGTTTTCATATTTTCCTCCTTATATTCACTTGCATTATATGCAGGAATAAAATAATTTGTCATTAATACTTAAAACAATAATAATTTTATCATATAATTATTGCTTGTCAATATAAATGATTAATATTCTATAATTATACGTTTATTAGTCATTTTATCCTCTTCTATATCATAACTAATTTTTATTATGTGCTCCTCTTTTTCAATTAAAACATTAATTATAGGAATATCGAAGCTATAATTGTTTTCTTTTAAAGTTACAATGATTAAAGGATTTTGAAAATCCATTGTTAACAAGCTTTCATCACTTTTTTTAAGTACATCTTTATTTAAGTCATATTCATATAAAGTTTTATCTATTTTAAATTTAATTACATTATCTTTTATATAATAATTTACTTCACGATTAATGGCATCTACTCCATCACTTTGAAGAACAAATTTTAGTTTTTCCATAAAATCTTCCTTACTTGCCGATATTTTATCATATTTTTTTTATTTTGTCTCATTATAATAAAAGGTGATGAAATGAAACATATAAAAAACCTATTTAAAATATCTATTCTTCTTTTCATCAGTACTTTAGTTATAATTATTGGAATATATGTTTATTCATATTTTATGCCAGCAATGTCCTTAAATTCGGCTAATTCTTATTACTTGTATGATAATAAAGATAATGTTGTTTATCAAGGAAGTAATAAAAGTGCCTGGGTATCTTTAAAAGAAATAGATCCTAAATTTTTAAAATATATTATTTCTATAGAGGATCAACATTTTTATCATCATTTAGGATTTGATGTTCCAAGAATTTTAAAAACTTTATTTACTAATATAAAATCAGGAAAAATACTGGCTGGAGCTTCTTCTATAAGTCAGCAATATGTAAAGAACTTATACTTAACTTTTGATCAGACCTGGGAAAGAAAAATTGAGGAAGCTTTTTTAACAATAAAATTAGAAACTCATTATTCTAAAGATGAAATTTTAGAGGGTTATTTAAATACAATTTATTTTGGAGAAGGAGTTTATGGAATAAAAAATGCAGCTAACTATTATTTCAATAAAGAACCTAATGATTTAACAGATGAAGAAGCAATTATTTTAGCAGGTATTCCTAAAAGTCCAAATAACTATAATCCTATTTCCAATATGGAAGCTTGTATGAAAAGAGTAAATGTAGTAAAAAGTGTGTTAAAAGAAAACGGTACTATAACAGACGATTTATATAATAATCTTAATTTTGATAACTTGAATTTATATGGAAAAAAGAGTACAAATAATCTAAATACTCTAATGTATTATCAAGATGCGGTTATGGATGAACTTTCTAAAATTACTTCAATTCCAGAAAAATTAATAAATTCCGGAGGAATTAGAATCTATACTAATTTAGATTTAGATACTCAGAAGGCGATGGATGAGGAAATAGAAGCTAAAACACTTGATGATGATAATCAAGTTGCTGGAATTGTTGTTAATCCAAGAAATGGTAAGGTGGTTGCTTTAGCTGGTGGTAAAAATTATTCTAAAAGCCAATATAATCGTGTGTTAAAATCAAAACGTCAAGTTGGATCAACGATAAAACCTTTTCTATATTATGCAGCTTTAAATAGTGGTATGACGGAAGCATCAACCTTTAAGTCAGAAAAAACTTCTTTTGTATTTCAAGAAAATAAGGTTTATAATCCAACTAATTATGGAAATAAATACGCGAATAAAGATATATCTATGGCTTTAGCACTAGCTTATTCTGATAATATCTATGCAGTTAAAACACATTTATTTTTAGGAGAAAATACTTTAGTTGATACTTTAAAAACTTGTGGGTTAAAAGAAACTCTTGCTCCTAATCCTTCTCTTGCTTTAGGTGCAAGTGAAATCAATATGTTAGATTATGCAACAGCTTACACAACACTTGCAAGCAATGGCTACAAAAGAGAACTTTATTTTATAAATAAGATTGAAGATGTTGATGGTAATGTCCTATATATTCATAAAAATAAAGAAGAAAAAGTTTTAAATGATGATGCTTTATATATTTTAAATGAAATGATGAGAAATACATATAACTATAATTATGTTGATTATAACTCACCTACCGTTATTTATCTAAATGGAAAATTAAATCAAAAGTATGCTTTAAAAAGCGGAACTACCGATAATGATTACTGGATAAGTGGTTATAACAACAATGTTTTATCGATATTTTGGGCGGGAAATGATCAAAATGAAGATACACCTAAAGCTTATTCTAAAATAATAAAAGATATATGGCTTCGAAGCGTTAATGCATTTACTGAAGATATAATAGATGATGAATGGTATTCTTTACCAGAAAATGTTATCGCAATTCCGATGAATCCTAAAACAGGAAAATATGATGCTAAATCTAAAGAATTATTTTACTTTATTGATGGAACTCAAACTCCTTATATAAAATGAAAACGACCTTAATGGCCGTTTTTGTCTACTTTAATAACTATTTGATACATATCTCCAAAATCAAATTCTTCAAATCTAACCTTTTGAGTTTTTTTATTAGCAAGATTAATAATTTTCTTTAATTCATTTTCAATTTCGTCGGTTGTTTCAACTATTGGTTCACCATATACTTTAGTTTTTTGTTCTTCTTTAGGTTTAGTTTCATTTTCTTCATCTTCATCTATATCAATAACGTCTAATTCGCTCAAAAGAGGATTTGTGCTAACTCCACTTGTTTTAAATGGATTGAATCCAATTGATGCTTCAGGGTTCATATTAACAGATTCGTTTTCTAAATTGTTAAAGAAAAGAGATTTTTTTCCAGATGTTTGATTACTAAAATCATTTGTATATGAGTAGTTTACTTCATTAGATGTACCAATATCAGTAGAATTGTTTAAAATATTGTTAACATTAACATCAAGTTGGCTGTTGGCATGAACCTCACCAGTTATGTTCTTGTTGTTTTGATAACTGGATAAAATATCTTGAATTTCATCATCAAGTCTTTTTACTGTCCATCTCTCATTAATGATTTTATTTAATAATTCAACTTGTTTTAGTTTATCGGTTACTTTAAGCAAACTTCTTGCATGTCTTTCACTTATCTTTTCATTCATCAAAGCATCTTGAACTTCTGGAGCCAAGCTTAAAAGACGAATTTTATTGGCTAAAGTTGATTGACTTGTACCTAAACGTTTGGCAAGTTGATCTTGAGTTACATATTTTCTATCTAAAAGTTTTTTATAAGATCTAGCCTCTTCGATTGCTGATAAATTTCTTCTATGTGTATTTTCAATTATAGCTACTTCAGCCGATTCATTATCATCTAAATCAGTTATTATTGCAGGAACTGCAGTTAATCCAGCTAATTCTGATGCTTTAAATCTTCTCTCTCCAGCTATTATTTCAAATTTATTTCCAACTCTTCTTAAAACAAGTGGTTGAATAATTCCATGTTCTTTTATAGATTCAGCAAGTTCATCTAATCCTTCTTCAGAAAATCGAAGTCTTGGTTGAAATCTATTGGGAATTATATCTTCCATATTAATAAGTTGTATTTGTGATTCCATTTTCATGTTCTTCACCCCAATTATTCTATACTAATATTACTTTATTTTACTACTTTTTTCAACATCATTTTTAATTTTTGAATATGCACGAGGATACTTATCAGGAGTTTTCTTTATCTTTTTAATTAAAATAATATTTCTAAGAGAATCCTCTTTTATTAATTTATAAGTAAATGTTTTTTCAATGTTTCCACCCAACGTAGCTATTATTTTGTTGCTTCTTTTTAATTCTTCTTCAATATTACCTTTAAGAGGTATAAAATATCCATTTAACTTACAAAAAGGTATACTTAGTTCAGATAAAATTTGTAAGTCACTTACAGCACGGGATGTAACAACGTCATAATATTCTCTTCGTTTATTCGCATATTCTTCAGCTCTTTCGTGAACTATTTCAACATTTTTTATACCTAATTTTATTGTTAATAACTCTAGAAATTTCAACTTTTTATTATTTGAGTCCAATAAAGTTACTTTAATATTTGGATGCATTATAGCTAAAACCATGCCTGGAAAACCAGCACCTGTTCCAATATCAAGTAAGGTTTCTACTGATGAAAAGTCATAAAATCTTTCTATCATAAGAGAATCAAAAAAATGTTTTAGTAAAACTGAATCATAATCTCTTATTGCTGTTAAGTTTGTGTGTTCATTATATTTTAAGAGTTCTTCTATATAAATATTAAATTTTTCTAATGTTTCAGCAGCTATTTTGATATCAAATTTAGATAATTCATTTACAAATTCTTCTTTATTCATCTTTTAAATCCTTACTATAATGTTTTTTTAGATAAACTGAAAGTACAGATATATCCGTTAAATTTACTCCACTTATACGTGTTGCTTGAGCTAAAGTTTGAGGACGAATTTGTTTTAATTTTTGTTTAGCTTCACTGGCAATATTTGATACTTTGTCATAATCAATATCATCAGGAATTTGTTTACTTTCTAACTTTAACATTTTTTCTATTTCACGATTTGTTTTTTCAATATAACCAGCATATTTAATTTCTACTTCAACTATTTCAAGAACTTCATCAGTATAAGTGTTTTCTAAGTATGGTTTTAACATACTTATTTTTATTTGTGGTCTTTTTAGTAAATTTAAAAGGCTCATTCCTACTTCAAAAGTATCAGTTTCTAAAGATTCTAGTATTTCTTTTGTAACATTATGAGCATTAACTTTAATGCTTGCAAGCTCATCTTTTAAACAAGCAATACTTTCTTTCTTTCGATTTAAATTATTCATTTGTTCTTCGGTTACAGAACCATATTTATAGCCAATACTTCTTAATCTTAAATCAGCATTATCATGTCTTAAAACTAAACGATATTCAGCACGGCTAGTTAATAATCTATAAGGTTCTTTTGTTCCCTTTGTTACTAAATCATCAATTAATACACCGATATAAGCTTCATTTCTTTTTAAAATTAGAGGTTCTTCACCTTTTACTTTTTGACTTGCATTAATTCCAGCAATTATACCTTGACCAGCAGCTTCTTCATACCCACTTGTACCATTTATTTGACCAGCTGTAAATAATCCATTTATAACCTTAGATTCCAAAGATGGTTTCATTTGTAACGGATTGATTGCATCATATTCAATTGCATAAGCATATTTTAATATTTTAGCATGTTCTAACCCTTTTAAACTATGAACCATTTTTTCTTGAACGTCTATTGGCATAGATGTTGAAAAACCTTGTAAATATAAATCTGGATAAAAATCACTTTCAGGTTCTAGAAATAATTGATGTCTTTCTTTATCTTTAAAACGAACTACTTTATCCTCAATACTTGGACAGTAACGTGGACCTATTCCTTCAGCATAACCACCATACATTGCTGATTTTTCCAAATTATCTCTTATTATTTTATGAGTTTCTTCATTTGTGTAAACTAAATAACATTTTCTTTGCTTTTTAGGATCATAATCCGGTTTTCTATCAAAAGAGAATGCAAGTAATTCATCATCACCTAATTCCTCAGTTAAAACTGAATAATCAACTGTTGTTGGGTCTATTCTTTGAGGAGTTCCAGTTTTTAATCTTTGAATTTCTAATCCAAGGGCTCTTAATTTATCAGAAAGATGTTTGCTACTAACTTCTCCATGAGGTCCTTCGTATTTATGAGTATCCCCTACTAAAATTTTACTTTTTAAGTATGTTCCGGTTGTTAATACTAAAGATGTACAAGAGTATTTATCTCCATTATCCAAGATTACTCCTTTAATAGAATTATCTTCAACAATTAAATCCTCAACCATTCCTTCTATTATTTCAAGGTTTTCTAATTTTTTTAATTCATTTACCATATTTTTAGGATAAGTAATTTTATCTCCTTGAGCACGAAGGCTTTTAACAGCTGGACCTTTACTAGAATTTAGCATTTTTATTTGTAAATGAGACATATCAGCTACACGTCCCATTAAACCACCTAAAGCGTCTACTTCCCTTACAACAATTCCTTTTGCTGTTCCACCAATACTTGGATTACAAGGCATATCAGCTATATTTTTTAAATTGGAAGTGATAAGCGCTGTAAGACATCCACATCTTGCGGCTGCAGATGCAGCTTCACAACCGGCATGTCCGCCTCCAACTACTATTACATCATATTTCATAAGTCATTCCTACTTTCCTAGACAAAATTTAGAAAATAAAGTGTCTAACAATTCATCTTTATAAACTGCTCCAATTATTTCTCCTAAAAGATCATATGCTTCATTTATATCGACTGAAATCATTTCAAATGGAAGTCCATTTTCTGCAGATTCTATTCCGTTTTCCACAGCGGAAACGGCTTCTTTTACTAAAGCAATATGTCTTGCATTTGATAAATAATTATAGTTTTTACTTTTTAATTCATCAAGATTAAACAATTCTATTATAGTTTGTTTTAATGAATCCAAACCATTTGCTTCTACTGTATTTCCATAGCAAATCGTATAATCCTTTAATTTATCCAAATTGATTTTCTCTTCAAGATCACATTTGTTGATAAAAATTATTTTTTTAGCAGAAGTTTCAGTGTTAATAACATCTAATTCTTCTTGAGTTATTGGTTCATTGTTGTTTAAAACAAAAACAACTAAATCTGAAGACATAATCGCTTCTTTACTACGTGTTACACCTATTTGTTCTACTAAATCATCACTTTCTCTTATTCCAGCTGTGTCGATTAAGTTGAATTTAACCCCATTTAAAAATATGGATCCATACACAACATCTCTTGTTGTTCCGGCAATATTGGTAACTATTGCTTTATTTTCATTAGTTAAATGATTTAAAATACTACTTTTTCCTACATTTGGTTTTCCAATTATTGCTAAATCTATTCCATTTGAGACAAATTGAATGTTTTCTGTTGAACTCACTAAAGACTTTAAAGACGTATCAATATCTTTTAATTTAGTACTTAATAAATCATAAGTCATTTCTGGATTATCAGTTTCTTCTGGGTAATCATAGTTAACTTCAAGAACAGCACTTAAATTAACAAGTTCTTCTCTTATGGATTTTATAATATTTTTTAGATTTCCTTCTACTTTATTCATGGCATATTTTCTAGCTTCTTCTCCTTCTGAAGAAATAAGTTCTTGAATTCCTTCAGCCTCAGTTAAATCAATTCTACCATTTAAAAAAGCTTTTTTAGTAAATTCACCAGGAGTAGCCATACGGCAACCACTCACAAGTAATAATTCTAATACCTTGTTTGTTGTAGAAATTCCACCATGACAGTTTATTTCTACTACATCTTCCTTAGTAAAAGTTTTAGGAGCGCGCATTACACTTACAAGTACTTCATCAATTACATCATAACCGTCAACGATATGTCCATAATGAATAGTATGACTGGAGACATTTTCTAAATTTGTTCCCTTAAATATTTTATTTACAATACTTATTACATCTGGTCCAGAACATCTAACTATTGAAATTGCTCCAACACCTAAAGCAGTGGATATTGCACATATATTTTCGTTCATAACTTGGCCTCCTTCAAACACACTCATATTTTAACACTTACAATTGAAAAAAAAAAGAGAATTATTTATTCTCTTTAGGTTTAATTACTACGTGTCTATTTGGTTCTTCTCCAGTACTTTCAGTATAAACATATTTATCATCAGTTAAAATATTATGAATTACTCTTCTTTCATAAGAATTCATATTTTCAAGTTCAACTGGTTCATGAGTTGATTTAACTTCACGTGCAATATTTTTTGCAAGTCTTTCTAAATATTTAACTTGTTTTTCTTTATAGTTTTCTACATCTAATATTAAATATGGATAACTTTTTATTTCATTCATAACTACTTGTTTACAAATAGTTGTTAAAGAGTTTAATGTTTGACCATTATGACCGATAAGTATTTTATTATTATCAGAATACATCTTTATAGTTATTTGTTCATCTCTAATCTTTGATTCAAAAGTAACTTTTATTCCCATACCACTTATAATTGATTCAAGGTATTCCTTTAAATAATCAACTATATCTGTTAGTTTGTAGACATATAACTTAACTGATTCTTTTTTTAGAAGTCCTGTATGAATTTTTTCTACACGAGTTAAACATTCATTTTCACTTATATTTAATTCAGTTAATGCTTTTTCTTTTGCTTCTTCTTCTGTTTTTCCTTCAAATACTTCATACTTCATAATTTTAACCTACTTTCTTAAACAATATTGTTTGGAATACATTAAATGCATTTGTTACTACCCAATATAGTGCAATAGCAGATGGTAGTTGAATTGATGCTATTCCAATAAACACTGTCATGAATATCATCATGTATTTTGATTGAATACCACTTTCTGTAGTAGCACTTGTTTGAGACATTGTCATTTTAAATGATAAAGCTGTAAACAATACAATTAAAACTATTAAAATTATGTAATAATAATTTCCCTCTTTGATACCAACAAGTGGTGTTGTTCCCAATTGGAATTTCCAGAAGTTGTTTTCAAATATTGCAGGTACTCTATTTATTGCTTCTAGGAATGCAAAGAATAAAGGTAATTGAATAAACGATACTAAACAACTACTCATTGGGTTTATATTATATTTTTTATAAACTGCTAAGGTATCTTGACTCTTTTGCATCATAGCTTCTTGATCTGTACAATCTTTATATTTTCTTTCAATTCTTTCTAGTTCTGGTTGAGCTTTCTTTAAGCTTTCTTGTTGTTTAATTGTTTTGGCACTGAATGGCATCATTATTAATCTAATGATAATACCGATTACCATAACAGATACACCATAATTTCCTAAAAGCTTACCAAGATTAATTATTACCCAAGCAAGTGGACGGACAAATAATTGTACCCAAAGTCCGTTATAAGCTTTTTTATCGTAAACTTTCATTGCTGAACATTTAGGTAAATCACTTAATTTAACATCCATGTATTCTTCATATTTTTGATAATTTGCTAGGATTTCTTCGTTTTCTGGTAAACATAGAATATTTGCTGATAAGCTTTGTCCAGTTTTTTCATCAATTACTCTTTTCTTGTCTCCATCAACTAAAGTTTTATTACAACCAGTCAACGTTACTAACACGATTGCAACTATAATAAATATCTTCTTTTTCATATTCCCACCTATCTTAATGTCTTAATCAATTCATCAGTTAATTCTTTATAAGATAAATCAAGAAGACCTTTTTTAATTATTATAATATAATCTTTATTATTTTTAAACAACTTTTTATTATTATGAATTAATTCTCTAACTACCCTTTTAGCTCGATTACGTGTAACCGCATTTCCAAGTTTTTTTGATACAGCTATACCAAATCGTGGATAATTAAAATTGCTTTCCTTATTATATATAATAAAACTATTACTTTTTTTGTAAGGGCATTTATGGATTATATAATCAAATTCCTTATGTTCTTTAATTGTTTCATATTTTTTCATAATTACCCTCCTTTTTTTATATAGAATAAAAAGCCACAAAAGTGGCTTATATTATCTACTTAAAATTTTTCTTCCTTTTGCTCTTCTAGTTTTTAGTATCTTAGAATTTTTACGTGCAAAGAATCCATGTTTTTTTGATTTTTTACGATTATTTGGTTGAAATGTTCTTTTCATTCTTGTTCCACCTCCACATCTCAAAAGCAAGGTTATTATATAATAATAGGTTGTATAAGTCAATTATTTTTGCGTTATTTTCGGTAAATTTAGCAGTTTTCAACTTTTCAACGTTAATTGTTTAAAACTTTTTCCACCGTTTGAAAACTTTTTTAAATAATTTGTTGAAAGTGTTGAAAAGTCAATTTTTTTACGTTATTATAGTACATAAATTGTTAATAAGTTTGTTGATAACGTGTTGATAACATAATTTTTTAATATTGTACTTTATTTTTCAACAAAAGTGATTTACAATTTACTTAGTTAGACAAAATCGAATTTGAATTAGGGTGGTTAAATGGAGAAGGAGAATTTTTGGAACAATTTTTTGAATGTCCTTAGCAGTAAGTTAAATAATATTTCATTTAACACTTGGTTTAAAGATGCTGAAATTATTAGTTTGGATAACCATAATTTGGTGATATGTGCAGCAAATAAGTATAAAAAGGACTACATTAATAATTATTATGAAAATATTATTAAAGATGTCTTAAAAGAAATAAGTGATGATGAATTTGATTTTGAAGTAATTTGTAAGGATGATATTAAAGAAGAAGAGGTTATTATTGAAGAACCGGTTATAGATATTCCGAAGTTTAAAGATAATAATAGCAATTTAAATCCGAATTATACTTTTGATAATTTTGTGGTAGGAAATTCAAATAGACTTGCTCAAACAGTTGGTTTATCTGTTGCTGAGCAGCCTGGAAAACTTTATAATCCGCTTTTTATATATGGAAAGAGTGGGTTAGGCAAAACACATTTAATGCATGCAATTGGTAATTTTGTTAAGGAAAATCTTAATAAAACCGTGCTTTACGTTACTAGTGAACGCTTTATTACCGATTTTACACAGATAAATAGAAAAGATGATAATAATTTAGATCTGATTGCTCATTTTAAGGAAAAATATCGAAGTGTTGATGTTTTAATAATAGATGATATTCAATTCTTAGGTGGTGCAAATAAAACTCAAGATGAATTTTTTAATACTTTTAATGAATTATATAGCTTAAATAAACAGATAATTATATCTTCGGATAGAAGTCCAGATGACTTAAAAGTACTAGAAGAGCGTTTGAGAACAAGGTTTACTTGGGGACTTACAGTTAATATAATGCCTCCAGATTATGAACTTAGATTAAAGATAGTTAAAAATAAGATTGCTGGGCATGAAGTTAGTAAACTTATAGCTCCGGAAGTTTTAGAGTATATTGCAAATAACTGTGAAAATGACGTAAGACACTTGGAAGGTGCGATTAATCGTTTATATGCTGTAACAGCAATGTACTCACCAAAAGAAATCAACTTAGAATTTGCAAAAGATGCTTTAAAAGATTATATAGGTTCTTCCGTGTATATCACGAATAATATACAAAAGATTCAAAAAGCTGTTGCTGAGTATTATGACTTGACAGTAGAATCATTAAAAAGCAAGAAAAGAACCGCGATTATCAATCATGCAAGGCAAGTTGCTATTTACTTATGTAAAATGACAACTGAGGAAACACTGGATAAAATAGGACTTGAATTCAACCGAGATCACGCAACAGTTATCCATGCATGTGATAAGATAGGGGAATCATTTAAAAAAGATGAAGAACTAAGAGAAGAAATTAATAAAATTAAAGATAAAATCATGAATTAATGTTAATAAGTTGTAAGTTATTAACACTTAAAAGTGAAAAATAATGTGTAAAATGTATGGAAATAAAGGTGTAAACATAGTTTTCAACATTTTCAACACTAATAATAAAAATAATATAAAAAAAGAAAGAAGGAATATTATATGAAATTTAAAATTAAGAAAAATATTATTTTAGACCAATTAGTGAATGTAAGCAAAGCAATATCAAGTAGAAATATTATCCCAATACTTAATGGAATAAAGTTTGAACTTACTAATGAAGGACTTACATTAATGGCAAGTGATACAGATTTAACTATTAAATCGTTTATCCCAAGTGATAAAATAGAAAGCATTGATTCTACAGGAACAATCATTATTCAAAGTAAATTTTTAATAGATATCATTAGAAAAATGCCAAGTGATGTTGTAAACTTTGAAGTTATTGACGATTTAAAGATAATGATTTACACTGAACATAGTAAATATAACTTAAATTGTTTAAATAGTTTAGATTATCCACAAATAGATATAGAAACAAAGGATGAATATATTAATTTAAAAGCAACAGAATTAAAAACATTAATTAAACAAGTAATATTTGCTATATCAACTCAAGAATCACGTCCATTACTTACAGGTATTAATATTAAAGTTAATGGCAATGTCTTAGAAGCAATTGCAACTGATTCATATCGTTTAGCTAAAAAGACAATTATTTTAGATCAAACTATAAGTGAACCAGTGGATATCGTTATTCCTGGAAAAAATGTTGATAATTTAGATAAAATATTAGAAGATAATGAAGAAAATGTTGAAATCCATGTATTTAATAACAAAATATTGTTTAGATATGAGCATGTTGACTTCCAATCTAACTTATTAAATGGAACTTATCCAAATACTTCATCATTTATTCCAAATGATTTCATATTTATAATTACTACTAAACTTAATGATTTATTCTCATCTATTGATCGTGCTGCTTTACTTGCTCAAAGCAAAGAAAAAAATATTATAAAGATGGAAACTAAAGAAAATATGTTAGAAATATCATCATTTGCTTCTGAAATTGGAAAAGTTGAGGATTATATTGAAATAGATAAGAATACTTCTGAGGATATTTCAATATCTTTCAGTGCTAAATATATGATGGATGCATTAAAAACTTTCTCAAGTGATGATATAACAATATTTATGAATGGAGATTCAAAACCTATTATATTGAAATCAGCTACTGATGAGTCATTAATTCAATTAATATTACCTATAAAGACTTATTAAGCCGATAAATTTAAGGAAAATTGCAATTTTTTGTAATTTTCTTTTTTTTTCGACAATTTTTTTGAAAAACGTATGCTAGTATACAACCTCGTCAGGAGGGTTTTATGAAAGATTATATGATTACAGATGATACTTTGGCGATATGTCCAAATGGAAAGGGTAAAGCAACAATTATTGAAAAAAATAGTACTTTTGATGTTGAAATCAGTCCAAGAACTATTATAAATAAAAATTCACTTATGTATGGTAGTTCATTAGACGGTAGATTAGAAAGCACTAATTACCACGTTGGACATAAATATAAACAACCATTGGTTATCAGTGAAATTAACGATATTATATTATTTCCAACCAAATCTCCAAGGCTTAGATCTTGTATTTGGATTAATTTTATTAATATTAAAAATATCTTAAAAGATAGTGAAAGTAATAGGGGAATAATTGAATTTTCTAATGGAATATTTTTTGAGGCCGATATATCTTTTTATATTTTAAATAATCAATATAATAACACGCTTAGATTAGTAGCTGAATATAAGAAAAAACACCTAAATTAGGATACTTTTTCTTTTTTTGTACCTTAAATTATGGTATAATTAATATGTGTATAGGAGTACACAAAATGCTAAAAATCTTTTAAAATTGAAATTAGGGGGTAAAAATGAAAATTTTGAATTTGAAGTTACTGAATTTTCGTAACTATGAAAAATTAAGTTTGGATTTTGACCCTAAGAAAAATTTAATTATTGGTAAAAATGGTATGGGGAAAACCAATATTGTTGAAGCTATCTATGTTCTTGCATTTACAAAGTCCTTTAGAGGAACAAAAGAAAATGTAATAATAAGATATAATACTGATTTAACTAGAGTAGAAGGAACAGTAGAGGAAAAGTATAAAAACGATTATAAGGTAATCGTTAAAGAAAATGATAAGACTGTTAAGATAAACAACAATAAGATAGATAAATTAAGCGATTATTTATCGAAAATCAATATAGTTTTATTTACTTCACATGATCTATTGTTAATAAAAGATACTCCTAGTGTTAGAAGAAAGCTTATTAATATTGAATTAAGCCAATTTAGCAATGATTATTTGAAAGTTTTAACTCTTTATAATAAAGTTTTAAAACAAAGAAATTTATATTTAAAAACTCTTTATTTAAATGGAACAGCTCCGATAAGTTATTTGGATATCTTAACCGAGCAGTTAGTTGATTTAGGACTTAAACTTTATGATTATCGTAATAACTTTATGAAAGATATAAACGTTTATATTTCTAATAACTACGAAAAAATTTCTGGAAAAAGCGGTCTTACTTTGAAATATGATTCATGTTATCATGAGAAGAATCGTGAAGAACTTTTAAAAGTATATAAAGATGAAGAAAAACGAGATATTATTTTAGGAAAAACTAATTTTGGAATTCATAAAGATGATTATATTTTTTATTTAAATGATTGTAATTTAAAAGATTATGGGTCTGAAGGAGAACAAAAAAATGCAATTATTTCTCTTAAAATGGCTGAAATTGAAATATTTAGAAAAGAAAAAAACGTTACTCCTATATTGATATTGGATGATTTATTTAGTGAGTTGGATGAAGAAAAAATTAATAATATAATGTTGTTTATAGATGATGATATACAAACATTTATTACTACAACGGAACTTGATAAAGTAAATGATGAATTAAAAAATGCAAGTCGTATTTTTTATGTAGAGAATGGCAACGTTAAGGAGGGTATTTATGAATAGCGAACATTATGATGCATCGGATATTCAAGTTTTAGAGGGACTTGAAGCCGTAAGAAAAAGACCTGGAATGTATATTGGTACAACAGATGTTAAAGGACTTCATCATCTTGTATGGGAAATTGTTGATAATGCAATAGATGAAGCTCTAGCTGGATATTGTAAAAATATAGAGGTTGTAATAAATAAGGATAATTCAATCACAGTTAAGGATGATGGTAGAGGTATTCCTGTAGACATACATCCAAAAACTCATATTTCTACAGTAGAAACAGTTTATACTGTTTTACATGCTGGTGGAAAATTTGGTGGAGGCGGATACAAGGTATCTGGAGGATTACATGGAGTAGGTGCCAGTGTAGTTAACGCTTTATCAAGCTGGTGTGAAGTAAGAGTTTATAAAGATGGTAAAATAAACTATATTCGTTTTGAAAATGGTGGGCATACTAAAGAACCATTACATGTAATAGGTGAATGTGAACCACATCGTACAGGAACTACAGTTACTTTTAAACCAGATCCAACAATTTTTGATACAGATGTTTATGATTATGAAACATTGAAGGTAAGAATAAGAGAACTTGCTTTCTTAAACAAGGGATTATCAATAAATATTCGTGATGATAGAGATGACGAAGATACAACTGGAGAAACTTTCCTTTATGAAGGTGGAATTTCTGAATATGTTAAATTCTTAAATAAGAATAAAACACCAATTCATGATCAAATTATTCATCTTGAAGGAGAGGAAGAGGGAGTATTCTTTGAGGTTGCAATGCAATATAACACTTCTTATCAAGATAATATTTATTCTTTTGTTAACAACATAAATACTCATGATGGTGGAACTCATGAAGAGGGAGTAAGACGGGCTTTAACAAGAGTTATTAACAATTACGCAAGAAAAACTAATATGTTAAAGGAAAAAGATGAAAGTTTGACTGGTGATGACGTTAAAGAAGGACTTACAATGATTATTTCATGTAAGCATCCTAATCCTCAATTTGAAGGTCAAACTAAAGGAAGACTTGGAAATTCAGAAGTTAGAAAATTAGCTGATAGTGTTTTCTCTAAAGGATTTGAAAGATTCTTGATGGAAAATCCGGATAATGCTAGAACAATTTTAGAAAAATGTATTGTTGCATCTCGAGCAAGAATGGCAGCTAAGAAAGCACGTGAGGTTACAAGAAGAAAAACTGATTTAGATTTACCTGGATTTATGGGAAAATTAGCTGATTGCAAGAGTAAAGATAGAAGCGAATGCGAAATATTCTTAGTCGAGGGAGATTCTGCCGGTGGTAGTGCAAAAACTGGTAGGGATTCAATGACTCAAGCTATCTTGCCTTTAAGAGGTAAAATATTAAATGTAGAAAAAGCAAGACTTGATAGAGCTCTTGAAAATGCTGAAATTAGAACTATTATTACTGCTTTTGGTACTGGTATTGGCGATGAATTTGATTTATCTAAGTTAAGATATGATAAAATAATTATCATGACCGATGCCGATGTCGATGGATCTCATATTAGAATTCTTTTATTAACATTATTCTACAGATTCTTTAAACCAATAGTAGAAGCAGGACATGTTTATTCGGCAACACCACCTTTATATAAGGTAACTTGTGGAAAAACAATAAAATACGTACTTGATGATAATGAGTATAATGAATATGTTGAATCTTTAAATGGTAAGAGTTATGAAGTTCAAAGATTTAAAGGTTTAGGTGAAATGAATGCCAGCGAATTAAAGGAAACAACAATGTCAAAAGAAAATCGTATATTAAGACAAATTACAGTTGATGACTTAGTAGCTGCTGATAAAGTTTTTGAAACACTTATGGGCGAAGATGTAGAACCAAGAAGAAAATTTATTGAAGAAAATGCTCATTTTGTTCAAAACTTGGATATATAGGAGGTAAGGTATGGATAAGGTTAATCAAAATAATATAGTTACAGAAGTTCAAGAATCATTTCTTGACTATTCAATGAGTGTAATCGTTGCCAGAGCTTTACCAGATTTAAGGGATGGATTAAAACCAGTTCACAGAAGAATTCTTTATTCAATGTATGAAAATGGTTATACACCAGATAAGCAATATCGTAAATGTGCGCGTGTTGTTGGTGATGTTATGGGAAAATATCATCCACATGGAGATTCTTCTATATATGAAGCTTTGGTTAGAATGGCTCAAGATTTTAGTTATAGACACATGTTAATCGATGGACATGGTAACTTTGGTAACATGGATGGTGATGGAGCAGCAGCAATGCGTTATACAGAATCTCGTCTAGCAAAAATATCACTTGAATTACTTCGTGATTTAAACAAAGAGACTGTTAATATGATTCCTAACTTCGATGAAACTGAGGTTGAACCTGAAGTTTTACCATCAAGATTTCCAAATATCTTAGTAAATGGAACAATGGGAATTGCTGTTGGTATGGCAACAAACATTCCTCCTCATAATTTAGGAGAAGTAATTGATGGATGTGTTGCTTATATCGATAATCATGAGATAACTATTCCAGAAATAATGGAAAAACTAAAAGGACCAGATTTTCCAACTGGTGGTATTATCTTAGGTAACAGTGGTATTAAAAAAGCATATGAAACTGGTCGAGGAACTATTACAATTCGTTGTAAGGCTGAAATAGAAGAGGAAAATGGCAAAAATAGAATTGTCATTACTGAGCTTCCTTATGGAATTAATACATTTGATCTAAAAACTAGAATAGGTGAATTAGTTCGAGATAAGACTTTAGAAGGAATAGCCGATTATCATGATGCAACAAGTCTTGAAAAAGGAGTAAACATTATCATTACTCTTAAAAAAGAAGCAAATCCTCAAGTAGTTTTGAACAATTTATATAAACATACTCAATTACAATCAACATTTGGTATTATTTTCTTGATGATTGATAATGGAACTCCAAAAGTTTTGAACATTAAAGAAATTATTTCAAAATATATTGATTTCCAAAAAGAAGTTATAATTAGAAGAACTAAATTTGACTTAAAGAAAAAAGAAGAAAGAGTTCATATTTTAGAAGGCTACAAGATTGCTCTTGATAATATTGATGAAGTTATTAAAATTATTAAAGAAGCAGAAACTGATGTAATCGCGAGAGAAAAATTAATTCAAAGATTTGGATTTGATGAAATTCAAGCAAATGCTATTCTAGAATTAAAACTACGTAGATTAACAGGCCTTGAAAGAGATAAAATTGAAAATGAACTTGCTGATTTAATTGAACAAATTAAAGAATTAAGAGAAATACTTGCGAGTGAGCAAAAAGTATTAGATATAATTAAGAAAGAACTTCTTGAAATTAAAGCAAAATATGCTGATGAAAGAAGAACAAGCATTGATATGACTGCTATTGATTATATTGAAGATGAATCATTAATTCCTCAAGAAGATATAATCGTTACTATTTCTGATAAGGGATATATTAAGAGATGTGCATCATCTACATTTAAATCTCAACATCGTGGCGGTGTAGGAATTAAAGGAATGACTACTAATGAGGAAGATTACGTTAAGTATTTGGTTAATGCATCAACTCATGATTATATTTTATTCTTTACTGATAAAGGAAAAGTTTATCGTATAAAAGGTTATGAAATCCCTGAATATAGTAGACAAGCCAAGGGACTTCCAATCATAAATCTATTACAAATTGAAAAGGGCGAGAAAATTAATTCAATTATAAGCATTAGTAATGAACATGATAGTAAATATTTAATGTTTGCTACTAAGAATGGATTAGTGAAGAAAACACCAGTAGAAGAATATTCGAACATACGTACGTCAGGAAAAATAGCAATATCGTTAAAAGATGATGATGAACTAATTGATGTAAAGGTTTCTGACGGAAATAATAAAGTCATCTTAGGATCTACTTCAGGTCGTATGGTTGTATTTAATGAAAACGAAATTCGTCCAATGGGTAGAACTGCTAGTGGAGTTAAAGGTATTAATCTTGATGGTGGATATTCTTGTACAGGAATGGAAGTCGGAAAAGATGATGATAACTTACTAATAGTTACTAAATTAGGATATGGTAAGAAAACTTTAATTAGTGAATATCGTATGACTAAACGTGGAAGCAAAGGAGTTAAAGCCTTAAACGTTACAGAAAAAAATGGTGAAATGATAGCTCATAAAATTGTTAACAATGAAAAAGATTTATTGATGATTACTGAATCAGGAATGACAATTCGAATGGGAATTGATCAAATATCTCAATTAGGAAGAGTTACTCAAGGAGTAAAACTTATAAACCTAAAAGATAATCAATATGTTTCAACAATAAGTATTTTAGACAAAGAAGAAACTGAAAATGAAGTGGAAGAAGCTGAATAGTTTCTTCTTTTTTTATGCAAAAGTTTTCAACAATTATTTGAAAGTACCAATTTTTAAAATCTGCATATCAATTTAACTTTATATTTATTACTTATATGTTTCACGTGAAACATTATTGGCTTTTTAGTAAAAATATATTAATAACATTTAAATCTCGTTATTTTAATATATAAAACATTAAATAAAAAATAAATTCACTATTTAAACTTAAACAAACATTAAATTACCATTTTAGTTTGATTATTTTTGTATGGTCAAATTAATATGTTTCACGTGAAACATATTAATTTAAAAATATACTTACTTTTTTTATTTAAATAATAGCTAATAAATAAAAATATAATGGTTTTAAATAATATTTTAACTACTTTGATACTTGAATTTTATAAATTTTAATAATTAAATTGAATAAATAAAACAATGTTTCACGTGAAACATTGTTTTATTAACGATATTTTTACTTTTTTTATAACATTGCAAGATAATAATTAATTTTATTTTAATGTTTCACGTGAAACATTAAAATATTTATATGTTTTTTTGAGTTTGTTTATTCTTATATAATTAATTGCTTATATAAAATAGTTTTTTTAGAATAAAATACAATCTATGTACATATTAAATATGTTTCACGTGAAACATATTTATATACTTTTATGAAATTACAACTATTATTTCACTTTTTATAATAAAATTATCTGATTGTTTTATAAATAAATTTAAAACTATTCAATGTTTCACGTGAAACATTGAATTAATTGAATAAGTAGATAATTTAATTTTAAATTGAAATATTATAGATATAAAATTTGAAGCAAACACTGTTTCACGTGAAAACATAGTGAATAAGAACTAATAATTATTTTGAATTCACATATGTTATTCTATTCAAATAAAAAAATATTGCTTTATATATAATGATTAGTGATGTTTCACGTGAAACATTACTACTTTTTTTATAAAAACATAAAATATTTTATTAACATTTAAATTTTATTGCTTAGATATACAATATGTTAATTTAAATTAAAATATTACATTTGAATTTAGATATATATTAAATTGTTATTTTAATTTGATTAAATTTGCATGTTTAGATTAATATGTTTCACGTGAAACATTGAATATATAGAACAATTATATTTAATGTCAGATTTTTAAAATTTGAATATTCATTTTATCTTGTTATATGTTATCTTTTTTGCTATAATTAACTTGCACAACAATTATGTTGGAACCTGGTCAGAGTAGGAATACAGCAGCCATAACAACCTCTAATTGTGTGTGCTTTTTTTATATTTAAATATATATAAAGTTTTCAACATTTTTTTTGGAGGTAACTATGATAGATAAACTAATAAAAGAATCTTTAAAATCTTTAAAACATAATGATGTTCCAATTGCTGCTTTTATAGTAAAAAATGATAAAATAATTTCTAAAGCTCATAATAGTCGCATGCAAAAACATTTAACAATAAATCATGCTGAAATTATGGCAATAAGCAAAGCAAATAAAAAATTAAAAGATTTTAGATTGTTTGACTGTGACCTTTATGTCACACTTGAACCATGTGACATGTGCATGAATGTTATTAAGGAAGCACGAGTAAAAAACGTTTATTATTTGATACCCAGAAACGAAAATAAAAAGATATATAATAAAACGAACAAATGTATTGTAAATGATGTTGACAATAAATCTTTAAAATATAAGGATTTATTGACACAATTCTTTAAAGATAATTGTAAGAGATAAAGCTAATATGATATAATTTATTCAGGTGAAAGCTTATGGACTACAAGGTGTTATACAGAAAATATAGACCAGCTGATTTTAATCATTTGGTTGGTCAAGATTCTATAAAAAAAATATTAGTGAATTCTATTATTAATGATAAAATAGCTCATGCATATATATTTACTGGACCAAGAGGAACAGGAAAAACAAGTACAGCAAAAATATTTGCACGAGCATTAAATTGTTTGAATCCACAAAATGGTATTTCTTGTGGAGAATGTGAAAACTGCAAAAATTTTAATCAAAGTCCAGATATAATTGAACTAGATGCAGCAAGTAACAATAGCGTCGATGATATTAGAAATATAGTTGATTCGGTAAATATTGCTCCAACTAATAGTAAATATAAGATATATATAATAGATGAGGTACATATGTTATCAACAAGTGCTTGGAATGCTTTTTTAAAAACACTTGAAGAACCACCTCATAATGTTATTTTCATATTAGCTACAACGGAAATTCAAAAAGTTCCAATTACTGTTTTATCAAGATGTCAAAGATTTGATTTTCAAAGAATAGATAAGACTGAAATAACTGAGCATTTGAAAAAAATCTGCGAAGAAGAAAATATAAAAAGCGAAGATGATGCTTTGGCAGAGATTGCATTCTTATCAGATGGCTGTATGAGAGATGCATTAAGTATTTTGGATCAACTATCAAAGATTAGTGAAGAAATAAATGTAGATGTTTTAAAACAAAACTATGGAACGATAACGGATGATGATATTGAAGAATTATATGTTGCTATTCTTCATAACAATTTAGATGATTTATTAACAAAATTATCAGATATAAAAAAATGTGGTATTGATATTAAGCTATTGCTTGATAAAATGATTGAATACTTTTTGAATAAAGCTATTGCCTTAAAACAAAAAAATGTAAGCAACAATGCTTTTAAACAATTGAAAAAAATAATTAATTCACTTAATGATTTATTAGGAAAACTTAATTCTAACTCGAATGGATTCTTGATGTTGGAGTTAGAGTTAGTATCATTTATAAATGATGATGAAGTAAATTTAAGCAGTCGTGATATTAATCAAATTATTTCCCGGGAAATAATTTCAAAAGACACTAAAGTTGACGTAAATGAAATGTTAACTGCAAATGATTCTAGTTATTATAAAGTAACGAAAGAATTTATTGATACGAGAATAAACAATACTTTAGTATCAGCAAGTAAAGAAAATAAACTTTCATTTATAGAATCATGGAAAGAATTTTATACATACTTAGATAATAACGATTTAAAAGAATTTAAAACAATTGTTAAGAATTCAATTCCTCAAATTGTATCTAATGATTATGCTTTACTTGTAACAAAAAGTGAAAGTACAAAAATAATTGGAAATAAAAAACTACACGAACTTGAAATTCAGTTTAAAAAAGTTTTAAACAAAGAATATAAATTTTTGTTTTTAAATGAACAAGAGTGGAAAAAATTTTTATCAACATATGATAAGGATAAAAAGTATGAATTAATAGATGAAACCATTTATATAAATAAAGATGATAATTCGTGTCAGTTGGCTGAAAGTATATTTGGTTCAAATAATGTAAATATGGAATAGGAGAAAATATTATGAATATGAATAATTTAATGGCACAAGCCCAAAGAATGCAAAAAGAAATAGAAAGAAAACAACAAAAAATTTACTCTACAGAATATACTGGTAGTTCAGAATTAGTTGAAGTTGTATTAAGCGGAGATAAAAAATTAAAAAATGTTAAGTTTAAAAATATGGAAAAGTTTGATGTTGAAGATCTAGATATTTTAGAAGATATGATAAAGATAGCTTTCAATGATGCTATTTCTAAAATTGAACGTGATGTTGAATCAAAACTTGGCGTTTATGGTAAACAACTTGGTGGTTTGATTTAATATGTATCCAAGTAGTTTAAATAATGTAATAGAGTCATTTAAAAAATTACCAGGAGTTGGAGAAAAAAGTGCTGAAAGAAATGCTTTAGCTTTACTTGAATTAAGCGATGAAGATATTGATAACTTTGTAAATGCAATTAAAGAATGCAAAAGCAAATTACATAGATGTAAAATTTGTGGACATTTAACTGATCAAGAAGAATGTTATATTTGTGCAAATGAACATCGACGTGATGATCTTATATGTGTTGTTGAAGATTATAAAAGTGTATTTATGTTTGAAAAATCTGGAAGCTTCAATGGAAAATATCATGTATTGAATGGACTTATATCTCCAATGGATGGTATTTATCCAGAAGACATCAATTTATCCAGTTTAGTTAAAAGGTTGGAAGGAGTTGAAAATGCAGAAGTAATTGTTGCATTAAAATCTTCTATTGAAGGAAAAACAACAACTTTGTATATCAAAAAAATATTAGAAAATAAAAATGTTAAGATAACTAGATTATCCTATGGAATTCCAATGGGAGTGGAACTTGACTATCTTGATGCACTAACATTGGATCAAGCTCTTCTAGATAGAAAAGAAGTATCATAAAATAAGTATATTAAAATATATTGTAATATGGTGATAATATGAAAGTAATAAAAAAATTGTTAAAAAACTTTGTGTTTTCAACAATTACAATTTATAGTTTAAATATTATATTAGTTAAAATAGGTTATTTTGTTCCAATCAATTATTTTAGTTTAATTATAACATCAATTTTAGGATTTCCTGGATTGATTATATATGGAATACTTGCCTATAAATTTTATTGGTGATGAATATGAACAAAGAAGCAATTATTGATAACATAGAAAAATCATTTCTTGAGAAAAAAAATTCTCATGCTTTTTTGTTTGAGACAAATAATATAGAAAAGGCATATGATGATATCTTAAATATTTTGAAGGTTATTACTGATCATGAATTTGATAATTTAATTGATAACAATAATTTTCCAGATTTAATTACGGTTGAACCAGATGGTAAAGATATTAAAGTTGTACAAATTGAAAATATATTAGATTCATTTTCAACAACATCAGTTATGGGAAGCTATTCTATATATATAATAAAAAGTGCTGAAAAATTAAATATATCAGCTTCAAATAAAATTCTTAAATTTTTGGAAGAACCTGAAAAAAATATTGTTGGCTTTTTTATAACAACTAGTATATCTAAGATGTTACCAACTATTAAAAGTAGATGTGAGATTTTTAAACTTATTTATCCTTATGAAAATTTACAAGATTTATTAAGTGTTAATGATGAGCAATATCTACTTATTGATGAAACATTAGATTTAGCGTTTAAACTGAATTCTACTAAAAAGTATGTTTTGATGAATCAAATAAAAAATATAGCTAAAAAAGAAAGAGTTGAGATTGAAACTATACTTGATATATTAAGAAAAGTGTATATAATAAAATATGATTATTTATTAAAACGTCTTACTTGTGATAAAAATATGATTGATAAAATATTAGTAAGTGTTGATACAAATGATATATTAATTTTAGCTAAGAGAATAAAATTAATTGAACAAATACAAAATGAATTTAAATTTAATTTAAATAAAGAATTGATATTAAACAAAATGATATTGTTATGGGAGTAGATATATGAAGATATGTGGAGTGAAATTTAAAGATACTGGTAAATTATATTATTTTAAATATGATAACTTAGATTTAAAAAATAAATTAACTGTTGTTGTAGAGACTGAAAAAGGTGAACAATTTGCAAAAGTTTATGAACTTGATGTCCCTGAAACAAAAAATATTAATATAGAAGATATGAAACCGGTTATTAGAATATCAACAAAAAAAGATTACAATAATTATCTTACTAATTTAAAAGATGCTAAAATAGCTCTTGATTATGCAAGAGAATGTGTAAAAAAAGCAAACCTTGATATGAAACTTTTAGATGCAACTTATACTTTGGATAGAAAGCAATTGATGTTTAACTTCATTGCAGATGAAAGAATTGACTTTCGAGATGTTGTAAAAGAGATAGCTGCAAAATATAAAACTCGTATTGAGCTTCATCAAATAGGTGTAAGAGATAAGTCTAAAGAAATTGGTGGTCTTGGTCAATGCGGAAGACCACTTTGTTGTGCATCATTTTTAAATGGAATCGATACAATCAGTATCAGTATGGCCAAAAATCAAAATATTGCATTAAATCCAAGCAAGATTAATGGAGCTTGCGGAAGACTTCTTTGCTGTCTTGCATATGAGGATGAAGTATATACATGTCATAGAAAACTTTTACCTAAAGTTGGAGAATATGTAGAAACTCCAGATGGAAAAGGAAGAGTTGTTTCAATTGATGTTTTGAATAAAAAATATACCGTTGAAATAAATGGAGATAAATGTGTTTATGAATCAAGCAGAATTAAATGATTTATATGATTATGATATGTATATATACCAAAATAGTAAATATTTTAAATTTTCAGTAGACTCAGTTTTATTAGCTGAGTTTGTTAGGGTTAGAAAAAATGCTAAAAATGTATTGGATTTATGTTCAGGTAATGCACCTATTCCTTTAATTTTATCAAAAAAATTTGGTGATAGAATAAAGATAGATGCATATGAATTACAACCTGAAATATATGAACTTGGTAAAATGTCTATTGAAAAAAATAACGTAAAAAATATTAATTATTATAATGATGATATAAAAAATATTGATTCTAAAAATAAATATGATATAGTTACCTGTAATCCTCCTTATTTTATATATCATGATGATAAGGTATTAAATGATAATCAAGTGCTTGCTAAAGCTCGTCATGAGATAAGCACTAATTTGGACGAAGTAGTTCACATTTCTGCTAAATCTTTAAAAAATGGTGGATATTTTTATTTAGTACATACTAGTTCTCGAATTGTAGATATTATTGAGTGTTTAAAAAAATATAATTTCGGTATAAAATCTATAGTTCCAGTTTATGATAATAGAAATGGGAATTCATCACTTGTTTTAATTGAAGCTCTTTTGAATGGAAAGGATTATGTTAAAATAGAACGACCGGTGTATATTGATGAAAACAAAACATATCAAGGTATTTTTGGGAGGTAAAAAATGAAATTAGTAGTTGGTTTGGGAAATCCAGGAAAAGAATATGAAAATACTCGCCATAATATTGGTTTTATGTCACTTGATCATTATTTAGGAAACGTAAAATATTCTAAAAAATTTAATGCGGAATACTATGAAACTAATATTGGTGGAGAAAAATATATTTTTATTAAACCTTTAAGTTATATGAATTTATCGGGTAAGGTTGTTTACGATTTTGTAAATTTTTATAAATTGGATTTAAGTGATGTACTAATTATTCAAGACGATATGGATTTAGAGTTTGGAAAAATAAGAATTAAAATTAATTCTTCAAGTGGTGGACATAATGGAATAAAAGATATTATTAAATATTTAAATTCTACATCTTTTGCTAGAATAAAAGTTGGAATTGCACATAATAGAAATATGGATACTAAAGATTATGTTTTATCAAAATTTTCTAAAGAAGAATTAAATACTTTATCAAATAGTTTTTCTATTGTTGATAAAATTATTGAAGATTTTAGTAAATTGAGTATTCAAGAATTGATGAGTAAATATAATTAGGAGAAAATATGGATTTTTTGAGTGATATTTTTAAATATAAAAATGGATATCATGTTTGCGGATTGACTGAAGAATTAACTATTCAATATTATTTGAATTATTATAATAAAAATCATGAAAATGTTTTAATAGTTACTAATACTTTATATGATGCAAATAAAATATATCAAGGTTTGAAAACATATACAGACGATGTCTGTCTTTTTCCAATGGATGATTTTTTAGCATCAGTTGCTCTTGCAATATCACCTGATTTAAAAGTACGTCGTCTTGAAACTTTAGAGTATTTAAAAGAGCATTCCGGTATAGTTGTTACTAATTTAATGGGATATTTGAGATTTTTACCATCAATTAAGGAATCTACTAATTTTGAACTTCTATTAGAAAAGGGAAAAAATTATGAAAGAGATGAACTCTTATCATTTTTAGATAAACTAGGATATACACGAGATTCACTTGTAACATCTACTGGAGAGTATGCTGTACGTGGATATATCATAGATATATTTCCAATAGAAAGTGATCATCCAATAAGATTGGAATTTTTTGGAGATGAAATTGATTCTATTAGATTTTTTAATGAAGAGACTCAGCTATCAATAAATGAAGTTTCTAGTTTTAAACTTATGCCATTTTCAGAAGTTTCAACTGACCAACATAATTCTTTATATGAATATATGAATAAGCCGTTTACTTTTTTTGTTGATGAAAATCAAATACTGAATGGCTATAATAAAATTCTTGAAGATATCAAAGATTATAATGAATCTAAAAATACAGATGAAGTCTTTATGTATAAATACGATGAAATTATGGTTGATAATTTTATGCGTGTAGAAACAGTTAATAATTATGCCGATAGCATCAGTTATAATTCAAAACCAATGATAAAGTTTAAAGGAAATTATGATTCTCTAAAAGATTATGTATTGTCAACTTATAAGAAAAATACGTTAATTATATATTTAAGTAATGATAGACAAATTAATTCAATTGAATCTTTGTTTGAACATGTTAATATAGGGACTGTTATTAATGGAAAAATTAATATAATAAAGAAAAAAGTTAATGAAGGCTTTATAATCAACAACTATTCAGTAATAAGCGAATATGATATTGATGATGTAAAAGTTGTAAATACCTATAAAAACTCTTATAAATTGGGAAGAAAAATTAAAAGTTTTGATGATTTAAAAGTTGGAGATTATGTAGTGCATCAAAGTAATGGAATAGGAATATATGGTGGAATAAAAGCTTTAACTAAAAATGGTATGAAAAGAGATTATATATTAATAAACTATGCAGGTAATGATAAAGTGTATATTCCTGTTGAAAAAATTAATTCAATATATAAATTTTCTGATGCTGATGGAGTTAAGCCTAAAATAAACTCATTGAATTCTACAAACTGGGCTAAAACAAAGATGAAAGTAAAAGCTAAGATAAAAGATATATCAGGAGAATTAATAAAATTATATGCAGCAAGAAATAATATAGTTGGAGATGCTTATAAGACTTATCCTGAAGAAGAGGTGTTTGATTCTTATTTTCAATATACGGCAACAAGTGATCAAGAAAAATGTATTAAGGAATTAAAACATGATCTTTCTTCCAAAGTTCCAATGGATAGACTTTTATGTGGTGATGTAGGATTTGGTAAAACTGAGGTTGCGTTTAGAGGAATGTTCAAAACAGTTATGAATGGACATCAAGTAGCTTATCTTTGTCCAACAACTTTGCTTTCAAGACAACAATACAAAAATGCTTTAGAGAGATTTAAAAATTACCCAATTAATATAGCTTTACTTAATAGGTTTGTATCTGTTAAAGAAACAAATCGTATTATTAAAGGTTTAAAAGAGGGAACTATTGATATTGTTTTTGGTACACACAAACTTCTTAATGATAAAATTGATTATAAAAATCTTGGACTTCTTGTTATTGATGAAGAACAAAGATTTGGGGTAACTCATAAAGAAAAAATTAAAGAATTAAAAAATAATGTTAATGTTCTTACTTTATCAGCCACGCCAATACCTAGAACTTTAAAAATGGCAATGAGTGGTCTTCGAGATTTATCTATTATTGATACAGCTCCTGTAAATCGTTATCCTGTTCAAACCTATGTTTTGGAAGAAAATGATGTTTTAATCAAAGATGCAATTTATAAAGAAATGTCTAGAGATGGACAAGTGTTTATTCTTTATAATAAAGTTCAAAGCATTGAAGATGAACTTACTAAGATAAAAAAATTAGTACCAGAGGCAAGAATTGCAATTGCTCATGGTCAAATGGATAAGAATGAACTTGAAAAAGTTGTAAGTGATTATATTGATTATAAATATGATATTTTATTATGTACAACTATCATAGAAACTGGTATTGATATACCGAATGTTAATACTTTGATCATAATAGATGCCGATAATTTTGGACTTTCTCAACTATATCAACTTCGAGGAAGAGTTGGAAGAAGTGATAAAATTGCATATGCTTATTTAATGTATAAACCATCAAGGATTTTAACAGAAACAGCAAAGAAACGACTTCAATCAATCAAAGATTTTACAGAGCTTGGATCTGGTTATAAAATCGCGATGCGAGATTTATCTATAAGAGGAGCAGGAGATTTACTAGGAAGTGAACAAGCCGGCTTTGTTGATTCCGTTGGTCTTGAGCTTTATACTCAAATGGTTAATGATGAAATAAAACGTTTAAAAGGTGAAGTAGTTGAAGAGGAAGATGAAACTAATCCACTTATTGAAGTTGAAAATCATATAGATGATGCATATGTAAAAGAGGAAAACATTAAAATTGAAATTCATAAAATTATCAATGAAATTAAAGATGAAAAGTCTTTATTGAAAGCTAAAGAGGAAATTGAGGATCGTTTTGGTGTTGTTGATGAAAAAATGGAAATTTACATGTATGAAGAATGGTTTGAAAAACTTGCACATCTTTTAAATATTACACGTGTAAAACAAACAGAGTCTTTAATTGAATTAGAATTAAGTGAAGAAGTTTCTAATAAAATAGAAGGTGATAAACTATTCTTAATCGCATATAATATAAATCCAAAATTTAGACTTGCTTATAAAATGAAGAAAATTTATATAAGTTTACCAAAAATTAATTTAGATAAGCATTTCATTTATTATGAAGTTAAACTACTTGACGAAATTGTAAATATGATAAAATAAACTTGAATAAATTATTTTTCCGTGATATATTAAAGGCGTTAGACAAAGAAGGAAAGAAGTTATTTGAAGACTTTTATAAGAGAATCTGGTTAGGTGAAAGCAGATAAGTTAGTAAAATAATCGAATGGGTCTGGAGTTTAAATCGTTTAAGTCGCGTTAAGATAAAAGTGTATGATTACATTCATAAAATAGGATGGTACCACGGATACGTTCGTTCCTATGTTATGGATGTTTTTTTATTGAAAGGAAAATTTATATGGAAAAAGAAAAGTATTATATTAGTACAGCTATTGCTTATACATCTGCAAAACCTCATATTGGAAACACTTATGAAATTGTTTTAGCTGATGCAATTGCTAGAAATAAGAGATTGGAAGGTTATGATGTTTATTTCCAAACTGGAACTGATGAACATGGAGAAAAAATTCAAATTAAATCAACTGAAGCTGGAGTTGAACCTCAAGCATATGTTGATAAAGTTGCTGGAGAAATAAAAACTATCTGGGATTTAATGAATACAACATATGATAAATTTGTTAGAACAACTGATAAACATCATGAAGAAGTAGTTCAGCATATATTTAAGAAAATGTATGATAAAGGTGATATCTATAAAGGTGAATATAAGGGATTATATTGTATACCTTGTGAGTCTTTTTGGACTGAAAGTCAATTAGTTGATGGAAAATGTCCTGATTGTGGAAGAGATGTTCAAGAAAAATGTGAAGAAGCTTATTTTTTCAGATTATCTAAATATCAAGATAGATTAGTTGAGTATATTGAAAGTCATCCAGACTTTATTCAACCTGAAGCTAGAAAAAATGAAATGTTAAATAACTTTATTAAACCTGGTCTTCAAGATTTATGTGTTTCACGTACATCTTTCTCTTGGGGTATTCCAGTAGATTTTGATCCAAAACATGTTGTTTATGTTTGGTTAGATGCTTTGACTAATTATATTACTAACATTGGATATGATGTTGATAATCAAACAGATGAATTTAAGAAGTTATGGCCAGCTAATTTACATTTAATTGGTAAAGATATTGTAAGATTTCATACAATTTATTGGCCATGTTTCCTAATGAGTTTAGATTTACCACTTCCAGAAAAAGTATTTGGACATCCTTTTTTAATAATGGCTGATGGTAAGATGAGTAAAAGTAAAGGTAATTTAGTGTACGCTGATGATCTAGTTAACAAATATGGAGTAGATGCCATAAGATATTTCTTTTTACATGAAATTCCTTTTGCAAGTGATGGAGTTTTCTCTGAAGATTTACTTGTTGAAAGAATTAATGGTGATCTTGCTAATATTTTAGGAAACCTTGTTAATAGAACTATTTCAATGTCTCATAAATACTTTGACGGTGTAGTTGAAAATACACGTGTTACTGAAGATGTTGATGCTACTTTAATAGAAAAAATTGAAGCTTTACCTAACTTGTTTAAGAAAAAAATGGATGACTTAAGAATAGCTGATGCTATAGATGAAGTACTTAATTGTCTAAGAGCAACAAATAAATATATTGATGATACAACACCTTGGGTTTTAGCTAAGGATGAAACAAAACAAGATAGATTAAAAACTGTGTTATATAATTTAATTGAATCAATAAGAATTTGTACTGTTTATCTTCAAGCATTTATACCTGAAACAACAGAAAAAATATTCAATCAAATTAATACTGATCTAACTTCTTACGAATCAACTAAGAAATTCGGTCAATTTAAGTCTGGTACTATCTTAAATAAACCAGAAATATTATTTGCAAGAATAGAAAAGGAAAGTGAGTAATCACTTTCTTATTTATTGGAGGTCATTTTATGCATTTTACAGATACTCATGCACATATTTTTAATGAATATTTTGAGGATTTTAATAAAGTTATAGAATCTGCAAAAAATAATAATGTGGATGCAATTTTAAATGCAGCTACTAGTCTAAAAAATATTCCAGAGGTTTTAAAAACTTCTGAAGAATATGAAAATATATATGCCTGTATTGGAATACATCCTGAAGATATGGATGATGATTATAAAAAAATTGAAAAAATTATTGAAGACAATATTAATGATAAAAAGTTGGTAGCAATAGGGGAAATAGGTCTTGATTACTATTATACAAAAGGAAATCGTGATAAACAGATCGAAGTTTTTGAATTTCAACTTGCTTTAGCTGAAAAGTATAATTTACCAGTAGTTGTTCATTCTAGAGAAGCAACATTGGATACAATTAATTCTATTAAAAAGTTTAAAGTTCATGGAGTAATCCATTGCTTTAGCGGTAGTCTTGAAACAGCCAATATATTTATTAAATTAGGTTTCTATTTTGGTGTAGGTGGAGTTATGACTTTTAAAAATTCTAAAATTGATCAAGTCATAAAGAATATTCCTTTGGATAGAATAGTTTTAGAGACTGATTCGCCTTATTTAACCCCTGAACCTTTTAGAAAATATTCTAATGAACCAAAATATATAAAAACTATTGCCAAATATTTAGCTAATCTAAAAGGTATAAGCATAGAAGAAGTATCTTCTATAACTGAAAAAAATGTACAGGAACTTTATAAAATAAAAAAGTAATATAAAATTTGTGTAAAGTGTTTACTTATATATTGATTTTTGCTAAAATGAGTATATAAGGTGGTTATATGATTAAGGATAGTAACAAATTTATTAAAGCAACTAAAATCATATTGATTATTTGTTCAGTGTTTGTAATACAAAAAGTGAACATGGTTAATTTAAATGATAAAATAACAAATGAAAATTTAAATAAAACGATTGATTTAACAGCAATGGCATATAAACTAAATGAAATTCAATTGAAAGATAAATATTATCCTCTTGATACATTTACTGGAGATTTGACAGGATATGGAGCTAATTGTCCACTTTGTAGTGGTAAACTTGGATGTACTGGACAAGATGTATCAGATGGAACAACTATATATAATGATGCTGATTATGGTAATGTTAGGATTGTAGCATCAAGTAAAAATTTAAAATGTGGTTCAATTGTAACATTTGATGCTGATTATGTTTCTGGAGAAAAAGTTGTAGCAATCGTACTTGATCGTGGTGTTCTAGGAACAGATTTAGATTTACTTGTTGAGTCTGAAGATTACGCTACTAAAAATGTTGGTAGACACAAGATTAGTTATGATGTTTTAAGAAATGGATGGGAAAGATAATTACTTTCCTTTCTTTTTGTGGTAAACTTATGACGTGGTGATTTTATGGAAAAACACGTGTTTAAGAAGAAATTCGGTCAAAATTTTTTAAA
>CAKOPW010000004.1 GCA_934101115.1 uncultured Bacilli bacterium | reverse complement strand
CCAGCAACAGTTAAAACCTTGCTTCCATTCATATCAAAACATGTTAAAAAATCCTTTATATTTTCTGTTGTATGCATGTATATTTTAGAATATCCACCAAAATCAAAATTTAAATCATTGCCAGACCCAATTATTTTTTCTACTTTTTCAATATCTATCACTTTTACCCCTCCTAAACAATCAATATTGTGCTATATAATATCATAGATAGATATTTATGTAAAATAAAAAAGGAGATAAAATTTCTCCTGGAAGCATATTTTTCTAGTCCTTCAAATTTCCAATAGAAACAACATAAATTCCATCATCCCTTTTATACGAATAATCTGCACCTGTTAATACCATTAGAAATGTTGGATTGCCATATTTTTCTGTATCAACTTTTTTCTTAAACTTTGTTAAGTTTTCAACAGCATTTGGAATTTCTCCTGCTCCTAATTTTATTTCAATTGCACCCCATGCACCTGAAGCTGTTTCTAATATGCAATCAACTTCAAAATCATTTTTATCTCTATAATAAGAAAGTCGTGCATTAATTGCATCAGCGTATATTCTTAAATCTCTCATACAAAGATTTTCAAATATAAAACCAGTAAAATTTAAATCCTTTATTAAGTCTTCCCTTGTTAAATTGAGAACTGCAATAGCTAGAGATGGATCTACTAATTCCAATTTTGGTGAAATTCTTAATGGGGTTTTCGATCTTAAATTCAAATTCGTTGCTGGGATATACTCTAATATATATAACTTTTCTAATGTTTCTAAATATTCATCTAATGTTGGCCTAGAAACTTCACTAGTAAACTCAGACTTAACATCTTCAAGAAGAGTCAGTTTACTTGTATTTGTTGAAATATTTCTAGAAATACTTTTTAAAACTGCATTCATTTTTTGGGTACTTCTTTCAATACCATCAACGGTTTTTATTCCTTCGTTTAAAAGACTCTGTACATACTCTTTAGATATTTTATATTTATTATCGTTAGTTATATTTAATGATTCGGGCCATCCTCCTCTTATCGTTGCATTTATCAAGGCATCAAAACTTAAATTAGAAACGCCCTCGATATCATGTCCAAGTATAATATCATTTAATGATACACAGCCATTTGACTCTCCAGATTCATACAATGACATAGGTCTCATTAATAATTTTGATATTCTTCCAGTTCCACTATGCATAACGCTGTCTTGAGCTGGTCTTGCTGAACCAGTCAAAATATACTGACCTTTTAAACCGGTATGATCAACGTCCATTCTAATTGAATCCCATACAACTGGATACATTTGCCATTCATCAAATAATCTTGGCTTTTCACCTTCTAAAAATAATGATGGTTTGGTTTGATTTGTTTTGTCATATTGCATTTTTTTATCTGGATCTTGAAATTCAATATAACTTTTAGCAAATTGTCTTGCTGTAGTAGACTTTCCACACCATTTGCAACCCTCTATTAAAACAGCTCCCATGTATTCTTATACAGATAATTTTATAAAATGTTAAGTACTATTTTACATTTTGGCTGGTTTTCATTTTACATTTTGGCTGGTTTTTATTTTACATTTTGGCTAGAAATTGTTATATCAAAATAAAAAATGCTTTAAAAAGCACCTTTATTAACTAATCCTCTTATTAAATAAATTGTTTAAGTAAGCTATAAATAAATTTAAAAGATATGCACTTCCATTCATAAGAATAACCCACATTATTGACATTAATAATGATTGTTCATAAACTCTCAAGAATGGATAAGGTCCATCCATTATTTTGAATATATTTAAAGCAACAGCAATAATTCCATACACAACTGTAAAAATCATCGCGATTAATGCATCTTTGCTTCCACCTATTTTATGATTTTCTAGAAAGATAAATGATATAAATGCAAGTATTGGACAAATAAGATGGTGATATAGCATCGTTCCATCTAACATCATAGCTTTATATCCTCCCATAACTGGAGCTAAAACTGTAACAACTACTAAAAATGTTGTAGTTACACATGTAGTTGCTGAATATTTTAAAATACTAATCCAATGTGGTATTTCTTCTTTAGTTTTTATACTTATTATTTCATATATTAAAAATATAATTGATGTAATCATTAAAAATAAGTTACTATCTTGTGTATAATATTGAAAGCAAGATATACCATCTTTTTGATAACAAATTATAAAAGAGATTATTTCCATTATAACTATACTTAAATTTATAATTATTGCTAGCATTTTTTTCAGCGTTGCATTTCCCATTAACGGCACTTCCATTTCTAGGTTAGATTATACTATTGCAATAAAAAAAATTAACATTATTTGTCATTTTTTAAACTTACTTTACGTAAAGTTTTACAATTTTAACCACAATTTTATTAGAATTACAACATATTTGTTTAACCAAAATAATATAACTAAACTAATTGCTAAGAATGGTCCAAAAGGCGTTACAGAATTGCCTTTCTTTATTGATTGGTAAATTGCATTTGGTAAAGCAATAAATGCTCCTAAGAATAAATATATTAGAGATATTGGCATATTTAGAATATATCCCGCAAGATACGAAAATTTAACATCTCCCCATCCAAGAGATTCTTGTTTAAACACTTTATCTCCTAGAAGCTTTATCATTAAAACTATTAAGAACATTATGAAACCATTAACTGTGTTTATTAATATTGTATTAAATCCTCCAATAAAATAATCAACAATCATAAGTAATATCGTTCCAATTATAATTGGGCTGTCAAGAATTACCATATAGTTCACATCACTTATAATTGTAATCATTATAATAGATACAAGTATACATGACTTTATAGTCATTAAATCAAAACCATATAGATAATAACTAAATGCAAAAGATAAACCAGTAAAAAGTTCAGATAAAAAATACCATATACTTAACTTTTTATAACACTTTCTACACTTTCCTCCTTGTATGATATATGATACAAGAGGAATTAATTCATACCACTTTAGCTCGTGATAACAGTTAGTGCAGTGACTTCTAGGTTTGATTATGGATTCTCCGTTTGGTATACGTGTTGCAACAACGTTATAAAACGATCCAAGGATTATACCTAGTATAAAAAGAAAAATATATGGTAACATAACTACCCTCCTATAATATTTCAGAGTATAGACTAAATATAGGAATGATTACTGATATTATAATTCCTCCAACTACTACAGCTAAGAAAATAATAAGTATTGGTTCAATTAAACTTTTCATCGAATCAATTAACATCTTGTGTTGCTCAGCATAGTATTCAGAAACTTTTTCCATCATTTCAGCAAGTTCACCAGTTGATTCACCAGTTGCCATCATATAATATGCAACTTCTGGAATTGCCCAGTGATTTTTAAATGCTGCAGAGATTTTTTCTCCTCGACCAATATAATTAATTGTATTAATCATTATTTCTCTATAAATCTCGTTATTGGTGATTTTACCTAAAATATTAATCGAATCAGTTATAAAGACATTATTCTTTAATAGACTTGCAAATGTTTTAGTAAATATAGTCATCTCTTTATAAATTATAATTTTACCTAAAACAGGTATTTTCATAAATATTGTTTGTAAAAAATATCTAAAAGCTTTTATATGCTTATACATAACATACATAATTGTAAAGAATATTATGATAGTTATAAATATATAGAATAAATTAGCTTTTAGGAAACTACTTGCTCCAATTAAGAATGTTGTAATTGGATTTAATTTAACTCCAGCTGTTTTATAAATACTTACAAATTGAGGTATTAAATAAACAAGAATAAAAATGATTACTGCAATAGAAAATATAAATACCATTGTTGGATAAGTTAAAGCACTTACCATTTCTTTTCTAGTAGTTTCAGTTTGCTTATAGTAATCAGCCATTTCATCAAGTGTACCCTCTAGATCTCCTGTTGCCTCAGCCGATTTAACCATGTTTATTAAAAGTGGTGGAAAAGCTTCTCCTTGACGTTCCAAACAAGTTGAAAAGCTTTCACCTAATGTTAAGTTATAGACAATTGAATCAAATGTTCTTCTTAAATTTGGTTTTTTCCCCATTTGTTTACTTAAAATACGCATTGCATCTGTTAAAGGTATTCCCGCTTTTAAATATGTTGATAATTGTTGTAACCAAAATACAATATCTTTAATTTTAATCTTCTTAGAAGAAAAAGTACTAGGTCCATATAATCTTTCAATCCAAGGACTTGTTTCTATTTTAAATACTTTGTAACCTTCATTTTCTAGGAATGTATAAACTTCAACCTTAGAAAAAGCTAAAAATGTACTTGTTACTTTCTTACCATCAGAATCTAGAGCAACATATCTATATGTTACTGGTTTTTCACTTCTTACTTCTTCTGTAGCATCAATTGAATTTATCAATTTTTCTCTTTCTGCAAGTAATTTAGGACTGATATTAATCTTTTTTGCAGTGCTATTAGGCTCTAATTCAGGTGCAACTTCATCACCCATATTTGCGCCTCTAAGATCCTTACTATCAGTTTTATTAATCGTATTATATAAAGTATCTGAGCCCCTTGACCAAATAAAAATAAATGGTGTAGCCAAAGTCTTTAATATATAAAATATTCCTAAACATACATACATTGGGAAAAACAAGAAAAAATTAGCTTGTTTATGTTCTTTCAATTTAATCACTCCCTAGTATTCTCTAATTTAAATTATACCATATTAGAAAAATTAGTAAACTATTTTTATTTATTTCATATAATTTATTAGGTGAAATATTATGAATTTCAATCTTTCTTCAATTCTTTCAAGTAGCTTAAGATTCTTAAATATTACTAAACGTGCATTACCATTAATAAAAGATCTTAACCCTACTATAAAAACCATAAAAACAAAAATTAACGAGTTTAAAATCGAAAATAAACAACCCGAAAAAAAAGAACTGACTTTTAAAGAAAAACCAGTTCAAAAAAATAATTCATTAACTTTTTTTAGATAAAATATATTCCATATATAACTGCACAAACCATAATAATTATATTTGTAACTAATGAAATAACATTCATTAGTTTTTTATTTTGTTTATTTAATACAAATATGCTAAATATAATAGCAATTATATTAGATATTATAGCAACTATAAAATATGACATTTTATCTTCTTTCATAGTTAATAAAAATAAAGTGAGTACTATATTAATAAGCACAACTAATGCACCAAAATTATCTTTTTTCATAAATCATCACAAGTTAATTATAAGAAATAGATTATTTTTTGTAAAGGTACTTTATACTTGATTTAATTGTCTACCAGTATTAAACATATTTATATTTTATTTAGCTAAATATGTCATGCGATTCGGAAAGCTGGTGAAATACCATAAGAATGGTCTGCAGCACGACCACACCAATTGCCAGAATCATTAACACTTAAAAAACTGCTCTCATAATTAGAATCAACTGAACGAAACCACCAATATGAATCACTTCCGTTATATTGTTTTTTTACTCCAATATAATTATCTGTATTTATTCCTAGATTTTTATAATAATCTAATTGTTTTGTAGTGTTGTACGATGTATCATGAGTGCTGATTTGATTACTTGTTCCATCCTCATAAATTTCACGCCCACTTAATAAGTATAATTTATCGACTGTTTCAAAATTGCTGGAATCATTACTCCCGTACCCTGATATTACTTTAGTAGACACTATTACATTTTGTAATTCACTTGGTAGTTCATTATATATTGTCCCATTTATATATGTGCGTATCTCTGAATCTCTCCATCCTCCTGAACCCGTAAAAATACTATTAAATTTTTGATTTGTTATAATGTCAGTAAATTCAACTACAAATCCGCACGCTGTTTCACTTGTTTCTCCATTTGTACATTCACTCATGTTTGAAATGCGCACTGTATGTGTTCCTAAATCAACTAGGTCAACTTCTTTTGTATCTCCTACATTATATTTACTTGTGTTTCCACTTTTAACATTTGCTGCAATTGTTGTCCAACTATCTTTTTGAAAAGCTGGTATTTCTTCTCCTATTGTATCTCTTTCTACGGCATTAAATTCTAATTTACATGTATATTCTTCACTTACTTCTTCTGTTGATGTTTTATCTAGTGTTACTGTTAATGTTCCATTTATTGAACTTTTTGCTTTTACAACTGTTTCATCATTGTCTAATTTATTTTTGATACTTGTATATTTTGCTGTTGTTCCATCCTTTGGTACACATGTAACTGCTACATTTGCATCATAATTGCTCGAGTTGTTCGTTACTTCATATGTAAGTACTGATGTTTGATTAAGTGTTTTTAATTCACTTGTTTCAAAAGTTATTATCTTTTTTGTATCATCTACAACAGTTGAATATACATCCTTTCCATCTAAACTTGCATCAGTGAATATTACTGAGAAATCTTCTTCATTTTCACTTACATTCGCATTTCCATTTATTATTAATGTTGTTGAGATTGCTGCAAATCCAATAGACATCAAAATAATTGAAATTATTATTGCACTCCTTTTCTTCATATTTCACACACACCTATTCTTCCTTTATTTTATAATACCCCCTCCCCGATTTTCAAGTCGTTTGGAAGGGTTTACACAAATTTCTAATTTTTTACACTTTAAGATAATTTAACTTACATTTTTTATTTCCACCTAGTTTCACACACCTATCATATTTTTAATTATACTGCACATTTGTTGTAGTTTGCGTATTTTATTTTTAGGCGTGTAAAGTTTACTTTTCAAAAAAAAATACACAATAGTTATATTATACTAATGTGTATTTTTTTATAAAAACATAATTAATATATTTCATTCATTAGCGTTACCCAATAAATAACTTCTCGGATTGGTTTGTGCATCTCCACTTAAGTTCACTTCATTTTACAGTTTTTTATATCTGCATTGTTTATGCGATTCGGAAAGCTGGAGAGACCCCATGAGAGTTGCCCACATAGGAGTTGTCCCATCCACCACCGCTGTAGACGATAATGAAGGCTCTGGAAGTGCTAGAATCAGCCGAACGTAGCCACCACCATGAGTTACCTCCGTTGTATTGTTTTATTGCTCCTGCATAACTACTTGTTGTTACTCCTTGATTCTTATAATAATCTAATTGTTTTGATGTTCCTACTGATGTATCATAACTATTACCATTCCAAACTTCTTGAGCATTTAACAAATATAATTTGTCTTGTGTTTCAAAGTTTTCTTCTCCTGATGTATTTCCATGTCCTGATACTACTTTTGTTGAAACTATTACATTTTGTAATTCACTTGGTAGTGCATTATATATTGTTCCATTTATATATGTACGTAGTTCTGAATCTTTCCAGCCACCTATATTTTTGCCTGTGCTATTAAATTTTTGATTTGTTATTATATCGGCAAATTCCACTACAAATCCGCATGCTGTTTCACCTGTTTCCCCATTTGTACATGCACTCATGTTGGATATTCTTACTGTATGTATTCCAAGAGATCCTAGGTCTACTTCTTTTGTATCTCCAACATTATATTTACTTATATTTCCAGCTTTTACATTTGCTGCTATTGTTGCCCAACTGTCTTTTTGAAATTGAGTTAATTCTACGCCAATTGTATCTCTTTCTACTGCATTAAATTCTAACTTACATGTATATTCTTCACTTACTTCTTCTGTTGCTACTTGATTTAGTGTTACTGTTAATGTTCCATTTAATGTTTCTTTTGCTAATACTTTCGTTGCATCATTTTCTAGTTTATTTTTGATACTTGTATATTTTGCTGTTGTTCCAGTCTTTGGTACACATGTTACTACTACTTCTGCATCATATTGACTTGAGTTGTTTGTTACTTCATATGCAAGTACTGATGTTTGATTAAGTGTTTTTAATTCACTTGTTGTAAATGTTATTGTTTTCTTTGTATCATCTATTACAGAACTATATACATCCTTTCCGTCTATACTTGCAGCTGTGAAGATTACACTAAAATCTTCTTCGTTTTCACTTACCTTTGCATTTCCATTTATTATTAATGTTGCACTTACTGCTGCAAATCCAATACTCATTAGTAATATTGCTACTATAAGCATACTTTTCTTCTTCATATTTTTACCTACTTTCTACTATTTTATTTTATAATACCCCCCCCGATTTTCAAGTCGTTTTGAAGGGTTTACACAAAATTTTAAAATTTTTTTAATTTTTGCAAATTAAATTACACAACTTATAAATTATTTTACATTACATTTTTTATTTTCACCTAATTTCACACACCTATCCTATTTTTAATTATACTACATATTTGTTGTAATTGTATTCTTTATTTTTAGTATGTGTAAAGTTTACTTTTTCATAAAAAAAGACTTGATTAGTCAACTAATTCAAGTCTAACAGTTAAGGCGTCATCGCCAATTCTTTCTTTTAATTTAATGATTCTTGTATATCCACCATTTCTATTTGCATATTTTGGTGCTAATTCATCAAATACTTTACTTACTACAGCTTTATCATTATGTAAGAAAGCTAATGCTTTTCTTCTTGAAACTAATGTACCAGTTTTTCCGTAAGTAATCATCTTATCAACAAATTTTCTAACTTCTTTAGCTCTAGCTTCAGTTGTTACAACATAACCATTATTGATTACGTCTTTAGTGATTCCAGCAAGAATACTTCTTCTGATTCTAGATTCTCTACCTAATTTTCTATACATCGTCATATCCTCCTTCTTTGGTTTTAGTCTTTAAATTTTAATCCCATTTCGTTTACTTTATCGATTACTTCTTTAAGTGATTTCTTACCTAAATTTCTAATCTTAGTAACTTCAACTTCTCTTTTATCAATTAAATCTTGCATTGTATGAATATTTGCTCTCTTTAAGCAGTTATAAGCTCTTACACTGAATTCAATTTCTTCAATTGGAGTTTCAAGTGTTTTAGTTATTGTATCTACTTTCTTTTCAGCAATTATTCCTGTTACATCAGCTATATGATTTAAATCAGTAATAATATTTAAATGTTCAATTAAAATTCTACTTGCTAATGCCATACATTCTTCTGGAGTTATAGATCCATTAGTGTATACAGACATTATTAGTTTGTCATAGTTTTCATTATGACCTACACGAGCACTTTCAACCTCAAATGCTACGTTTTCAACTGGAGAATAAATTGAATCAATAGGAATTAATCCAACAACATCTCCAAGTGTTTTTTTGTTTTCTTTTGCATCAACATATCCACGACCATTATTAACAGTCATTTCAATATCAATTTTTCCACCCTTAACTAAATTACAAATAACTAAATCAGGATTTACTATTTCGATATCAGCGTCATGTTCAATTTCACCAGCTGTAACAGGTCCTTCCTTAGCAGCAGAAAGTTTAATTACTTTCTTTTCTGTTGAATGATTCTTTACAACTAAAGTTTTGATATTAAGAATAATGTTCATAACATCTTCTCTAACACCATCAATTTTTTGGAATTCATGTAAAACTCCATCAATTTTAACACTAGTAACAGCCGAACCAGGCATACTAGATAACATAACTCTTCTTAATGCATTACCTATAGTTGTACCAAAACCTCTTTCAAGTGGTTCTAGTTCAAATTTTCCATAATTCTTACTTTCACAATATTCAGTAATTTTATAGTCTGGTTTTTCAAAATTCATATTTAAATCCTCTTTTCCTTTGTATTAGTTTCTTGGACGTTTTGGTGGTCTACAACCATTATGTGGTACTGGTGTTTCATCGTTAATAGCTGTGATTTCTAATCCTACTGATTGAAGTGAACGGATAGCAGTTTCTCTACCTCCACCTAATCCTTTAACGAATACTTCAACTTTAACAACTCCAGCATCCATAGCAGCTTTTCCTGCAGATTCAGCAGCAAGTCCTGCAGCATAAGGAGTTTTCTTTTTACTACCTTTATAACCAATAGTTCCAGAAGATGCCCAACTGATTGTATTACCATCTTTATCTGTAATAGTAACTAATGTATTATTATAAGATGAAGATATATGAGCTTGAGCTTCAGGAATATTCTTTTTAATTTTTCTTTTTCTTCTATTATAAGCCATTATTATACCTCCTATTTATTATTTACCAACTTTTTTCTTGTTAGCAACTACTTTACCTTTTCCTTTACGAGTTTTAGCATTACTTCTAGTACTTTGTCCGTGAACTGGTAAACCTTTAATATGTCTTATACCTTGATAAGATTTAATTTCCATTTTGTTTTTGATGTTCATTTGAACTTCTCTACGAAGTTCTCCTTCAACTACAAATTTATCAACTTCAGTTCTTAATAAAGCTTCTTGTTCAGTAGTTAAATCTCTTACTTTCATTTCAGGATCAATTTTAGCTTCTGCACAGATTTTTTTAGCAGTGCTTTGTCCTACTCCATAAATAGCAGTTAAACCAATATATAAAGCTTTATCTTTTGGTAATTCTATATTTTTAATACGTGCCATATATTATTTTCCTCCTAGCCTTGTACTTGTTTGTGTTTTGGATTTTCACAAATAATTCTAATTTTACCTTTTCTTTTTATTGTTCTGCATTTTGCACACATTTTTTTAACTGATGCTCTTACTTTCATAAATAACCTCCATTATTTTCTATATTTTATAATCCCATGTGTTAAATCAGTTGGTGACATTTCTACTGTAACTCTATCACCTGCTAAAATACGGATCATGTTCATACGTATTTTACCAGAAACACGGGCAGTTACAATAAGCTTATTATCTAACTCAATCTTATATATTTCATGAGTTACGTCGATTACTTTACCTTCGACTTCAATTTTTTGCTCTTTAGCCATTTTTCACTCTCCTGTAAGAATTTCATATCCATCTTTTCTTATAGCAACGGTATGTTCAAAGTGAGCGCTTGGACGTCCATCTTCAGTTACGATTGTCCAATCGTCATCTAACATTACAACATATCTCTTTCCAGCTGTTAACATTGGTTCGACAGCTATAACCATGCCTTCTTTTAGTTTTACTCCAGTATTGTAAATTCCATAGTTTGGAACATCTGGATCTTCATGTAATTCATGACCTACTCCGTGTCCAACAAGTTCATGTACAACACCTAAGCCATGTTTTTTAGCATATTGACCAATTCTAGCTGAGGCATTTCCAAGTGGAACTCCAGCTTTCAATTCTTTTAATCCAGTAAATAATGCCTTTTCAGTATGATGCATTAAGTATTCTTTTTCTTTATTTATCTTACCTACTGGATAAGTCCATGCCGAATCAGAATGATAACCTTTATAAAGTGTACAAATATCAAGAGTAACGATATCGCCTTCTTCAAGACATCTATCGCTTCCGATTCCATGTACAACTTCATCATTTACTGAAATACATATATTTCCAGGATAACCTTCATATCCTAAGCAACTAGGCACTCCGCCTTTGCTTCTAATGAATTCTCCAGCTAAATCATCTATATATTTAGTTGTTACTCCAGGTTTTAAAAATTGTTTTAAATATTGATGAGTTTCGTATGTAATATGACCTGATTCCTTAATTAATTTAATTTCATCATCAGTATAAATATTAATCATTAACTACACCCTCTATTTCTTTAAAAGTTTCTTCCGGAGATAAACTTGCTATCACGTTAATTATACCTAACTTTTCGTAATAGTCAAGTAAAGGTTTGGTATTATTTAAATATGTTTGAAATCTTTCTTTAAAAGTTTCTTCATTATCATCACTTCTTGATGTTAATGGCACCTTACAATCATCACATAGATCTTTTTCTTTTGGCATAAGACCTTCTTCATATTTATTATAACCTCTACCACAACTTGGACAACCAATTCTTCCAACAGCTCTTTTCATTGCTGTTAATTCATCAATATCCAAATATATAACACAATCTAGTTTAAAATTTAATTCATTTGCTAACCTATTTAAGCTTTCAGCTTGATTTATAGTTCGAGGATATCCATCAAATATAAACTTTGAAGATACCCCAGAACTTTCAATCTTACTTTTTAATAGGTTTAAAACTATTTCATCACTGATAAGTTTACCAGCTTCCATAAGTTTCTTTATATCTTTACCAAGAAGACTTTCTTTTTTAACTTCTTCTCTTAATAAGTCTCCTGTAGAAATATGTTTATATCCATATTTTTTAACTAGCATTTCACTTTGCGTTCCCTTACCAGCAGCAGGAGGCGCTATAAAGATAATGTTTTTCATCTTCTATGTCTTCTCTTTCTACTACCTTGATAACTTCTACTAACAATACTACTTTCAAGTTGTTTATAAGTTTCAAGAGCAACACCAACTACAATTAGTAATCCTGTACCTCCAAGTGTTACAGCACTTGATAATGAAGATACTTTACTAAATAATATTGGAATAGAAGCTATAACAATTAGGAATAAGCTTCCAACAACTGTTAATCTAGAAATTGTTCCTTTTAAGTACATCTCTGTTTTTTCACCAGGAGTAATTCCTGGAATATAACTTCTATTTTTATCTAAGTTTTCACTCATTTCTTTTGGATTAAGTTCCATAAGTGTATATACATATCCAAATGCAAATATTAATACTATATATAATATATAACCAGTTAAAGTTGTATAGTTTAAATAGTTATTAACAATGTTTTGATATGTTTCATTTTTTACAAATTGAGCAATTAATGTAGGAATACTTGTTAGAGCACTAGCAAATATTACTGGCATAACACTAGCTGAATTTAATTTCAAAGGAATATAAGATTGTTCTTGGTTATAAGAACTATCTGTTCTTTGACTATGTTGTATTGGTATTCTTCTTTCAGATATTTGCATGTATACAACTCCTACTAGAATAACTAAATAAGCTATTATAAATAATACAAATAAGCTTATTCCTACAACACGTGTAAATGTATCAGCTAAGATTAAGTCTTTAAATGCTGTTATAAATGTTGATGGTAATGTATTAACGATACCAGCCATAATAAATAGTGATATACCATTACCTAATCCTTTATTTGTAACTACATCAGCTAACCATAATAGTAATGAAGTTCCAGCTGTTAATATTATTGTTGTTTTTAATATTTCAACAGTACTTCCTCCCATAAATGCAACTGCGTATATGTAACCTTGAATAAATGCAAATAGAATACCTAAGTATCTATTGATCTTATTTATCTTTTGTCTACCAGTGGCACCTTGTTCCTTTAATTCTTTAAAATATGGAATAATATCCATTTGTAATAATTGTGTAAGGATTGTTGCCGAAATATATGGCATAACACCTAACGCAAATATTGAAAAAGTTTTTAAACTACCACCACTCATTAAATTTAGTAAATCTAAGAAATCTAAATTTTGAGTAATACTTTTTGCATGAGGAACCATTATGTTAGTACCTAATCCAAAGACAGCTAAAATAGCTAAGGTGATATAAATTCTTTTTCTTAAATCTTTATTTTTGGAACTAAATAGTCCTTTAAGACTTTTGAACATCTTTAAATCACCTCTGCTGTTCCGCCTAATTCTTCAATCTTTGTAACAGCTCTTGATGAGAATCTATGAGCTTTAACATTAACCTTCTTTTCTAATTTACCATTAGCAAGTACTTTAACACCAGCTAATTGTTTTTTTACAATACCCATTTCTTTTAAAAGTTCTGGAGTAACTGTATCACCATCATTGAATCTGTTTAAATCAGATAAATTGATAGTTGCATATTTTGTTTGGAATCTAGCATTGCTAAATCCTCTTTTTGGTATTCTTCTATATAATGGAGATTGTCCACCTTCGAACCAAGCTTTAATGCTTGCTCCACTTCTTGATTTTTGTCCGTTTTCACCACGAGTAGATGTTTTACCCATTCCAGATCCTGGTCCACGTCCAACTCTTTTTCTTACTTTAGTTTCTGGAGATTTTTCTAAACTATTTAACTTCATATTATAACTCCTCAACTTTCTTACCACGTAATTCTGCAATTTGTTCAGCAGTACGTTGTGATTTTAAAGCTTCTAGTGTAGCTTTAGCAACGTTAACTTGAGTATTTGATCCTAAAGATTTAGAAACGATATCTTTAACACCAGCTAATTCAAGAACGGCACGAGCAGCTCCACCAGCGATGATTCCTGTACCTTTTGGAGCAGGTTTAATCATAACTTTAGCTCTTCCACATACTCCAATAGCTTCATGTGGAATAGTTCTAGCATCAACTAGTGATACTCTAACTAAATTCTTATTAGCAGCTTGTAATCCTTTTTTAATTGCTTCAGGTACTTCATTAGCTTTACCTGTTCCAATTCCTACTAATCCTTTTCCGTCACCAACTACCATTGTAGCTGAAAATCTAAAATGACGTCCACCTTTAGTAACCTTTGTTACTCTAGAGATGGTAATAACTTTTTCGTCTAAAAGTTTTTTCTTAGGGTCCATAACTTTTTCTTGTCTTGCCATAATCTACCTCCTAAAATTCCAATCCAGCTTCACGTGCAGCTTCAGCTAAAGCTTCAACACGTCCATGATATTGGTATCCACCTCTATCGAATACTACTTTTGTAATACCAGCTTTTTTAGCTTTTTTAGCAACATCAGCACCTACTAATTTAGCACCTTCAACGTTTCCGCCATTTTTAATTTTTAATTCAACACTTGAAGAACTAACTAAGGTAGTTCCTTTTTCGTCATCAATTATTTGTGCGAAAATATGAGAATTAGATCTAAATACATTTAATCTTGGACATTCACTAGTACCTGCAACTTTGTTACGAACTCTTGCATGTCTTCTTTGTCTTGCGACATTAGTTGATTCTTTCTTTATCATATTAACCCTCCTACCTATTTAGATGCTTTCTTTCCTTCTTTACGTCTTATGTATTCGCCTTTATAACGTATACCTTTACCTTTATAAGGTTCTGGTTCACGAATCTTACGAACATTAGCCGCAAATTCAGATACTTTTTGTTTATCAATTCCACTAACAGTTATCTCTGTATTTGATACTGATTCAACTTTTAAGTCACTTGGAACTGTTACTTCTATTGGATGAGAATATCCAGCAGAAACTGTAATCTTGTTTCCAGCAACTGTAAATTTGTAACCAACACCAACAGCTTCTAATCCTTTTTGGAATCCTTCAGATACACCAATTAACATATTTGAAATTAATGCATTTGTTGTTCCATGTAAAGATTTTACTTCTTTAGTTTCGTTTGCACGAGTAACTTTAATAGTTTCATCTTTTACTTCAACAGTTATATCTTTACTAAAAGTATAACTTAATTCTCCTTTTGATCCTTTAACAGTGATAGTATTACCTTCAACTGTTGCAGTAACACCAGCAGGAACTTTTAAAACTCTATTTCCTATTCTACTCATAACCAATATTTTCCTTGTTACCAAATGTAAGCAAGTACTTCTCCTCCTAGCTTTTTATTTCTAGCATCTCTATCAGTCATAATACCTTCAGAAGTAGATATTATTGCTATACCTAAACCATTTAGAACTCTAGGAAGTTCATCACATTTGGCATAAACTCTTAAACCAGATTTACTGATTCTTTTTAAACCAGTGATAACTCTAACTTTTTTATCTTCAGCATATTTTAAGTTTAATGTTAAAGTATTTCCATTAGGAGCTTCAACTAGTTTATAATCGCTTATATATCCTTCTTCTTTTAAGATTCTAGCGATTTCTACTGTCATCTTTGTTCCAATAACATCAACAGTATCATATTTCATTTGATTTGCATTACGAATTCTTGTAAGCATATCTGCTATTTTATCTGCTACCATAATTAACTTCCTTTCTACCAACTTGATTTCTTTACTCCAGGTATTTGTCCTTGATTTGCAAGTTCTCTAAAACAAATACGGCATAGTCCAAATTTACGTAGAACACCATGAGGTCTTCCACATCTTTGACAACGAGTATATTCTCTAACTTTAAATTTTTGTGGGCGACTAGCCTTAACAATCATACTTTTCTTAGCCATTAATATACCTACTTTCTAAATGGAAGTCCGAATCCAGTTAATAATGCTAAACCTTCTTCATTAGTTTTTGCTGTTGTAACAAAAACGATATCCATTCCTCTTATTTTTAATACTTTATCATAATCTATTTCTGGGAATATAAGTTGTTCTTTAATTCCTAGAGTATAGTTTCCAAAACCGTCAAATGCTTTTGGACTAATTCCTCTAAAGTCACGTACACGAGGTAATGCAACACGGATTAATTTATCCATGAAATTGTACATTTTTTCTCCTCTTAAAGTAACTTTAGTACCAATAGATTGACCTTCTCTTAATTTGAATCCAGCTATTGATTTTTTAGCTTTTGTTATAATTGGTTTTTGTCCTGTAATAGTTTCTAGATCAGCAACTGCAGCTTCAATAAATTTTGAATCATGACTTGCTTCTCCAACACCGATATTAATAACAATTTTTTCTAGTTTAGGAATTTCCATTACTGAAGAGTAATTAAATTTTTCCATTAGATCTTTTTTAATAACATCATTGTATTTTTCTTTTAAACTATTCATTATCTTCACCTACTTCTTTTTTAGTAGTTTTCTTAGTTGTCTTTTTTTCTGTAGCTTTTACTGTTTTTGCATTTTTTGTTTCTTCGATTACTTTTACGTTAGAAACATGAATTGGAGCTTCTGTTTCAAGAATTCCACCAGTTTCATTTTGATAATTTGGTTTCATATGTTTTTTGATCATATTGATTCCACTTACAACAACTTTGTCTTTTTTCTTCAAAGTTACTGTAACAGTTCCTTCTTTGCCTTTATCTTTACCAGCAAGAATTTTTACTTTATCGCCAACTTTAACTTTCATGTTTACCTCCTATAAAACTTCATTTGCTAAAGATACAATTTTCATGAAGTCTTTATCACGAAGTTCTCTAGCAACAGGTCCTAAAACACGTGTTCCGATTGGACTCTTATCATCTTTGATTAATACACAAGCATTATCTCCGAATTTAATTAAAGATCCATCTGCACGTCTTACACCTTCAACACTTCTAACAATAACAGCTTTTACTACTTTTCCTTTTTTAACATTTGAGTTAGGAATTGCTTTTTTAACAGTTCCAACAACTATGTCTCCAATGTTACCATATTTAACTTTACTTCCACCTAATACTCTGATTACTAATAATTCACGAGCTCCAGAGTTATCAGCAACTTTTAATCTAGTTTCTTGTTGTATCATAATAACCCTCCTTAAGCTTCTTGAGATTTAGTTAAGATTTCTACAAGTTCATATCTCTTAGTTTTAGATAATGGTCTAGTAGAAAGTAATCTAACTACATCTCCAACTTTCGCAATATTTTTTTCATCATGAGCAGTATATTTTTTAGAATATTTTACTCTTTTTTTGTATAGAGGATGATTTCTATAAGTTTCAACTAAAACTGTAATAGTTTTATTATTAGCAGCTGAAACAACTTTTCCGATTAATTCAGTTCTCTTAGTTTCGCTCATTATTCATTTCCTCCTTCTCTTTCACTTAAAACAGTTTTCATTCTAGCAATATCTTTTCTATCTTGATTTATTTTATGTGATTTTTCTAATGAACCAGTAGATTGTTTCATTCTTAAATCGAATAATTCACTCTTTAGTTCTTCAATTTTCTTTAATATCTCTTCAGTGGACATTTTTCTAATTTCATTAGTCTTCATTACGATCCCCACTTTCTTCTCTCTTAACGAAACGAGTTGTAACGCTTAATTTATGAGATGCAAGTCTTAATGCTTCACGAGCAACTTCTTCAGAAACACCAGCTATTTCAAACATGATTTTTCCTTCTTTAACTACTGCAGCCCATTCGTTTACGTTACCTTTTCCTTTACCTTGACGAGTTTCCAAAGGTTTTTGAGTTCTTGCTAAATGTGGGAATATGTTAATCCATACTTTACCACCACGTTTCATATAACGTGTCATAGCGATACGAGCAGCTTCTATTTGACGAGCTGTAACGTATCCACCTTCTTTAGCTTGTAATCCATAATCACCAAAATGTAATTCTAGATTTCCTTTAGCATGACCTTCGTATGAAATTCTTTGAGGTTTACGATATTTAGTTCTTTTTGGCATTAACATCGTCATTACCTCCTTTGTTTACTCTTTTATTTAGGATTTCACCTTTGTAAATCCAAACTTTAACACCAATCTTACCATAAGTAGTGTCAGCTTCTGCTGTAGCGTAATCAACATTAGCTCTGATTGTTTGTAGAGGAACAGTTCCTTCTGTGTATCCTTCAGTACGAGCCATTTCAGCTCCTCCTAAACGACCAGATACAGAAGTTTTGATTCCTTTTGCTCCAGCCTTCATTGTGTTCTTAATAGCTTTCTTTTGAACATTTCTGAAGTTTCCTCTATTTTCAATTTGTTTTGCAATAGATTGAGCAACTAGTTCTGCACTTAAATCAGCATTTTTAACTTCGTTAATTGTTACAAATACTTCTTCTCCGCAAACACGTTTAATTTTATTTCTTAATTTTTCGATGTCTTCTCCACCTCTACCAATGATTACTCCTGGACGAGCAGTTGAGATTTTAACATCAACTTTATTATTTTTTCTTTCGATTAAGATTTCTGAAACAGCAGCATCTTTAAGTTCTTTAACTAAATATTCACGAATTTTAATATCGTTATTTAAGTTATTAACATAATTTTCTTTTTCAGCATACCATTTAGATTGCCAATCTCTATTAACACCAAGTCTTAATCCTCTAGGATCTACTTTTTGTCCCATATCTAATTAAGCCTCCTTACCATCACTAACTTTTACAGTTATGTGACTTGTTCTTTTATCTCTTCTGTCTACTTTTGTTCTAGAACCAATTTTTACTCTTTTATAAACAGGTCCTGGATTAACAAAGCATTCAGATATTACTAAATCTTCTAGCTTAGCACCATAGTTATTAGTTGCATTAGCTATAGCAGAATTTAAAACTTTAAGTATAAGTCTACTAGATTTAGTATTTGTATTTTCTAATATTCCAATAGCAGTAGTAGCTTTTTTACCTCTAACTAAATCCATAGTCATACGGCATTTACGTGGAGCTACCATTGCGCTTTTATGCATTGCAAATGTTTCCATCTAATAACCTCCTACTTTTGTCCTGCATGTCCGCCAGCTTTACGAGTTAAAGCGAATTCTCCAAGTTTGTGACCAACCATATCTTCTGTTACATATACTGGAACAAAATCTTTTCCGTTATGTACAGCAATTGTATGACCTACAAAGTCAGGGAAAATTGTTGAACGACGTGACCAAGTTTTAACAACTTCTTTTTTATTTGATTCATTTAATTTTTGAATTTTTTTCATTAGGCTTTCATCAATGAAAGGCCCTTTCTTTAAACTTCTTGCCATAAAATCACCTATTTCTTCTTACTAACAATTAACTTGTCAGAAGCTTTCTTTCCTTTACGAGTTTTATATCCAAGTGCTGGTTTACCCCAAGGAGTAACAGGCCCTTTTCTACCGATTGGTGTTCTACCTTCACCACCACCATGTGGATGGTCGTTAGGGTTCATAACAGAACCACGGTTTGTAGGACGAATACCCATATGACGAGTTCTTCCAGCTTTACCAATGTTTACTAGTTCATAATCTTCATTTCCAACTTCACCAATAGTTGCCATACAAGTTCCAAGAATTTTTCTTGTTTCGCCTGACATTAAACGAACGATTACATATTTACCATCTCTACCAAGTATTTGAACACTTTGTCCAGCAGATCTAGCAATTTCTCCACCTTTACCAGGTTTTAATTCAACATTGTGTACTAATGTACCAACAGGAATGTTTTGAAGTTGCATTGCATTACCAACTTTGATATCACAAGCTTCTCCAGATTCAACAATCATTCCTACTTTTAAATCTTTTGGTGCTATAATATATCTTTTTTCACCATCTAAGTAAGTGATTAAAGCTATATTAGCATTACGATTTGGATCGTATTCGATTGTAGTAACTTTACCAGTTACATTGAATTTATTTCTTTTAAAATCAATTATACGATATTTTCTTTTTGCTCCACCACCGATGTGTTGTACAGTCATTCTACCTTGATTATTACGTCCACCAGTTTTAGAAATAGTTTTTAATAAACTTTTTTCTGGTCTTGATGTAGTAATTTCATCATTAGTTAAAGTAGACATTCCTCTACGACCATTCGTAGTTGGTTTATATTTTCTTATACCCATAATAACTTAACCTCCTACTATATTTCTATAGCATAACCGTCTTTTAAAGTAACGATAGCTTTCTTATAAGTTTTTGTTTTTCCAGTATATCTTCCAACTCTTTTAGCTTTTGATTTAGTATTAAGAGTTCTAACAGAAGCTACTTTTACATTGAAAGCACTTTCAATAGCGTCAGCGATTTCAACTTTATTAGCATCTTTACTTACTTTGAAAACGTAAGTTTTACCATCTTCTCCTAAATGAGCAGATTTTTCAGTAATTACTGGTGCAATAATTAAATCTTTCATTATTTAAGTGCCTCCTCTACATAATCAACAGTATCAGAATCCATTACTACCATGTCAGCATTAACGATATCATATACATTTAGTTCATCAGCCATTATTACAGCCACATTTCCTAAATTTCTAGTTGCTAAATATAAGTTTTCAGCATCTCCTGCAGATACGAATAATACTTTACCAGTTAATTTTAATGTTTCTAATAACTTAATAGCATCTTTTGTTTTAACACTTTCAAGAACTAGTGAATCAACTACAACTAAGTTCTTTTCAGCAAACTTTTCAGATAAAGCAGTTTTAAGCGCTAATCTTCTTTCTTTTCTATTAGTTTTGAATGAGTAACTTCTAGGAGTTGGACCAAATACGATTCCACCGCCTCTATAGTGTGGTGCACGAATAGATCCTTGTCTAGCATTACCAGTTCCTTTTTGTCTGTATGGTTTTCTTCCTCCACCAGATACTTCGCTTCTACCTTTAGTATCAGCTGTTCCTTGTCTTAAAGAATCTAATTGTAAACGAATAGCTTTCTTTAAAACAATGTCATTTCCTTCATTTTTCCAAATTTCATCATTAATTGTTAAGTCTTTAACTTTTTCACCTTTAAGGTCGATAACATTAACTTTAGTCATTATATGTTTTTCCTTTCAACTAAGCTTCAGTAGATTCCTTGGCTTCAGTATCAGTGTTTTCTACTGTTTCAACAGTATCTACAACAGTTTCTTCTACTGGTGTAGTTTCTTCTTCAATACTTTCATTAATGATGATATCTTTTGGTTCTACCTTTCCACCTTTAACAGCAGATTTGATTAGAACTAAAGATTTCTTTGGCCCTGGAATATTTCCACTTACTAATATGTAATTATCTTTTACACAAACTTCAATTATTTCTAGATTTTGAATTGTAACAGTTTCTGAACCCATATGTCCAGCAAGTTTTTTACCTTTCAAAACACGCATTGGTCTCATTGTTCCCATTGAACCTGGACGTCTATGATATCTTGAACCATGAGTTTCAGGTCCTCTAGATTGATTATGACGTTTAATAACACCAGCGAATCCTTTTCCTTTAGAAGTACCAGTTACATCAACTTTTTCTCCTACTTCAAAAGTGTCAGCTGCTAATGTACTTCCAAGAGTATAGTTTTCTGTAGATTCTACTCTTAATTCTTTTAAGAAGCGCTTAGGAGCAACACCTGCTTTTTTTGCATGACCGATTTCAGCCTTTGTTGCATTTTTTTCTTTCTTGTCAACTACAGCAAGTTGAATAGCGTTGTAACCATCTTTTTCTACAGTTTTGATTTGAGTTATAACGTTTGGTTGAACTTCAACTATAGTAACAGGAATAATTTTTCCATCTTTCGTAAATTTTTCTGTCATTCCGACTTTTACGCCTAAGATTCCTTTCATTTCATTTCCTCCATTATTATTTTCTTATTATATTGTTTTGATATCGATTTCAACACCACTTGGTAAATCTAAGTGAGTTAGAGCATCCATAGTTTCTTTGCTAGGATCTTTGATATCGATTAATCTCTTATGAGTACGCATTTCGAATTGTTCACGACTATCTTTATATTTATGAACAGCTCTTAATACTGTAATCTTTTGAACTTCTGTTGGTAGTGGAACAGGTCCTGAAATTTCCCCTCCAGTACGTTTAACAGTTTCGATTAATTTAGCTACAGCATTATCTAAAATTCTGTGATCATAAGCTTTTAATCTAATTCTAACTTTTGACATTCTCATGTCCTCCTTCCGTCTATATCTTGTATAAACATAGCTCCGTAACAAATTAACCTGATTTTTCACTAGTTTTATTTTGCAACTCCACCTAGTGTATCAGCAACCTTGCACATCTCAGCCAGTTAAACTATTTACGATTATACATTAATAATGTATTAAAATCAAGTACTTTTTAGCACTTTTTCGACTTTTTGCTTATTTATTTAAAATACATGTTATAATTAGAATGAGGTGAAAATATGGAACTAGATTTAATCATTCCTGCTTTCAACGAAGAAGGCAATTTAGATAACCTTTATTCAACGATAAAACAAAGTTTAGATGATATTAAATACAACATCATTTTTGTTGATGATGGTTCTACAGATGAGACATATAAGGTTTTGACTAATATATATAATAAGGATAAGAAATGTGTTAAAGTTATAAGATTTTCTAGAAACTTCGGAAAAGATGCAGCTATATATGCCGGATTAAAAATATCAAGAGCTAAATATGCTTGTATAATAGATGCTGATTTACAACAAGATCCTAATTTAATAAACGATATGGTAAATATTTTGGAAAATGATGAATCTTATGATATGGTTGCTATGGTAAATGATTATAGCAATGAAAACAAGATATCGAAATTTTTAAAGAAATCGTTTTATTATTTAATGAATCGTGTTTCAGAACAAAAGTTTAAAGCTGGCGCAAGTGATTTCCGTTTAATGCGACATAATGTTGTAAAATCACTTGTTAGTATGAGTGAAAACAATCGTTTTACAAAAGGATTGTTCTCTTGGATTGGATATAATACTTATTATATGGAATATCATGCTAATAAACGTACTGCCGGAAAATCAAAATTTCGTTTAAAAAAACAAATCAATTATGCAACAGATGGTTTAATTAACTTCTCTACTAAGCCACTTAGGATTGCTACGTTCTTAGGAAGTATTATTTCAACATTTTCTCTTGTCTATTTAATTATCGTTATTATTACGGCTATATTAAAAAGTACAAAGCTTCCACCATATACTACAATGATGTGTGTAATTCTTCTACTAGGAGGTATTCAACTATTAGTAATTGGTATTATGGGAGAATATATTTCAAAATCATATATTGAGGCTAAAAATAGACCTATATATATTGAAAAATCAACTTTAGGGTTAGATGAGGATATTTTATAATAAAAAAAGCTGCAAATCGCAGTTTTTATTTTTCTCTAATTTCTTTAATGTAATTATTAACTTTTTCAGCCCATGCTGTGCTATAAGCGTATTTTGGTCCCATTTTTTCAGGAGTATCTAAACCTTTTAAGTAATAGTTGTTGTATATTATATTCAAGTATGAATCTATCCCCTCTTCTAAAGTGTCATATTTACTATAGCTTTTTCCATTACAACTATTTCCACCTTTTAAACCACCAATATTATTACATTCATAAGTTAAAGACGAACATTTCCATTTGCATCCTGTTTCTAGTAGTACAATAGCAACGCTTAAATATGGATCCATTCCTGTGTCTCTAGTGTACTTTGCAAAATAGTAGCCGGTATTAGCTAAATAATCATTCAAACTTTTATTTAGTTTATTAGTAAGCTCCGTTACAGTCATTCCTTCATAGATTATTGAACCATCATCAATTATTTCAGGGGCTTGTATTGATTCCACATCTTCTACAAATTCATCTTCATCATATACTTTTTGTTCATCTATTGGTGCACTTAATGTTGTTTTAATCGGAACCGTAGTTGCAACAGCTAGTTTAGGGACATTTGTACCTCCACCATAATACTTTATAACATTTTTTATTGGTGCATCTATTTCAGTTTTATTAAAAAAACTAACTTTTATAATTAAAAAAATTCCTAGTGATAACACTAATGTAATAGAAAGTATAATTATATTGGTTTTGTTTTTTACTATCATATTTTTCCTCTATTCTTATACTTTATCAGTATATCATATGCAAAAGTGTTTTTCAATACAACAAAAAAAACACCAAAAGGTGCTTTTATTATATGCTTCTAAATAAGTCTTTTCTCTTAACTACTGTTAAAACAGCAAGACCAATTCCAGCAACTATTGCAAATTCTAATGCATATTCTTTAACTCCAGTTTTTGGACTCTTAACACAATTTGCCTTAGAAGTTACGTTTTCAACTAATGTACAAGTATCAGCTTGACTTCCAACAGTTGTCCAAGTATAGTCATCACCACATGAATAACATGCATATTTTTGTTCAGTTTGTTTTTTGTTACAATCTTGTTTTTTGTTAACATACATTACTGGAACATAATCATATTCGTTTGATGTAGCGTATGCAACTTTTTTAACTATAGCCTTTACTAAGTTTCCTGAAGCATCATTTACAAATTCAACTGCCCAAACCATATCTCCATCTACTGTTGAAGTAAAGATACCTTTAAATGGATGAGTTGTAGGTCTTGCAGCATCTAACTTAGCATGTGATGCAATTTCATTAAATACCGTTAATTTAGATGCATCATCAATTACATAACCTTCTCCATCAACTTTTGCTCCAAAAATATCAATAAGTTCTTGTAAAGATATTAAAGATAAGTTTCCTTCAGTTTCAAGATTAGTTGTATAATCTAAGTCATTTAATGGCATTTGATTTTCGTTTGGAAGTAATGTCTTTGTCATATAATAATATGCTTGAGTATTTTCAAACTTATCAACTTTCCATCCCATATCTGGATCGTTTGTATCAGCATATGGATCACTTGTATATCCAACAATTCCATAAACAAAAGCTTTAACGTATTCTGCATCTTCTCCTGAATCTTCAAGAATCATTAAAGATCTTCCTACTTTATCATTTTTAGAAATGTAGAAATTAGCCATTTCTCCTTTTTTATAAGTATTAAATCCTTCTGCTTTTACAAATGTTGGTAAAATACATGCAATAGACATAATAACTGCAAATAATTTACTATGCAACTTTTTCATAAAATATCACTCCTTCTATTATTTTATCTTTAACTATAATAAATATAACATAAAATGACAAAATATACTAACAAAAGTTATTTTTGCATATAATTTTACATAAAAAAAGTAAAACTATTTAGTTTCACTTTCTTCAGTCTTTTCTACTTTTTCTTCTTTCTTTGGTTTTGGTAAAGCATCTTTTCTACTTAAGTTTAATCTACCACGATTATCGTATCCTTGAGACATTACAATAATTTCATCTCCAACTTTAACAACATCACTTGGTTTATTTACTCTTTCATGAGCTAGTTGAGATACATGAACAAGTCCTTCACATCCAGGCCATAGTTCTACAAAGCATCCAAAGTCTTCAACTTTAATAACTTTTGCTGTATATTTAACTCCCATTTCTACTTCACGGGCAATATTTTTTATCATTTCAGCAGTCTTATTAATAATATCTCTGTTTGTATGATAAATAATTACTTGACCATCATCATTTAAGTCAACTTTAACAGCATCTTTATCTTGAACGGTTTTAACGTTGCTAGCTTCAAGAATAATTTTAGTAATTGTATCTCCACCTTTACCGATAACATCTTTAATTTTATCTGGATTAATCATAAATGTTTCAGTTTTTGGAGCATATTCAGAAACATCACTTCTTGGTTCTTTAATTTGTTTTTCCATTACATCTAAAATTTCCATACGAGCTTTCTTAGCTTGTTCAAGAGCTTCTGCAAGGATTTCTTTAGTTATACCTTTAATTTTTATATCCATTTGTAATGAACAAATTCCTTTTCTTGTTCCACCAACTTTAAAGTCCATATCTCCTAAATGATCTTCCATACCTTGAATATCAGTTAATATTTGGTATTTACTTCCATCTTTAGAAGTAATAAGTCCCATTGCAATTCCAGCTACTGGAGCTTTGATTGGAACTCCGGCAGCCATAAGTGACATACAACCTGCACATATAGTTGCTTGGCTTGATGAACCGTTTGATTCAAGTATTTCAGATACAACTCTGACAGTGTATGGGAATTCTTCTTCAGAAGGCATTACTTGTTTTAAACATCTTTCTCCTAAAGCCCCATGTCCAATTTCTCTTCTTCCTGGAGAGCCATATCTTCCAGTTTCACCTACTGAGAATGCAGGGAAATTATAATGTAACATGAAATGTTTTTCAGCTTCTAAACTGATTCCATCTAAAGCTTGATATTCGTTTAATGCTCCTAAAGTTGTAACTGCAAGTGCTTGAGTTTCACCACGAGTAAATAAAGCACTTCCGTGAGTTCTTGGAAGTAAATCAATTGCTGTTGAAAGTGGTCTTATTTCATCCATCTTTCTTCCATCACTTCTAGTATGTTCATCAACTGTTATACTTCTAAAAATATCATATTCTATATTTTCAAGAATCATTTTAACTTTAGTTATTAAAAGAACTAATTCTTCAGCATCTAAAGATTCTTTATTTTCACTTTCATATTTAGAAACAACTTCTTCTTTAATTTCATCTATTGCTGCATATTTTTCTAGTTTTTCTTTTATACGTAATGCTTTGTCTAATTTTTCAGCAGCAAGATCATATACTTCTTTTCTTAATTCATCTTCAATTTCGATATGTTCATATGCCATCTTTTCTTGACCTATTTCAGCTATAATTTTCTCTTGAAATTCACATAATTCTTTTACAGCTTCATGACCAAACATTAAAGCTTCCAACATATCAGCTTCGGAAACTTCTTTACTTCCAGCTTCTACCATATTGATAGCTTTTTTTGTACCAGCAACTGTTAAATCTATATCGGATTCTTCAAGTTCACTTGGAGTTGGATTGATTATAAATTCACCATTTATTCTTCCTACTTTTACTCCAGCAATTGGTCCATCAAATGGTATCTTAGAAATACATGTACATAATGAAGAACCAAACATTGCTGTTAATTCTGGAGAATTATCTGTATCAACAGATAGAACTGTATTAACAATTTGTACTTCATTTCTAAAATCTTCAGGGAACATAGGACGCATAGGTCTGTCAATCATACGAGCAGCAAGTGTTGCAGCATCAGTTGGTCTTCCTTCTCTTTTGATAAAACCACCCGGTATTTTACCTACTGAGTATAGTTTTTCTTGATATAAAACCATAAGTGGGAAGAAATCACTTAAAATATTGGCATTATTTCCTACAACAACCGTTGATAGAATTACTGTATCACCATATCTTACAACTACTGCTCCATGAGCTTGTTTAGCAACTTCTCCGTTTTCTACTATTATTTTTCTTCCTCTAAAATCGTATTCAAATACTTTCTTCATTTCTTCACCTCTACTAATTTTTTAAATAAAAAAAGGCACTTAAAATAAATGCCTACTTTCTTATATTTAATTTTGCGATTAACTCACGATAAGCTTCAACGTCTTTTGCTTTTAAGTAATCAAGTAAACTACGTCTTTTACCAACCATCATTTGTAATCCTCTTTTTGAATGATAATCGTGAATATGAACTTTTAAGTGTTCAGTTAAATCGTTGATTCTTTCAGTTAATACAGCGATTTGAGCTTCAGTAGATCCTGAATTCTTTTCACTTTTACCAAATTCTTTAATTAATTCTGCTTTTCTTTCTTTAGTAACAGCCATTTTCAGTTCCTCCTTCTTTATATAATCGGTTAAAACTTAGTAAAAAATCGGAGACTTTTAAAACCAAGTAAAAACTTCTTAATTAATTATATTATAAAGACCTATAAAAATCAATAAAAATTTTTAGGTTTATATGTTTTTATTATATCATAACTCAAATCTGGACACTTTAATATTTCATAGTCTCTTTCAGGTGATGATAGTTGCTCTAAAAGATATTCTATATATTCTATATATCTTAAATAAATTACGTATTCACTAGCATCTTTTTTATTTAGTTTAAAACCTGAAGGTACCCCATGTGAACAACCACATAATTCCAAAAATAAATCTTTATCATTTTTAAATGATGATTTAATCATTGTAAGTGTTGCTTCGCAAGGATAAAAGCCATAAATTAAATCATATTTGCTAACATCGGTATCTATAGTAAATTCTTTTTTTATAATTTCAATGTTTCCTTCATATGACTCAATTACTTTTGGATCCATAACTGTAACACTTCCCGAAGATTGTTCTTTGCTTATTCTATTTGCTAAAGCTGGTAATATACCACAACCTACTTCTAATAAATTTTTATCAATTCCCATTTCTTTTTTCATATATTTAATAAAATTTTTATAATAATCCTTTTGTAGTTTATTATTTAAACCAAGTTCTTCAAAGATAGCACGATTTGCATCTAATGGTTTTCCACTTTCTAAGTCAATTAAAAAATTTTGTCTTACATAGTCATAAATCATAGGGTCCGCTTTATAGTACTCTCCATATTTTGCTAATAATTCTTTAAGTTTTTGTAAGCTTTCTAATTCTTCTTCAGACATTTTATTTTTCCCCTTTCTTTATCTATAAGTTTTTATAAGTGGATATGGTAAATCACTATACTCAAAAATATCAAAATTTCTTCCAGTTTTATTTGATAAGGTTTCCATAGTATATTCTAAATCATATAAATATTCATAATAATCAAAATAAGGCTTTCCTTCTACACATCCACATAAAGCTAAATATAAGTCAACATCATTTTCATAAGATGACTGTATCATTGCACTTGTTGCCTCACAAGGAAAAGTACCATAAATAAGTTTATACTTGCTTACATCTGTTTGCTCTGTAAACGTTCCATTAATAATTCGTAGGTCTCCATACTCAGGTATTTTTACCACTGGGTCCATAACAGTTATAGTTCCACTTGTTTGTTGCTTTTTCAAACTTTTTGCTAGTGATGGTATTACACCGCATCCAACTTCTAATAAATCACAATTTATATCGCATTCAGTTTTTATATGGTTAATGAAACTTCCATATAAATTGAATGATAGTTCCTCTGATAATCCACAATCTTCATAAGCTTGTAACAATAAATTACTTATACAATCTTTCTCTTCAAACTTATTAACAAAGTTTTTCATTACATATTCAAGATCTGATTTAGAATAATACTTTTCATATTTTGTTTTATACTGACTCAATAAATAATTCAATCTTAGATGTGTTTCAAGTGTCATAATTACCCCTTCTTTTGGTTAGGTATTATAACCCTTTAGAAAAACATTGTCAAATTAAAAGAGCTCTGATGAGCTCAATCTATATAAACGTTATATAACGTACAATATAGTTTATGAGAAACAATTTATTTTGTTATTATATAAATTAATTATTTGCAATAATACTCTATTTAAGTAAGTTTATTACTTTTAATTTTAATCATTTCCATATAATCAAGCAATATATCTTTAAAGTTCTCATTAATATTAATACCAAATTCTATGAAGTTTATTATTTCTTCTATTCTGATAAAACCAGTAGATTTAAACCAATCAATATCTTCTTCGATTTCTTTATCACTAACCTCGTTTTTACTAAAAATAATTGATAATGCTCTTACAAAATATTCATATACAACTGCTAGTTTATTTTGTGAATATGTTTTTGGAAGACCATTTTCAAGAGCTTCATTGTATAGTTTTTCAACTACACCTTCATCTATAAAAAATTCATCAACTAACGGATTTACAAAATAATGTGCAAACTCATGATATAAACATACAGTAATGTATTCATTTTTTTCTTTATTTGCTTCAACATTATTTCCTATTCCTTTTACATAATGTGTTTCATTTTCTTTATTTGCTGAAAAGCCACCATTAATTAATAATGATATATTGTATAAAAACTGTGTGTTTGAAGGAACGTCAAATAATGTGGAGAATGCTTTTCTTGTTTTTTCACTATCAAAATTATGTAAATTCAAATATTCTCTTTCATATTGTTCAAGATAATCATGATACTTTGAAAACACTTCTTCCATATTCTCATTAAAATATATTTTTCTTACTAGTGTAGCAAAAGAATCACAATTTTTTGTTTTAAATGCAGATTTTGCTACATCGCCATTAAAATTAAAAGAGTCATCAAAATATAAATAAAGATTTGTATAATATCCACAATCACCAATATCTTTAACATAGTCTATCAATTCAGGGTATTTTTGTACATCTATTTTCCTAACCAAATCTCTAACATATGGTATATTTGGATACTCGACAAAGTCTAGTTCTTCATTGTCTACATTTCCTACATATAACTTAACAGCAATAACTATAGCTTCAAGTACTTCTAATCGTTTATCAAACAATGTCATTTTAATCACCTTCCATTTTAGTCACCTTCTATTTTAATTATATCATACAAATTCATATTTTCTAACAGCAATTCGCTCATCTGAGCAATATTCTATCACAAATCTATTTTCTTTCTTACAGATTAAAATCCCTATAGTATTATTGTTGCTAATTTCTTTTATATTTTTATCAATATAGTTCATGTATTTTTGTACTTGTGAAATATATTCTGCTTTAAACTCAGTAACTTTCAATTCAACCACTACGTAACAATTAAACTTTATATTAAATAATAATAAATCAATATAATTATTTCTATCGACTATTTTAATTTTATATTCACTACCTATATAACTAAATGAGCTACCAAGTTCTTTCATAAAAGATTCAATATCTTCTAATATTAGATTATGTAATGCCTTTTCAGTAACTATTTCTATATTTTTTCTATTTCTAATTAATATAGGATTAGGTATTAAATCCTTTATTTCAATTTTATCATCAAACACTAACTTATTTTTTGTTTCAATAGGTATTCTTTCATATTCTTTACTTTTTATTTTTTCTCTTAATTCTCTTTTAGATAAATTATTATTTGTAGCAATATTTATGTAGTATGCTAATTTATTACTATCTTTAATTGATAATAATTCTGTATAATGACTCCAAGACAATTTGGTCGCCAGTGGCGACCATTTTTCATCTTTAAACATTCTATAATATTGTCTAATACGCCTTAATGTTCTTTCGTTATACTTTTTTCCAAGATCAACAACCAGTCTATTTGAATAATCATTTAAAATATTATCCCCATACCTACTCCCTGCTTCATCCAACAATTTACCAACTTCAAAGTATGTAATAACTTTATGACTTTCTTTTGAATAATCTTTTACTTTTGAATATATTTCATTATCAATCAACTTGTTTTTTATCTCATTATAATAATTCATTTCTACTCCTTTCTATGAGCTACAAGTCTCTATATTAAATTTATTGTTTCTAATTTTTAACATAATAGTTCCTTGCTTGTCTGTTCTATATATTTTTGAATCATTTAAATTAGTTAATACTTCTTCATTTGGATGTCCATACCTATTATTTTTTCCAACACTTATTATTGAATATTTAGGTTTAATACTATCAATAAATTCTTTGCTACTACTTGTTTTACTTCCATGGTGTCCTACTTTTAAAATATCTATATTTAGTATGTTATATTTATCCAATATGTCTTTCTCTTTATTTACTCCAGCATCTCCCATAAACATAAACTTATAGCCATTTAGTTTGGTATAAATTACATTTGAATTGTCATTTTCATTGTCATAAACACCAGTTTGTAAAAAATATAATTTATTATCATTTACTTTCAACTCTTTAATACAAAAATTGTACTTAATTTGCTTTTTATCTAATACCTTAATTAGCTCTTTTTCTAAATTATTAGATTCACCACAATTAAATATCACTTTTTCTACTTTGAAGTTTTCTACTAAATTAACAGCTTCACCCATATGATCTGCATCTCCGTGCGTTAACACCAAATAATTTAGTTTGCTTACTCCGATACTTTTTAAAAAAGTTATTGTCGAATCACTTATATGATATTCTTTTTTCTTTTTCCATTCATCTTCTTTAAAGCTTACACTTCCGCCAGTATCTATTAAAATTGCTTCATTTCTATATCTTATTAAACTGGAGTCACCTTGAGATACATCAAGATAATAAATATAATAACTAGGATCAATTATATAAAAACATTTAATAATTAAGGCCAAAAATAAAATAAAAATAAGATATATTTTCTTATAAGTTTTAAAAAATATATATAAGCATAAATAGTAAATAATAATTGTAATAATATTCATTCTAGGAATAATGATGTTTAATACAAGTAAATGTGAGGAAATCACCTCTATTAAGTTGCAAAATATAAATAATAGATTATCAAATATAGGAATGAAAAAAGTTACTATACTAAGTGGATACAAAATATAACTTATGTAAGGAACAATAAATAAGTTATTTATTATAGAAAGAATGTTTATTTCAAAATTATTATTTATTGTTATTGGCAAACTTACCAAAAAGGCAATAATAGATATAGTTAAACTTGTTTTTAAATAATTTCCTTTTATTAAATAACTGAAATTGATGAGTGAAAAAGAAATGATGGATGAGTATTGAAAACCAATGTCTATAATTAAATTCGGATATATTATTATAAGTATTATCACAGCTATTAAAAATACGTTTTTTATGTCTAAATCAAAAGAATATTTTTTATTTAAATAGTTTACAACAAAAAAGGATACACTTCTTAATACACTGGCTTGTAATCCGGTTAGAAAAACGTATATTATTAGAAAAGATATAACTACAAAATATTTTAAATTGTCTTTAACTTTCTTCAATATAAAAAATAGAATACCTGTGATTAAACTTACATGCATTCCAGATATAGCAAAAATATGTGATACTCCTAATTCTTGATAACGGCTCTTTATTTCATCATCCAAGTATTTTTTATCTCCTAAAATGAAAGCACTTATATACCTTTTGCTTTTATATTTATCAATCTGTTTTACTATTTTATTCTTTATAGTATAAATTATATTTGTTTTATAGTTGATAACTTTATAGTTTTCAACACTCATGACTTTATATATATTTTTTGATTTCAAATATTTTTTATAATTAAATGTATTTGGTATAGTATTGCTTTTAGGATTATCAATATTACCTTCTACTCTTAAGCTTATTCCTAAATTTAAGTTTTTTAGGATGTTCAGCTCACTTTCATCTTTAATATAGTAAGTACATTTTAAAGAATATTTGTTTTTTAATATAAAAGATAGTTTGTTGCCATCAATTGTATAATTTTCTAAAACACCTTCAAATGGGGTTTCTATATCAACTCTTTTTAAATTAATTCTTATTAAGGAAGAGATTATTGTAATAAGCAGCAAAATAAAAAAAATATATTTAGACTGTAATATATTTTTTAATTTTATCAAATAATGATTCACCTATTCCACTGACATTCATAATATCTTCTATTTTGCTAAATGGTGTTTTAATTCTGTAAGCAATAATAGAATCCGCTTTACTTGCTCCGATACCAGAAACAGTCATAAGCTCTTCTTTTGAAGCAGTATTAATGTTAACAAGAGATGTGCTTGTTTCCGTTGCATTTTTTTCAGTAGTTATACAATTATCATAATTTATTACGGTTGTTGTGCAAGCTGTATCAGTTTTAACTGTAGTGTTCATCTTAGTTATTTCACTTTTACTAAAAACATAAATAACCATTTCATCTTTTACTTTTTGACTTAAATTAATATTTTTAGTGTAAGCATTCTTAGTAAAACCACCTGATAAATTTATGGCGTCCCATACAATAGAATCTGCTGGTACTTGATAAACTCCAGGTTTCTTAACCGAGCCTTTAATGTCAACATAAACTTTACTCGTGACGTTTGTAACTTCCGTTTTAGTTATTTCTACATTTTCTGCAGACACTTCTTTATTATCTGTAGATAGTACATAAGAAACAACTAAAGCTACAAGAATGATAATAGCAATAACAATATATTTTAATTTTGCTTTCATATTTTCCTCCTCATGAATATATATAGAGAAGGAAAATCAAATTACTTGTTTTTTTTAGAAGTTTTGTTATTTTTTTTAATAACTACAACTGCTTCTTGATCAGTGTTTATTTTTTTACAAATATTCTTTAAAGTTTTTAGATTTAATTTTGAATAAGTATCAAATAAATATGTTGGTACTTCATTTTCTTTTATGATTCCAGATGAAATAAACTCACTTGCTCTTTCAATATCTTCAAAGACTAAAATAAGGTTAGAAATAGCTACTTTCTTTTTACTGTTAAATTCAACTTCATCAATATCAAGATTATTTATTTTTTCTTCTAGTAAACTTACAAGTCTTTTTGGATAATGAGTTTCACACATAAATTCAATTATTAAATAGTTTCCACATACACTTGCATAGTAAATAATATCATTATTAATTATATTTCCATCAACTAGGTTTTCTCTAAATTCACTTGTGGAACCAAAATTAGAATTTAATATTATATTTAAGGCCGCAAGTAATTCATGTTCTGAGATACCATCTTTTGAAAATGTTGACATTGGAATTTTTAAAGCTAATTCTAATTTTTCTATAGATACATCTTTCTTTATTTCTTTATATGTAGAGGCAACATTTTTAGGTTCTTTTACTACTTTATTTATAATTTTTTTCTTTTCACCAAACTCTTTTTTACTTTGATTTTCTTCAATTATTGCTAAAGCTTCTTCAGGGTTAAAGTTACCAGTTAAAACAACAAACATATTTGATGGATGATAGAATGTTTTATAAGCATTTTCGATATCTTTTACAGTTGTTGATTTAACATCTTTTTTAGTTCCTGCTACGAGATATTTACGGTTATCATTAACAAATATAGATGAACTTGACTCTGCTGTTAAAACACTTTCAGGATCGTCTTCATACATTTTTATTTCTTCAATAATTATGCCTTTTTCATCATTAACCATTTTTTCTGTATAATAAGGTGTTTGGACATAATCAAGCAAATATTCTAGATTTTCTTTAAATTTGTTATAACCATACACTTCATAGCAAGTTATATGAGTTGATGTATATGCATTACTTTTAGCACCATTATCAGCATAGAAAGTTGATGCATCTCCATCTTCAGTATAAAAAGTTAAATGTTCTAAAAAATGGGCAACTCCGTTAGGTATTTTAGTATAACTTTTATCGCCTTCTAATTTAAACTCAGTATAAACAGATCCAAATTTTGCTGAAAAAGTTAGATAATAAGTTTTTACCTTATTATTTGGTAACATATACACAGTTAAGCCATTATCCAATACTTCATAAAACACTTCTTCATTTGGCCCTTTAACATATATTTTATTCATCACTTTCACCTCCTGAAGTTAATATATAAGTAATATTTTTCTTTAATTTTTTATGTACATGGAATAAATCTTCTTTAGTTACCTCACCGAATTTTTTAATCATTTCATCAACTGATGGTGATAAGTTTAAATATTTAAAAAGATAAGTTTCAAGTATTTTTGTAGGATAATCATTTATCATATTTAAACTTGTAATTTTTAAATCAATTGCTCTTTTCACTTCATCATCAGTTATATTTGAACCCATTTCATTAAATGATTTATCGATTAATTTTAATGCAAGATTTTCATTTTTCTTATCTAGACTTGTTAAGACAATTAACAAATTATCATATCTTTGATAAAAAGATGTTAATCCATAACATAAAGAATTATCGGTTCTTAAATTTTTATAAAGTTTTGTTTCTAAAGATGATGATCCAAATACCATATTATATATTGGTAAAACATAATTCATTTCATAATCATTTAAATTTAAAGTGTTATATATAACAACTAATTGAGATTGACTGTTTTCTGATTTCTCTTTTTTCTTTTTAGCTATTCTTCTAGTTTTGTTTTCATTATAAATTTCTATTTTATGATTTTTTATAGTATCAAATTTAGCATATTTATTTATTAAATCAATTATTTTATTTTCATCAAATTCACCTATTATAAAAATATCAATATAGTCATGTTTGATAATGTCGTTATAAGTGCTAATAAGAATTTCATTTGTTGCGTTTTCAATTTGGTCTTTATCCTCTAATATTGAGTGAGATGTTAAAGAATTTGGATCAAGCGCTTTTAAGGCTTTTAAAATGCTGTAGCGACTTGGATTTTCTTTTACAGAGTCAATTCTATCTATCAATCTTTTTTTACATAATTCAACTGTTTTTAAATCAAATTCACTATTTGTAATATTTGGATTAAATATTGTTTCAAATTGTAAAGCTAAAACATCCTCTAAATAGTTTTCTTCAGTAAATTTAGGATTTATAAATTCAATTGAAAAATCAGTAATAAGCATTCTTCCTAAAAGAGTTGTATCCATAGTTGAATATGCATTATATAAAGATTCATATTTTAAACATAACTTTCTTCTAGTATTATATTTTTTAGTATTTTCAGTTAAAACATCAAATACTAAACTTCTTAAAGCTGATGTTTTGGGATCAAAATTATTTCTAAAAATAATATCCATTTTTATAGTTTTAAATTTATCTGTTTTTATGGTATGTATGTTATAAGAACCAGCCTTATACATTTTATATTCCATGCCTTTCACCTCTTTTTTAGTATACGTCAAACTTCTTTTTTTATAATGTCATTATAGCATAATTATGATATTATTAGTATAGGTGATGATATGGAACCAGTACACATTGTAACTGATAAAAAAAATATTGCTCCACTTGTTTTATTTCCTGGAGATCCTCTTCGTGCAAAATATATTGCTGAGAAATTTTTAACTAAAGTAAAACTTGTGAATAAGATTAGAAACATGTATGCTTTTACAGGATATTATAAGGATAAACTTGTAACTGTTGTTGGTTCAGGTATGGGTTGTCCAAGTGCTTCTCTTTATGCTTATGAATTATTTACATTTTATGGAGTTGAAAAAATCATTAGAATTGGTTCTGCTGGAGCTAATAAAGAAAACATAAAACTGATGGATACAGTTTTATCAACTGGAGCTTATTCAGAATCCTCAATTGCTTATCAATGGGGAGGCTATACTGACAAGTTTATTAAATCTAATGACGAATTAAATGAAATTATTGAAGGAACAGCAAAAGAAAAAAACATTGATATTCATGTTGGTCCAACTTTAACGAGTGATGTATTTGATGTTTATGCTTCTATTGATCATGTAATTAATTCGTGTCCAATTAAAGATGAACTTTTAGCAACAGAAATGGAAGGATTTGGAATATTTCATATTGCTCGAATTTGTAAGAAACAAGCTAGTATGTTAATTACTATTGTCGATTCAAAATTTGATACAAGAGTTGTTTCACCAGCAATGAGAGAAACTCATCTTGATAATATGATTGTTCTTGCACTTGAAAGCATAATAAAATAGAACTTTTAGTGTTCTATTTTTTTTGACAATTTTTACATATTCCTTCTATAACAACTGAGTGTTTAGTTATAATAAAATCATTGTAATTTGATTTATCAAAAGGACATGTTTCTATTTCCTTTTTTTTATGGCATTTCACGCATTCTAATATATGTAAGTGCTCTTTAGACAACGAATATTTCGTTTCATTTTCAAAAGTAATGGTTGTAATAATATCATTTTCTAATAAGACATCTATTATTCTATAAATAGTTGATTTATCAATATTTAAGCTTTTTATTAATTCATTTAAAGTAACATATTTATTTTCATTTATATACTCTAAAACTTTTAATCTATTTTTTGTAACTTTTAAATTTTTTTCTTTAAGAATACTTTCCATTATACACCTATAAAATTAAACAATAATCCCCAAATAACACCGATAACATATATCAAACCAATAATAAAAATATTTTCAGATATGTTTTTATTTTTACGAATAAGTACCATTATTGCTACTCCACTTCCTGTTAATAAACCGGAAAGTGTTGTTCCAAGACTTATTAAATTATTTAAGTAAAGTTCACTTATCATAACAGAAGAGGCACAGTTTGGAATTAAACCTACTAATGATGCGATGAATGGAGTTAAAATTTTATTATTTTTTAAAGCACTTTCTAAAAAGCTTAAATCTGCATAGTGAAATAAAACATTGATTAAAAATGTTATTATAAAAATAAAGAAAGCAATTTTTAAAGTATGAATTAAAGAAGATTTTATAATTGAGTGATCACAGTCACAGTCTTCATCTTCACATAGAACAAAATCACTTTTATCTGTTTTTCTTATGAATAAATCTATTAGAAAACCAGAAATTATACCAATAACTACTTTGATTGAAACAATACTTAATATCTTCGTTATAGGTGCATTGTGAGAAATCATAAGTGGTATAAGCTCATCACTTGTTGATAAATAGATACTTATTAAGGAACCTAGTGAAATTATTCTAGTAACATATAGATTTGTTGCTAAAACAGAAAATCCACATTGAGGTATTGCTCCTAAAAGAGCTCCAACTATTGGTCCAAGTTTTCCGGATTTAGAAATAATATTTTCTTGTTTATTGCTTAATTTGTGTTCAATAAACTCAATAATAAGAAATGCTACAAATAAAAATGGTAATAGTTTTACTGTATCAAGTAAAGTATCTTGTATAACTTCTAACATAATAAGCCTCCCAAATGCAAATAAGTTGCATTTAGATAATAACAAAAACCATATTTTAAGTCAAGAAAAAATGAACTATAAAGTTCATTAATTCGTCGTATACTCAATATTTTTTACAGTTGATAAATCTGTATCAGTTGAAGAAATTATTTTATATTCTTCATTTTCTTTTAAATCCTTAGAAACATATCCGATTAAAGTATCAACTATATTGTTATCACTGTCTTTTAAAACTATATTAATCTTATCAATATGAACATCATTTACTGCTATAAGAGTAGAAGAATATTTGTAAATTCCATCTTCTTCAGAAATATCAACATCAACGATATTTACATTGTCTAAAGCTATCGAGTCATATTTATTTTTAATACTAAAAGATAATGGAAAATAAATTAAACATGCAAGTATTATTAATACTCCTAAAATTGTAATTTGTTTTTTCTTCAATTTTAACATAAATTATATCTCCTATTCTAATGTGATTACCATTTCATCTGATATAGTCATTGCAGTAAAGTTTCTAAATTGAGTATATGCTTGTGAATAACACCAGAAGCCATATGATCCAGCAGTTATCTTGTTAGATGATGTATCTGTGTACTCAAATATTTTATATGTACTTGTTATTGGATATTCATTTTGAGAGTTTACTTCCCATCTCCATACAGTTATCTTATTATCGCTTGCTTCAACACGATATCTTTGCCATTTTTTTCTTGACCAAACAATTTTGGAATTTGCTTTTAGTTTAGTACTTGAAGTTAAACCACTTGATGAGAATTGCTTGTTGTTTGCTCTCCATAAACCATTGTATGCACCATTTCCAATACCACTGTTTAAATCATGTTTATCTAAGAATAGCAAATATCCTGACCAATAATTTTTAGTAGTTGAAGGATTAAAACGAATCATAACTCCTAAAGCATCATCGTCACTGTCAGTACTTGTCATTTCAAATTCTAAAGCAATATCTTTATATTTAGGTGTTACATAGTTACCAGATGCATCCTTTTCTCTAAAATAGTATCCAGTAAAATTGTTAGTGTTTACAGTTTCAATTATTGTATATGTTCCAGCTGATTCATAGCCTTCATCAAATGTTCCATACCAATTAGCATCAGTTGCTGTACCAATTGTACCCCAAGTTGTTAATGCTGATTGGAAAGCAGTACTATTTGAGTCAACTTTTGATCCAAAATTAATTGTTTTTACTAATTCAGCACTTGAGTTATTAATTCCACTTTCAGCTTTAATAGTTAATTTAACACTTCCAATAGTTTTAGCTGTAACATCTATTGTTTCATTTTCTAGATCATAAGTTAATTCAGCTAATTCTTCATTGTTTATAGATATTGAAGATACTTTACCATCTCCAACATAACGATATTTTATATGAATTGTTTTTCCAGATGTTGTATAATTTTCAACTTCTAAAATTGGATAATTTTTGTTTTCTACTGTTATTGTTTTTATTATATCATTATATTTTGTTCCACCACAGGCACGTACTTCTATAGTTGTTTGTCCAAGTACTTTTCCTGGGATTATAGTTATTATTCCATTTTCCACTTTTACTGTCGCAATATCTTGATCTTTTGAAATGACTTCGATTTCAGCATCTCCATCATATGTATATCCAACATTACCTTGTTTTACTGCATAACCTGTTTCTACAAAGTCATCCGTTAAAGTTAATGTAGCTTCTTGTTTTATCTTATTAATTTTTAAAACACTGCTAGCAAGAGTTACATCATCTTTTGTTGAACGAGCAATTATACTAGTGTTCTTAGTTATGACAAATGGTTGACTATAGCTTATCCATGTTGCTCCTTCATCTAAGCTGTATTCATTCGTGTTCTTACCAAAATACTTAATTGTTACAGTTTTATCTTTTGACCAATTTGTATCATTTACAGTTATTATTGGATAGTTAACATCTTCATCAATCTTTGTAATCTTTATTTCGTTAATTAATAAGTTTTTATCACCAACTATTATTTTAGCATAACTTGCTTCTTTTGGAATTGTTAATTGATTGACATTTTTTATCAAGATATCTTTTTCCAAAAGTACGTCATCTTTATCATATAGTTCTATTTTAGCATTTGTTGCAACTGTTTCTCCATTGAATATTCTTATAGTTTTTCCATATGCAAGTGAAGAAATATTAAATCTTTGATAATTTCCTTTTTCTATTTCTTCTCCGCTTGTTAAATCATCATCATACATTACTGATTTGATGGCATCCTCTGGTAAGCTTACTGGTATTTCGCTTGTAATTGTAAGACCACTTAGTTTTTTTACAGACTTTGTAAATATAGTTCCATCAGTAAATTCAAATGGTTTTGTATATTTTATCCAAGTAGAACCATTATCTAGGCTATAGAAGTTTTCTACTCCATCAACAGTATCATCAAATTTTAATTTATGAATATAACTTAAGCTGATTCCTGAGTCATCTAATACTGGATATCCGTCAGTTGATTCAATTGTTGGTTGTTTTGGTATTCTTAAATCCAAATTATAAATCGTTTCTTGTGTTTCTATATCAGAACCATCATAATCTTTTCCATATGCAAATATTGTTAATGAATAATCTTCATTCATATATTTAACAACATCAACAGATTTCAAAGTAATAGTTCCATTATAATTCATAATTTCGGATGAGCCAATTTTATATTTCTTAACTATCGATTCTCCGTAATCTATTTCAACATCTACTGAATCAGAGAAATTAGTTGTTAAGACATTAATATAAAGTGAAACCTTATCTACAATGTTAGTTACTTCAATTTCTTTAATAGTCTCATTGCCAACTGAATCAATTGCGTAGATTGTGTAAATACCGTTTTCAGTTATTTTTAAATTACTATTATTACTAATATTTGTTCCTGATTTAGCAAAGTAATTTAAATCTTTTTTACCTTTAGCATATCTTATTGTTTGTACTACTTGATCATCGGTTACAGAGATAAATAAGTTAACTATTCTTTTTTGATTTACTAAGTCTCCTGAAACATTTATTATTGGACTTTCATTATCAATGTTTAATATTTCAAGTGAAGAAATGTCACTGCTACTTCCTAATTTATCAGTACCTTTAGCGTAAATTACACAGTTTGATGTTATGTTGATTTTTCCGTTATATTCCAACCAACCTGTGTCTTTTGTTTCATCTATTATACGATAATATTTGTTTACCAGAGATTTGTTATAACTTATTACTACATCCAAATTCTTTGTTATTTCTTCAGTACTACTTATAATGATTGGTGCTTCTATTTTCTTTGAACCCCATCTCATGAATAAGTCTTCTTTCAAGTTTGGAGTGTCACTTTCAAGTACATAGTAATGATCTGTTATTAGTATTTCTTGTCCTTGATCATTTGTTATTTTAACACCAGCAGAAGTTAAAATATTTTTAGCAGCTTCAGGTTTTATTAGAAGAATTCCATGGTAATCATATGTTTTCCATACACCATCAATTTTCCATTTATATTCTCTTTCACTTTCTAAAGAATCAGATGGATAATTTAATCTTATTAAATAATAATCACCTTTATCTAAAACTGTGTATCTTGGGAAAGTTGTAATGTTTTCAACTCTTTGTGTACTTTGATTAGTATTACCAAAGATATCTTCATTATATGCTGTTATTAAAGCATTTTCAGTTAATTCAAATGGTTCAGTGTAGTCTATCCACTCTCCATTATTTATCTTATATTTTTTTATAGAAGCACTTTCTGAGTAAGTTATATCAACTATAACTGATTCCGTTAATTCATTTGGTGTGTGCTTAATGATTGGCTCAGAAATACCATCAGTTAAGAATGAAATTTGCTTTTCATTTGTTCCAGCTCCTGTACTAGATACTACATAAGCATAGACAGTTGTGTTTTCTGTTACTTCAAATGAACCAGTATATTCCTTCCACTCATCTGTTGATCCTATTTTATAATAAGCTTTTTCAACTTCTTTTCCATAAAGTAATTGAACATTGACTTTATTTACAAGTTCTTTTGCAGTTACTTCATTTGGATCAGTGATTATTGAAACTAGTAAATTATCGATTTTCTTGCTTGGAGTTTTAGTTCTTATTCTTAATTTTTCAATTGTCTCTCCATATTTATTTGTTGCTTTTGCATAAATTGTTGTACTAGTTTTAATTTTAATAGGGTCAATATAATCTTGATATATATAACCATCTAAACTATATTTCAATGTATCATAGTTTTTAGCAGAGATTTGAACATCTACTTCATCTAAAGTGGCACTTAAATATGTGCTTGGAGTAGCATCTATTCTTACATATGGTTTATTTCCATCATGAATATTTTGAACATAGTAGTATGAAGTTCTTGAAGTAAGACCATCACTTTTTCTTATATAGTATGCAGATATTACAACATTGCTGTCTACAGTAAATGGCTCTGTATATTCTTTCCATATTCCATAGTCTAATGAATAATAAATCTTATCAGCTTCTTCTTTTGGTGTAACTGTTATTGTTGTTTTACCTGTTAAAGAAATTGCTGGATTAGATGTAATTGTTGGCCCTTCTAAACCAGTTTCTTTCTTTATTTCTTTAATATATGTACTAGTATATTCTACTTGATTATCATAAGTTGCTCTTGCGTAAATAGTTTTTCCTGCTGCGATGGAAATTGTTCCAGTATACTCATAATATGTTTTATTATCATAACTATATTCAATTTTATCAACTTGATGTCTTGTTGTGATAACTGCTGTTACACTTGTGTTTGTTAAAGCTTCGTTAGAAGATGGTATAATTTCTAGACCTAAATTAAATGGATAAATATAGTCATTGCCAGTAGATCCTGGATTATAAGCATATATGTAGTGGCTATCATATGCTGTTTGAGTTGTCCCATCCGTGTTTTTCTTAGTTGCACGAGCTAATATAAGTGTATTTGAACTTACTTCAAATGAAGAAACATATTTAGTATAAGTTTTTCCATTATCTAAACTGTATTCAATATTTTCAGCTTTAAAGTTTGTTGTAATATTTATTGTTGATTTTTCATTTTTAGTAACACTAGTTCTTGAAGGACTAATTTTAACTCTTAAAGACGACTTATCTTCAGAAATGTATTTCTTTGAGTAAACAACTAAAGTTTCTCCATCATCTAACGTAAATGTTGCGCGAGCAGTTATTAAAGTATTTGCTGATACATTAAAGTTTTTATCATATTGCTTAAACTCACTTCCGTTTAAAGAATATTCTATTGAATCAGCTTGATAACTTGTATCAAGGTTAACAGTTGCTGTTTCTGTGCTATCAACTTGGTCTTTATCTGAATTTATATAAATTTCATAATATTTACCTTTTAAATAAAGACTTGTATTTCCTGATACATTATATTTTTTTAATATGCCATCTTGGTAAACAGTTCTTGTTCCTGTTGCCATAGCATAAATTCTACTTTCCTTAGAAACTTGGAAAGGGCCTGTATAAGCAATCCATTCTCCATCGTTGATCTTATAATATTTAGAAGTTGCGTCTTCATCATAATCAATAGTTATTGTAACTTTTCTATTGTTGTTAACATATTTAGATGAAGGATAAATTTTTATATCTAAAGTTCCTGCATCATAGAAATCTTGAGTAGAAGAAATATAAGCTTCTACTTGTTTAGTTTTAGTTTTTGTAATCAAAATGTTACCATCAGCATCATATACATTTTCATGATATGTGATTCTTGCAGTAATTAAATTATTTGCACCTACTTGGAAAACATTTTCGTAAGAAACCCATTTACCATTGTTTAAACTATATTCAACTTTATCAACATTCTTGCTATAGTTTAATGTAACATTAGCTTCTTCTCCATTTTTTAAAGTTTTTTTGTCTGGAGTTATATCTATGTAATGATCACTTTTTGATTCAATGATTTCATTTCCATTAAGTTTGTATCGAATGTAGATGTTTTCAACATCCTCTATTCTTACAAGTATTGGTCCTGTATATGGATTCCATACAAGATCATCATCACTCATAACTTCATTTTCTTTTATTAATTTCCATTCCCAGTCAGTGGAGTTTTCTGGATAATAAAGATTTAACCAAATCCATCCATCTAAGTCTTCTTGAGTTGATTCTGTTAATTTTACATAGATATCTTTGGAAACTGTAGCACTCATACCTTCTTTGTTTGTTGCTGTACACACAATTGTATGTTCCCCTACAGATAATTCATCAGTATTTGTTACTAACTTGTTTTCTGCATAACATTCTACTTTACCAGTGCTATTTCCAAAAGAGTAATGACTTGGTAGCTTATATGATTTTTTATAATCAAGAATGCTTGGAACATCTAACAAATCAATTGTTGGCATATCAACTTTTTTTTGAGTTGCAGCTTTAGTAGTAGTTTTTTTATTTTCTTCAATAGTTTTTATAGATTTTGAGTAAATAATTTCATTACCCAATTTATCAACTACTTTTATTGTTACTTTATATTCATGATTTGGTGATAGATTTTCAAAAGTGTATTCATTATCACCTTCTATTAATGTTCCATCATCAATACTATAATAAAACTTATCGATTCCACTATGTTTATCAAGTGCTTTAACATTAAGTTTTATGCTAGTTGATGTTATCTTTTCACTAAGATTTTCTATAACTGGAGCATCATTATCTACAAGCACGTATTCGCGATTGCTTACTTTACTTGTTTGATTTTTTTCATCTACTCCTCTAAAGTATACATACCATTTTCCACTTAAACTTATTTGAGCATTTTTTGTAGTGGTTTTTATCCAGTTACAATTAAGCGTAGATTTACCTTTTGATACACAATACTCATAATAAGATAACTTATTTCTCATTGTAGCATCTTTTTCAACACTTACAAGTGCATTTTTACTCCACTCATGAGAATTACTTTTTATGACTGGAGCAGAAGTTGTAAATACTCTAGAAATAGTTCCATTTAAAAACAAAGTCATAAAAATGCATAATAAAAACAACAAGATTATTAACAAAATTCTTCTTTCTGAAACATAAACAATTAAATTTTCTTTTAATTCATTTTCTTCAGATGGTTCGCTTTTAATAACATACCCACTTTTTGTAAATAAATCAAATTTTTTCTTGATTGAATATTCTTCAATGCCTTCCTCTTTTAATTTATCCTTTGCTTCATCTAATTTTAACCCTTTTAAAGTAGGTACAACTTTTTTACTTATCTTTCTTACCATCTGAACACCACCTATTATACTTAGATTGTATAACTTTTACGCTAACAATGTCAACATAAAAAACTGAGTAAAAGACTCAGTTTTTGAATATACTACTTAATTTTTCTTTCATTTGTTCTCTTGAAAATGGCTTTTGTAAATAATCTTTAAATCCTTCATTTAAATATCTTTCTTTAGCTCCAGCAACAGCATCAGCTGTTAAAGCAATAACTGGAGTGTTGAATGATGGATTTTCTTTTAATTTTTTGAGACATGTTTCACCACTCATATTTGGCATCATTATATCCATAAGTATTAAATCGTATTCTTCTCCATTTTGGATTTTTTCTAAGCACTCTCTTCCGTCCAAGGCTTCATCGATTATAAATCCAAAATCAGCAATAGCTTTTCGTGCTACTTTTATGTTTAATTTGTTATCATCAACTATTAATACGTGCATACCTTTATATTTTTCAATTAACTCATCATTTATTCTTCTTAAATCAAGCGCCTGAGTATTTGTTAAAGGCATCTCAACTTCAGCTATTGTTTGAGGAATAGTTACCATAAATATTGAACCTTTTCCATATTGAGATTGAACGTTTATTTTTCCACCCATCATATCAGTTAATCCTTTAGTGATAGCCAGTCCAAGTCCAGTTCCTTCAGTAGTAGTATTTCTTTCTACATCTAATCTATCAAATTTATTAAATAATCTACTGATGTTTTCTTCCTTAATACCTTTTCCTGTGTCTTGACAGCTAATTATTAAATTACAAATATTTTTATTTAAATCATTTACACATGTGATTTTTAAATTTATTTCACCTTCATCAGTGTATTTAATTGAATTAGTTAATAAATTATTAATTATTTCTTTTACTTTTCCTTTATCACCAATTAGTTCATATGGAATGTCAGGTGCAATATATAAATGAAAATTAATGTTTTTTTCACCAATTCTTGTAATAGTTACTCTTACCATTCCTTCAATTTCTTCTCTAAAATTATATTTAGATTCTATTAATTCCATTTTATCTGATTCAATTTTATTAATATCCAAGATATTACCTACAATCTCAAGAAGAGTATGAGATGCATTTTGAATATCAATAGAATCTTCATATACTTCTTTAGGAACTTGATCTTTATATAAAGTTATATCTTCAGAAAGACCAACAATAGCATTTAAAGGTGTACGTATTTCATGTGACATACTGCTTAAAAAATCAGATTTAGCACGATTGGCTTTCTCAGCTGTATCTTTAGCCATCTCAAGCTCACGTATCATTTTTACATCAGGATTTTCAATTGTAAAATACATAATAAGAAAGTAAAAAGCAAATATAAAGGTTTCAGTAATTATTTCAGGATAATATATTCTTAATAATAATCCAAAAATAAACATAACAAATAAAGATATATATGGAACAATTTTTGAAATCCCTTTTCTTTGTTTAATAAAATATGATAAACAAAAAAGGATAATAAGAATCATATATAATACAACCTCCACCATTGCAGCATAGTAAGCAGGTCCATTTAAATCAACACTTTCACCTTCTATTATTGTATCCATCGGTAAAGCCAAAATAAATAAAATCGTGATAATAGTAAATATACTAAAAACAAATTTGGCAAGTGAGTTTAGTTTTAAACTAAAATTATTAAGTTCTATAACATATCTTAACATGAAGTATAACATTAAATCCATAACAACAAGATAAAACGATTGAATGACTCCTGTTATATAGAGATTACCAATCGACATCGCATAAACATATATACCAACACCTAAAATAGAATATAGTAAATTTAATACAATCAATGTGGAATAGATCTTTGTTTCTTTGTTTTTTACCGATCCTTTAATAAAAAATATAATTACTAAAAAAATTGATAATATTACTGCACCACCTGGTAACCATACACCGCTCATTGTATCACCCATTCTAATAAAATTATATCAAAAAAAAACTTTGGATTAAAGTTTTTTACATAATGTTTGATCAAACACATTTTCTGGTGCATCTGGATCATAAAATCTTGATTTTTTAATAACATCAATAGTGTATCCATTTGTAGTTTCGCTCATAATATCATCAATATTAGCTTGAATATTTTCCTCAGGTGACTTAAATTCACTTCTTTTATGTATTTGATTTTCGTCAGCAAATACTATCTCACCTTTTAAAGAATAAATTAATTCTTTAAGCTCGCGCGTGACATCTTTAACATCACTCTCTTGAGCTCCTTCAACACTGAAATAATTTCCAATGTTTACAATGTATCTCTTATTTTCTCTAATGATTCCTATCGGTACCAAGACACCATTCCCATTTATAGCAATTCTAGCAGCACCATTAAATAATGGTTGCATAAGTCTATCAGTAATGTTCCATGCTCCTTCTGGGTATATAAGAATATTATCTTTTTTTTCAATTCTACTTGTGCATATTGCCTCACATATATGCCTATCATTCTTATATTCTTCAATAATACTTTTTTCTTCTTCCGATAATTGTCCTCCATTTTTTTGTTTCATAATTAAATCAAAAATTTGATATCCTGTATCAACGCATATTCTTCCATGTATATTTTCTAAAAAAAATCCTTCTAAATTTCTGTATGTTTCTCCAGGGTCTCCCATTACAAAATATGCTTGTTCATTAATTGCTTCCATGGCTGATTCTATATCATATCTTCCAACGTGACTAGAAGCATATACTTTTCCTTTAGATGGGGTTCCCATTCTTTTATCGTCAAAAATTTTTACTTTTCTTCCAGTAAAAAGCTTATCTATTTTTAAAATCAACATAGTTAAAGCATGTATTCTTTTTTTTAGTTCACTAGACTCTAAGGGCTTATCGATGGAAAACTCATAATTTCTTAACAATCTATAATATGAATTTAGTTCTTCTAATGACATCTTTTTTAATTGTAATAATCTTTTATATTCAAAAGTTTCTTTTTCCATTATTTCCCCTCTTTTGTTGCAATATATATTAACATATTAGCATAAAAAAAGCAAAATTGAATCTACTTATTCATTATTTTGCTTAATACATCCATAAATTCTTTTTGAATTTGTTTTAATTCTTTTTTAGTTGTTGCTTCAAATCTAAGTGTTAAATTTGGTCCAGTGTTACTTGCTCTTAAAAGCCCCCAAGAAGATTCTTTTAATACTTTTACACCATCAGTTGTATCAATATCATAATTGTTACTTATTGCATATTCTTTTATTGCATCAACTATCTTAAATTTTAATTCATCAGTAGTTTTTACTTTTATTTCATCTGTATGATAATAACTGGTTAAATTCTTTAACATATCTGTTAAATTTGAATTTGTATGACTTAATAGTTCTTGAACACGTAAACCAACGTATATACCATCATCATAGCCAGGATGTTTATCTCTAAAGAAAATGTGATTAGAATATCCTCCACCAAAGACAATATTGTTTTCTTCCATGTCTCTTTCTTGTTTAGCACTTGAAGGTGTATCCAAATAAATATTTCCTTTGCATGCAAGTATTTCATCTTTTAAAGTATTCGAGCATTTTACATCAATTAATATGGTCTTGTTTTTACTAGTTTTTAAAATGCTTTTACACATTAAAGCCATTAAAATATCGGCATCAATTACTTTACCTTCGTTATCAACAAAACCACATCGATCTGCATCTCCATCATAAGCAAGACCTAAATCAGCTTGATTTTCAATTACGGCTTCACAAAGTTGTTGCATGTTTGCTTTTACATTTGGATCTGGATGGTGATTTGGAAAATCAGGATCAGATACATCATTTATGAATACAACATCAAAAGGAAATCTTTCATAGATTTTTTTAACTATAATTGAAGCTGTTCCATTTCCAGGATCAACTACAACTTTTGTTTTTCTATTTCCAAGACGAATTGATTCTCTTACGCTTTTAGCGTATAAATCGTTGATTTCTAAATTAATTACTTTTCCAGAGCCCTCATATATTTTATATTCTTTGTTACTTAATGCTGCATATATTATTTTTAATTCATCATAATCACAATGTTGATAGTTTTTTCCAAATAATTTAAATCCGTTATCACATGCTGGATTATGGCTAGCAGTTACCATAATTCCATATTCAACTTCTAACTTTCTTGAAGCAAAGTTAAGCATTGGTGTTGTAACAAGACCAATAAATATAACATTTACACCTGTACTCGTAAGACCTTCTAGCAAAGAACCAGCTAGTTCCACACTTCCATGACGATTATCATGACCAACAACTAAAGTAGTTATTTTTTTACTTCTTAAATAGCTACCAAAAACTAAACCTAATCTTTTAGCAAAGCTAGTAGTTATTTGAGTTTTATATACGCCTCTTATGTCGGCTTCCCTTAATATACTTTTGTCAAATTTCATAATTTACCTCTTTTTAATCTTCTTCTACAAATAATGTTTTTGTTTCTTTCATTTCTTTTGGTATCGCGATATCCATATATTTTAATATTGTTGGAGCAATTTCAGTTAAATCACCTTTATGTTTTAATGATACTCTTTTATCTCTTAAAATAAATGGTACTGGATAAATTGAATGAGTTGTAGAGACACTTCCATCTTTTCTAATCATTTCGTCACAATTGCCGTGATCTGCTGTAATAATTAGTTTATAGAAATTATTATCCACCGCTTCTACAATCCTTTTTAGACATTCATCTATAGTTTTAAGTCCACTTACAGTTGCATCAATCACTCCTGTATGTCCGAGCATATCGGGATTAGCAAAATTAACTAAAATAAAATCATAATCTTTTTCTAAACATTTTACTACCTGATTCGTTACTTCTATTGCACTCATATTTGGAGTTTTGTCATATGTTGAAACCTTTGGAGATGGAATTAAGAAATTATCGCATCCCTTTACTTTTACCTTATCTCCTCCATTAAAGAAGTAAGTTACATGAGCAAATTTTTCAGTTTCAGCAATTCTTGCTTGTCTTAATCCTAAATCAGATAAATATACTCCAAGAGAATAAACATTTTCTTCTTCTATTAAATAGTCTTCTCTTTTTAGATTAACTCCTGGGATATTTGCTAAGGTTAAAACGCTTAAATCTTTAAACTTAGGAACTTTATATTCATTAAAATCATCATTTTTTAATACAGATAAAAGTTGTCTTCCTCTATCTCCTCTGAAGTTTAACCATATAAATGCATCATGTTCTTTAATCGTTACATCGTCTTCTAATAATAGAGGTGGCAAAAACTCATCAGTTAAGTTTTTTCGATAACAAGCAGCTATACCAGTTTTGTATCCACGAACTCTTACACCTACGCCTTTAAAAAGCAAATCTGTATATACTTTTGTTCTTTCCCATTTGTTATCTCTATCCATTGCATAATATCTTCCACATACTGTTGATATTTTTCCAATATTTAAACTTTTTAAAACTTCATCCAAATCGTTTAAATAATTTACAGAAGAATCTACTGGTGTATCTCTTCCGTCTGTTATAGCATGAAATTTTATATTTTTTACTCCCATAGATGCAAGATGACCTAGAAAGTTTTTCATGTATTTTATATCTGAGTGTACACGTCCATCGGATACTAAACCGCATAAATGTAAAGTCGAATTATTATTTTTTACATGTTCAACTATTTTTATTACTTGTTCATTTTGTTCAATAGTTGGTGTTCCTAAAAGTTCATTACATTTGATTAAATCTTGTTTAATTTTTCTTCCAGCTCCGATTGTTAAATGTCCAACTTCACTGTTACCAAATTGATCATCTGGTAAACCAACATATTCTCCGCTAGCTTGTAAAATTGAATGTGGATATTCATTGAATAATTCATTGAAAGTTTCCATATTGGCAAGCTTAATTGCATTTCCGTTTTCTAAATCATTTATTCCAAATCCATCCAAGATAACCATAATTACCTTTTTCATATTCTTCACCTATTTATAATATTAACATAAAATCTACAAAAAAACGAGTAAATTAAATTTACCCATATATAAGTTCGAATTGACTTAAACTGTTTATGCTATAGTTTTTGGTATTAATAGTAGCTAAACATTTATAGATTTTATTTCCAACGTAAACTTTATCCTCTTTGTAATAGATTTTATTTTGTTCATAAGGAACAACATAATTTGCTACGATATCTAAATCTGTATTACTGTAGCAAATCATAATTTTACCAGTTAATGGTTTGTTAGTTGTTGGATTTAATATCTCATTTCTGTATTGAGAATCAGAATTTATTAAACCATTCTTTATAAGTTCATCAATCGTGATATCTTTACAAGTTGAGTTTTTTATTTCATCTTTTATACTACTTCCATATTTTAAAGCTGCTGTTTCAAGCTCGGAAACTTTACTTATAAATGAATCTCTTTTTATATCGCTGAAAACATTAATATATGACGGAATTGCAATTACCAAAAGTATTGCTAAAATTACCAATACTGCCAATAACTCTATAAGTGTGAATCCTTTATTTTTCATAGTATCACCTATTGTAAGTATACCATAAAAAAAGTAGTTGATAACTAATTTTCAACTACTTTTACATTTATCTCCGTTTTTACAGCTTGAACTTTTATACGTTCATCATCTATTTCAACAATTACCTTAACTGTATGTGTTCCAGCTTTTAAGCCATTTAAATCAACATATGCAGTTATTTTGGATGCATCAATATCATTAATGTTAGCTTCAACACCTTTAACAATAACATCAATAGTTCGATCATCAACGCTTGCTACTGATGCGGAATATTTTTCCCCTAAATTTATAGTGTGAACTGATACACCGGAAATAACTTTTTGACTTTCAGTTCCAACTGATATTGTTACATTTGTCTTCGTTTGAGACATATATCTAACGCCAGCAGGTTTAGTAATATTTATACTCTTCGTTTTTTCACCATCTAAATTATCTATGTTGTATACTGCTTCTACGTAAGGAATACTATCAACAACAGATTTTTCTCCATATACAACTACTTCAGTAACTGAAGATGTTATGTTTTGAATAGACTTTCCATTGCTCATTTCACCTTTAGTAACAACTCTTACTGGTTTTGTTGCATGATATGAATCAATAGTTACTTTAGCTTTAACTTTTGATGGAACCATTTCAACATTCTTTAATGGATTTCCAGCTTCATCATAGGCAACTAAAGAAACGTCTTCCATTTCAAATACTCCAGATTCTTTTAGATCTATTTTAGAGGCATCAACTAATGCTTTAACAACTGATACTTTTTCTAGAATCTCTTTACTTGATTTTACAACTATTTCATTTGTGTCCAATTCAACATTACTGATACTTAATTTGCTATCAAGTTTATTTTCATTCATTAGGTCGTATCCTAATGTTCTAGTTTCACTTACTTTTTCACTTATCTTTACAGTAATAGTTGATGGGTCTAGTTTATAGTTTACTGATTGAACTGAATGGTTATATTTTAATTTAACTTTATATGTTCCAGCACTATATTTTGATAAATCTAACACTACTTCGTGTTCTCCTAATTGAGTTGCTAAATAGATTGAGGATTTATTTCCAATTAGGGTTATATCAACGGTTTCAGGAACTCCTTCAACTACATAAGCTTCTTGATTATATACAACAGATACTTTTTGATCTGTGATAATCTCTGCCTCTCTTTCAGTAAAACTTATTACTTGGCTATCAACAAGTAAAAAAACTGCTATAGCACATAAAAGAGAAACATATATCAAAACATTTGGTCTATTTAATATTCTTTCGAATTTACCACTGTTGTCCTTTGAAATCTCACTTAATTTGTACACTAATCTACTAATTGGTGTAACGATTATTTTATCTATTAATCGATAAATTGCTTTAAACAACTTTATGAATGGTTTAAAGATTACTAATATCTTACTCATCTTCATCCTCCATTCTATCATCTGCATCATAGAACACTTCTGCTTTTGGTTTTAATTCATCTAAAAGCATGTTTCTGAATTCTTCAATTGTTAAGTTATAATGCAAATAATTGTCACAAGCTATACTTATTCTTCCTGTTTCTTCTGAAACAATAAGTGCAATAGCGTCTGTTTCTTCTGCTACACCTAAAGCAGCTCTGTGACGTGTTCCTAATTTTTTATTAACATCTGGATTCATACTTGTTTTAAATACAGCTCCAGCACATGTTACTTTATCTCCTTGAATTATTACTCCACCATCATGTAATGGGTTTGGTGGAAGGAAGATAGCTTCTAATAATTGACTTGAGATATCTGCATATAATTTAGTTGCAGGTGCAATATATTCTTGTAATGACATATTTCTTTCGATGACGATTAAAGCTCCAATTCGTTGTCTTTTTAAATGTTCAACAGCATTCATAATTTCAAATACAACTTTTTCTCTCTCATCTACAGTTAAAACTTTATGTCTTCCTAATAATTGACTTCTTCCAATTTGTTCTAAAACTGTACGAATTTCTGGTTGGAATATTACTATTAAAGCTATTGGTCCCCAAGAAACAACATATTCTAGTAAAATACCAACTGTATATAAATTAAGTATGTTGCTTAGTATTTTAACAATAATTAGAATAAGTACTCCTTTTAAAATAAGAACCATTTTTACATTATTTTTAAAACTTTTAAATATATAATAAAACATTATCCATATTAAACATATATCTAATATTTTTGTTATGACACTCCATATTGTTGTAAGAGTCATCTAATCACTCCTTTATTTGTTATTATCTAATTTATCAACGCTTATTGGTGTTGCAATATCAGAAACATCAGGTCTAGCGTTTAAAACACCATCAGTTTCTAGTATTTCTTTTCTGTACTCTTCATATTTTTTTCGATCCATCATGTATCCAAATAATCCTAAAAGTAAAACTACAGCAATTATAATAAATATTAAGTAATTTGTAATTATGAAATCTAACATTATATCATCCCTTTTTATTTTATATTCTTAATTAATTTTAACATGATAAGGTATTCATTTCAATTAGTTAATAATTAAATTTTTCCCTTTAGGTTGAATTTGAATAAACGTATTTCCGTCATTAACATCTATTTCTGTTCCATCTTTATATTTATATACGGTTTGACTACTTCTACTAGATTTTGACCAAGTTATTGGAACGGCATATCCATTAGTTATGTAGTATCCTTCTCCACTTCCAATGTTATCTAGTGTTTGTCTATCTTTTCCAGAACCATCATTTAAACTTGAGTTTGAAACTTGATATGTAATTATGTTTTTAAATGTGTATTGTTTCTTTGTAACATAATCTGTATGAGCTTTACCATTAACACTTCTCTTATAATTTTGTGCTACTTCATCATATTCATATGATGATTTAACACTTCCAGAATAAGTTATTTCTACATTGTTTGCTTTTATGGCACCTTCACGACTTGATAAGTCTACTGGAGTTTCACTGTAGTTTAAAAGAAAATCTTTATTTCTAGTTTGTCGTTTGTTTCCTAAACCATTATTTAATTTAGCTATGCTTGTAAATAAAGTATGCTCTGTTGAAACATTTAACGTTTTATCACGCCAACCAGTTTTGCTTGCATCAACACTGATTCTATCAATATCTAGAGTTTTAAAATCAGCTGCTGCTTGTGGACTGTTTCCATGATGAACGTATATAGCGTCATTTTCAAGTGCATAATCTAAGAAATAATGTCTTGCGCTTCTAATAGAACCAATTCTTTCCGTATTTTGATCTTGGAATATTGCCATATAACGAGTTAATCCACCCTCAACAATCATTTCATAGATAATCATTGCATCTTGTAAACCGCTTTGTAATGGACGAGCAACACCTAAATTATTAATCATTATCGCATATGGTCTTGTTTTTGAATTTAAGTCAACTATTTTTAAATTGCTTTCAATTGTTGGAGTAGTAGAATCCTTTTTTGTTGTCTTTGGTAAATTAGAATTCTTTTTTGTACTTAAGAATAATAATAAGCCTACTCCAATTACTAAAATTATGGATATTGTAACTACTATAACGCTTACTTTTGTTTTTTTATTATTTTTTTGTTTTGCCATAAAAATACACCTCAAGTTAATTTTAGCACAATCAAATAATTATTGAAAGAGACTATTTATTTTGTTATAATTTACTTGTCGGAATGGAGATGAACTTTATGGATAAAAAGACGATAAAAATGTTTAGTTATATTATTGGAGCTTTTGTAGGTTTTATCCTTATTATATTTATCATATCAAGTTGTTCAAAGAAAACTTATACGTTTGAAAAATTAGAAAACAGAATGACTGATATTGCAAAAGAAATGATGAGTGAAGATGAAAGTCAACTTCCTTCGCAAGATAAAGATACTAAGGCTATTACTTTAAAGAGTATGATAAGTGATGGGAAAATTGATGAAATTTCAAAGTTATTTAACAGAGACGATTTAAAATGTAGTGGTGCTGTTACTATTACAAATAATAATGGATTTTATAACTATAGTACTTATCTTAGTTGTGGTAAAGATTATGAAACTAAGTATTTGAATGAAAAAATTATTGAAGATAACCAAGTTGAAGCTGGCGTTGGCTTGCATGAGATAAAAGGTACTTATGTTATGCAAGGCGAAGTAAAAAACAATTATATTCAAATGAACGATAAACTATATCGCATAATAAGAATTAATGGAGATGGAACAATAAGAGTTATAGAAACTACTGGATTAAATCAAAAAGTTTGGGATAATCGTTATAATCCTGATACAAAGTATAGTGAAGGAATCAATGAGTTTGAATACAACTCCTTAAATTCAAGATTACGTGATACACTACATGATTATTATGAAAACTCTAAAGAATGGCCTGATTCAATAAAGCAATATATTACAACTCAATCATTATGTATAGGGAAAAGAAATATAAAGGATACTTCTAAAGATGGATCAGTAGAATGCTCTAAGATTCAAGAAAATGAAGTACTTGGTCTTATTGCACCTTATGAATATTTACAAGGATCTTTAGATCAAAATTGTAATGTTGTTAATTCTAATTCTTGTGCAAATTACAACTGGTTAAGCAAATTAGAGCAATCTACTTGGTCAATAACAGCAAATTCTGATAACACTAGTTCCGCATTTATTTTAGATAGACTTATGAATGTATATGCTTGTAGTTCTTCATCAGGAATCTTAGCAGTCTTCAATTTGACTGACAAGGCTATTTATGTTTCTGGTGATGGTAGTGCTGAAAATCCTTATATATTTAAATAATTGGATTCAATTGAATCCTTTTTTTATGAAAAAGAACCCGTTAATTTTAACGAGTTCTTTTAATTATTTCTTTATCCATTTGGCTACTAATGTGTAATTTGCATCAATTTCTTTAGTAAACTTTTCTCCGTTATAATACCATCCAATAAATTCATAACCTTCTCTTCTAGGAATAACATTTATCTTTGTATTTGCTTCAACATAAATATCATTTAGAATATCTCCACCATTGGTATTAAATGATATTTTAAACTTTTTACTTGTTGTTATAACTTTAGTCGTTGTTTTTTTCTTAGTAGTTTTTATTTTAGTAGTAGATACTTTAATCGTTGTATTTTCTTTCTCTATATTAACAAATGAATTAATATAGTTTGTCTCTCCATTGTATGTTAGAAGAGTTTTTATTTGAAATTCATTTTCTAATCTTGTTACTTTTATATATGAATTTTCATAATCTATCTTGCTGTAGTTTTTATTCATATAATCTATTTGATCTTTTGATAAAACGTCTTCAATTTTATACTCTTTTGACTCTCCTACATTCTTTGGAATATTATTTTCATTAAAATATTCTTTTGATATATTATCAATATATTTTAAATTATTTTCAAAAGTAGTATCCTTTTTACCTAAAGAGTTGCTACTTATTATAAAAACAAATTTTAAAGTTAATAAAACTACTAATAAAACAATTACTAAACGGAGTATCAATTTTAACCATTGAAAAGAATTGTTTTCCTCTTGATACATAACATCCCCCCTACTGTGCTAGTATATCTACAATATAATTATACAATAAATAAACATTAAAGCAAATAAAAAGTGAGAAAAATTAAATTCTCACAGGTTTTGCTATAAAGTCGATAACTAAGATATCATCATCTTCAATATTTTTTATGGTATCATCTATCCAAATAATTGCATCAATGTCTCTTGATTCATAGGCATCTAAATTGATATCTTCTAGTAAATAATATTTTTTATTGTTTTGATATTCATAAGGTGTATTTTCTAAATAAAACGTTTTTTGTCCTAATCTTATATTAATATACTTAGTATCAATAGTTGTATCATCACTTAATGTTAAATATAAATACTCGTTTTTTTCGTATCCATTAATATTTTTTAGATTAATTTTTGTTGGAGTAATTGAATCAACATCATTTTTATTAAATACTCCTAAATCAAAGTCGCCGTAATCAACAATAATATCTGCATCCTTATATTCATTAACGATAGCTATATTTTTTGCTCCAAAGGAATTTTCCCATATGGGAACTGAAACAATTATTATGAAAATAGATAATAGTATTCTAACTATGTATTTTAAACTCTCCCTAACCATGTTACCCCTCTTTTATTGCCTAATATTGTAGCAAAAAAAAGGCAAATAGTCAAATTACTTCATCCATTTGCTTTTTTCTAAAAGAGCTCTTACCTTTTTATTATGTTCAATTTCTTCTTTTGCACTCATGTTTTGATATTCAGGTATATTATCTATTTTTTTCTTTATTTTAAATACCTTGTTTAGTCTATTTAAATCGTAAAGTATAAAACATAATGCCGGTATTAAAATGATAAGTACCCATCCTAACCTACTTGATAGGAAAAATTGTATCTTTCCTAAACCATTTATTTTATATACCATTTTTCCAACAATATTTTCTCTTGTTATTGATCCAACATCAACACTTTGGTTATTATCTCCTTTTGTTATATAGTATGTTTTGCCTTCAGAGATCTTTATATCATAAATTCTATGTGTAATTGTATAGCCATCCGTATTCAAAGATGAAGAATAAAAAGTTATAACATCACCAACTTTTAATTCTTCATTTGGTTTTATTTTTCGATTTATTATTACATCATAAACTTTAATAAAAGGCTCCATGCTTGGACTTACAATTGTGTATAAGCTAATACTTGGTCTTTCACCTTTTTTTGCTGCTATTGCTGAAGATGACATGTAATATATTAAAAATGCAGTTATCAAAAAAAGAAGACATAAAATTACATATGCCAAAGTTTTACCAATAAATTTTATAATGTCCCCTATTTTATTCATAAAATCACCAATTTTAATTCTTTGTTTGTGAAGTGCTTAAATGTGACTCAAAAACTTTGTTTGTTGCATCAATTGAATTAGTTATAATATTTATTGTATATGTATGAGTTGCCCCAGTTACTACTGGACCAGCAAATAATCCTTTTCCTAAAATAATTGTGTTAGTTCCTGTTGGTATAGCAATTGGATCAGTTGTGCTTGTAAATGTTGTTCCATTATCTGTTACGTTTGTACTAGTAATTGTATATTTTAATTCTCCATCACCAAATGTATTATTTGTTACAACTAAACTTGATTCATAGTTTAAATTGTTTGATCCTGTTACAACACCTGTTATATTAAATGTTTTTGTTGCAACAACTGTTTCTGTATTGCTCATTAAAGATTGTAAATTTATCTTACTATCTCCATCATATTCCACTGATAAAGTACCACTTGTAACTTCTATTGGAGTTTCACTATCATTATTCATTGTTGCTCCAAAGTATGCAAATGTTGCTCCAACTACAGCCACTAATAAAGTTGCAACTGCAATTACTGTTAATAGTATCATATTTCCTTTTCCGTTATTCATATTATCAAGTCTCCTTTATCTTATAAACTGATTTTATCAAATTTAACGTATATATGCAATAAATTTAATAAAAAAAACTACTAAATTAGTAGCTTTTTCTAGGGAAAAAAGATTGTGAGTTTGAGTTTATATGATATCTTTATTATTTTTTTTATTTTATTATTTTCCCTGATTTAATATTATCAATTAAATATGAAATAAATATGAAATTATTTAGATTTTTTTAATTTAAAATAGAAAGTTGTGTGATCATCTATAACAGAATCTATTCCATATTCACAATTGTGTTTATCAAGTATTTCTTTTACAATTGATAGACCCAATCCTGAGCCGACAATGTTTCTTTTATGATTCTTTTCTTTTTTATAATATCTTGTCCATACTAAAGATTTTTCATTTTCTTCAATTCCATGTCCTGTATTGGTTATGCTTATAAGATATTCGTCTTTTTTCTTTGTGACGCTTATACCAACATATTTATCTTCACCAGTATGTTCAATGGCATTATTTATTAAATTATATATAACTTGTTCTATTTTTTGTTTATCGGCTTTTACCATGGCTTTTTTAGGTAAATCCACGACAATGTTAAATTTATCATCTTTTACATAAATGTCATATCTTTTTAAAATAGAATTAATATTTTCTACTAAATCATATTCTTCAATGTTTAAAGTATCTTTATTATTTTCGATTTTTGATAGGTCTAAAATATCATTTACTAAATTGTTTAATCTTTCAGTTTCACTTATAATAACATTTAAATCATTATTTCTATCTTCTGCTTTTTCATAGCTAAAGTCCCTTGCTTTTTCCGCATACGCACGAATCATTGTTAAAGGAGTTTTTAAATCATGAGATACATTAGCAAGTAAATTTTGTCTTAACTTCTCCGTTTTATTCATTTCTGATGAGGCAACGGTTAAAACATCACATAATTCATCCAATTCAGCTATATTTGTTTTATCAAAAGTAACATCTTCTTTTCCCAAATTTTTTGATTTGTTTATTATGCCTAGTATAGGTTTATTTAGCATGTTTGATATAAAAATAGAAATCGCGATAGAAAGTATAATAAGGATAAATATAATGTATATCAATTGATTTCTCAATAGTAATGTTGTTGTATTTATATCCTCAAGAGTTGTATTCAAAAATATGTATTTGTTATCTAGCTTAATTGCATAAAGGATACTTTTTTTATTTGTAAGTGGTGAATATAGTTTTATGTATTTGTTGTTCTTTAATATTAAATCCGATTTATATTTTTGAATTGTTTTATTTTGACTTCCAAGAAAGCATCCAGGATTTTTGGTATTATAGTTTATTGTTTCATTTTCTGTAATGATTTGAATACACATATTGTTTTCATAAGCATAGTTTTCTATTGCAAAGTTATCACTTTGATTTGTTACTATTTTATTAGCAACATTCTTTATACTAGCTATTTGATATTTTTCGTAGAAAACTGATAGAAATTGTACTTGAACAATCCATAGTAAAGCAAGAATTACAACGGAAAACAATATAAGGTAAAAAAATGTTTTAAATTTAATACTATTTTTCTTCATTGCTAAATTTGTAACCTACGTTTCTTACTGTTTTAATATAATTTCTATAATTTCCTAGTTTACTTCTTAAAAGTTTTATATGAGCATCTATTGTACGATCATCAGCTTCATAATCAAAGCCCATAATATTTTCTATTATTTTTTCACGAGATAAAGCAATTCCTCTATTTTCTATAAAATATTTAAGAAGTTCGTATTGAGTATGAGTTAAAGTTATATTTTCACCATCAATTGTTACTTCATGTGAAAGGTTATCTATAGTAATTCCTTGATATTTAATTATGTCATCATTATTATATCTTTTCGTAATAGCCTTTATTCGACATATTAATTCTTTTGGTGAAAATGGTTTTGTTACATAGTCATCTATTCCCTCTTCAAAGCCATTTATTTTATCAATTTCTTCATTTCTTGCAGAAAGCATAAGAATTGGAATATTCTTTTTTGATTTGATTATTCTTGATGCTTCATATCCATCCATTATAGGCATCATTATGTCCATTATAATCAAGTCATAATCGTTTTTTTCGCATAAATCAACTGCTTCAAGTCCGGAACTTGCAAGATCACAAGTGTATCCTTCCATTGTACAGTAATCTTTAATTAAATTTCTAATCAACTCTTCATCATCAACAATTAGTAAACGCATATACATCACCTATTCAATATATTACTTTAAATTTATGAAAAAAAAAAGAAAATTGTCGTAATTTTCTTTTATAATTCAACGTTATGATATACTTCAGTAACATCATCAATTGCATCTAGCAAGCTTAATAGCCTTTCAAATACTTCTTTATCTTCACCAGTAAGTGTACATTTTTCTTTAGCATACCATCCAATTTCGTCGATTGTATATTCAACATTTGGAATAATCTTCTCAATAACATCTTTAACTTTAGATGCATCTCCTGGTTTAGCCGTGATAACAATTTCTCCGTTTTCACTTTCTAAATCAATTATTTCAATTCCAGCATCTAGAATACTCATCATGATTTCTTCTTCTTTATCAGATTTAAATCCGATTATAGCTAAGTAGTCATAGTTATAAGAAACTGAATTAGTTACACCTAAGCTTTTATGACATTTATTGAAAGCTTCTCTTACAAAAGATACAGTTCTGTTAACATTGTCAGTTAAACATTTAACAATTAATGTTGATTGTCCAGGTCCAAATCCTTCATAAGACAATTCTTGATAATCATCACCAGATGCTCCTTTTGCTTTATCAATTGCACGATTTATTATATCACTTGGAACTTGTTGACGTTTTGCCTTTTCAACAACTCTTTTTAAAATAATATTTGTATCAACTTCCGGATTACCTTTTGCAGCTAAGTATATTTCCTTTGCAAATGTTGTGTATAACTTAGCTTTAGCTGCTCCAGTTTTTTGAATACTTGCTTTTCTTACTTCATATGCTCTTCCCATATTGCACCAACTTTCTTAATTATTATATATTTAGTTTTTAATTTTATCAATCATTTTTTTTGCATCATTGTAACCTAGTTTAATGTTATCTTCAACAGTTTCTTGATTAAAGAATAGGGTTGTTCCTGTGCTACTACTTGGGTTAATTAATAAAACCTTAGTAGATTTATTTTTCGTTCTTCTTATAATACCAAATTTTTTTAAACGTATTCCAATAATATTATTACACTTTAGAGTTTCAAGAAGTGTTAAAGGTAAAACATTTTTGAATGCTCCGTCTAAATAAAAGTTGTCATCAATATTTTTTTCTATTTTAAATATTGGTAAAGAAGATGATGCAATTAAATAATCAATTAGTTTTCCTTTAGGAATGTCATCAATAGTGTATTCTAAAGATTTCATTCCTTTCAGTTTTGTTATCACAAGTCCGAATTTTATTTTATTATTACGAACTTTCTCTTCATCAATATATTTTGTTAGAGTATTTCTTAGTTTTGTTAAACATATACCACGTTTTTTTAATATATCTAAAGCTACTTCTCGTTTAATTTTTTTATTGCCGCGAATTATTTCATTACAAATTTGTGGTTCGATTTCAAAAATCGTTGAGTCTATTTCTCTCCAAAATTTCTCTAATAATTCGAGTCCTCCAGAACATATCAATGCAGCATTTATGGCACCAATTGAAGTTCCTACAATAGCTTTAAACTGAAAGTTTGCTTCTACTAATGCCTTGTATGCGCCAACTTGATATGATCCTCTTGCTCCGCCTCCTTCTAAGGCTAAACCATAGTTACATTCTTTCAACTAAATCTATTCCTAAAACATTAAGCAATTTCGATAAAACATCATACGTTAATTTTGAAATTGCAATAAATGTTTCTTTATCCTTTGGATTTTCGCATTGAGAAATATTATTATTTGTATAGAATTTATTATATAAACTTGATAAATCATAGATAAATTCGCATATATAATTTAATGAAACATCTTTATATGATGAAGTTAAAGCTTTAGGAAGTTCAGTTAATTTTACTGCAATGCTTTTTACATCTTCGTTTGTTAAATCATTTATTTTAACGTCTTTTGTATCCAGTTTTGCAAGTAATGAATTTAATCTTGTTGTTGTATACACTGCATATATTCCTGTTTTTCCTTCAAATGATGTAAACTTTTCAACATCAAAAATGTAATCTGTTTTTCTATATGGTAAAAGATCTGAGTATTTTAATGTTGCAATAGTTAGTTTACTGGCAACTTCTTTTCTTTCATCACCAATAATATTTTCTTTTATTTTAGGCTCAATAGCCTCATATACCATTTTTATTAACCCCTTTAGAGACATTACTCCTCCATCACGAGTTTTAAATGGTTTTCCATCTTTACCATTAATTGTTCCGAATCCAAAGAATCTTAAATTACAAGTTTCTGGAACTAAGCCAGACATATATGCTCCTCTGAATGTTTGTTCAAAATGAAGACTTTGTCTTTCATCAGTAAAATACCAGATTTCATCAGGATTATAATCTTCCATTCTTTGATAAATTGTTGCAAGTTCAGTTGTGTCATAAAGAACAGCTCCATCAGATTTTTTTAACATAAGCGGAGGCATTTCTTTATTATCATTTTCATTTTTGATGTTCATTATTAATGCTCCGTTAGAAAGTTCGGTTACACCCTTTTCATTCAAAAAGTCTATAACCTTATCAACATAAAGGTCCGCATCACTTTCTCCATATGAAAGATCAAAGTGACAATTTAAGAAATCATAAACTTTTTTACAATCAGTTTCTGAAACATCAACAATCCTTTTCCATAAGTCATAAATACCTTTTTCTCTTTTTTGTAAACGTTCTGTTAGTTCTTTGGCCTCTGCTGCATATTTTTCATCTTCTTTTTTTCTTAAAGATGCTGCTGGATATATTTCTCCTAATTCATCATTTGTTACAGGTGATTCTTTAGGATATTCGCCTGTAAAATTTTTATCAAAGTATGGTAAATTTGGATATCTTTCTTGAATTTCTCTTATAACAAGACCAAGTGGTGTTCCCCAGTCGCCCCAATGAACATCACTTATTGTTTCATCCCCAAAAAGATTTAAAAGTCTTCTTATTGATTCACCAATGTTACATCTTAAATGACCAACATGTAGAGTCTTTGCAACATTTGCTCCACCATAATCCAAAATAACCTTTCTTGATTTTTCTGGTTTATCCAAATATTCGTTAAAATCGTTTAAACAGTTATTTGTATACTCTTTTAGAACATCATCAGCAAAAGTTAAATTAATAAATCCTGGTCCTTGAATATTTACATTAATAAATCTTGAATCCAAAGCAGAAACTATTTTTTCAGCAATTGCTCTTGGATTTTCTCCTTTTTGTTTTGTCAAAGTCATCGCGATATTAATTTGATATTGACCAAACTCTGGAATTTTTGATTTTTCTAGTTTTACATTTTCTATATCATATCCTAAACCTTTTATTACTGATGTTAAATATTCTTCTGTTGTTAATATTAAGCTCATAGAAACGCCTTCTTTCATATGCTATATTTTACCATAAAATTATCCATTTTAAATAAAAAAGTCGCATAAAAGCGACTAACTTTGTAGAGTAGTTATCAAACAATAATAATTATCATTTGTTTTTACATATACCGATGCATCAGTATTTAAATCTACTTTTATAATTCCATCCTTATTTGTTTCATAAACATAAGTATAATTTGAATCTTTTTTCACAAGTAATATTTCATCTACATTATTTTCAAAATGGTATGTTAGGTATCCATTATTTAATGATAGTTTATAATCTTGTGTGTACATTTGCGCATCAATTAAATCTTGTTCAATTGTTGCTGTTTTTAATCTTTTTGGTTCAGTATAGTTTTCATCAGTTGGAAGATTTTGAACTTGAAAATTTGCTATATTTTCATTGTAAAATTTTATTCGTAAGTTAGTGAAGTTGCTACTAGAAAATTCACTTATATCCGAACTAACATTGACTATTTGACCTAAATAATCCAATTCTAATTTTATTGGTCTTAGTGATTTAACATCGTTATATTCTACTAGTAGATGATTGTTTTTATTAATTACATTACTAATATATCCAAAATTCAAATAAAACATTAAATTTGCATCGTTATCAAACGCTCTTAAAATACTAGTTTTATTATTACTTTCATCAGTGATAAAAAACTCTTTTTCGTATGTTGGCATTGAAGAATCAACATCCGAATTTATTTCATCATTAAAGACATTGGTTTTTATATTAATAGTTTTTTCTTTTGATGGAGTTTTTAATAAAACAAAATTATTAGCGTTTGAGTATAGTCCATATATTGGTATAATATGTCTTTTTGATGATTCAACGGTATATACAAAGACATCATTAATGTATACTTCGACTTCACACTCTTCTTCAGTATTGAAAATTATTAAGGATGTTAAAGGGCTTATTTCGTATGGATTGTTTAAAATGTACGGATTCTCAAAATTATAATTACTGTCTATAATTGATTCTATTTTTTTGTTTACTTCATCTTGATATTCGAGTTGGTGTTTTAAATTATCAGTAACTACTTTGTTATAATCTCCAAAGTATTTGTTACTGCTAGATGTTGTTGTTAATAAATACAAAGTTATTATTGATACAACTATTGCAAAAATCAAGAACACTGATAATATTGTTGAAGTTTCCACTTTATTTTTTTTCACTTTATCACTCCATTATTCTTTATTGTAACTTAAGTATATATTACGACTCCTTATTTGTAAATATTAATATATACTTTGAAAATATTTATATAATTCTTCGCATTTTTGTGAGGACATTTCTTCACAGTTTAGTGGGTAATTTATACCAAGTGATTTGTATTTTTCTTTTCCTAAGTGATGATATGGAATAAATTCAATATTTAAAATATTTTCTTTCTTAAAATGTTTTTTTATATATTCGTTTAATTCATCAATAAATTTTGGTGTGTCATGCATTCCAGGGACTAATACTTGTCTAATAATAAATTTTTTATTTAACTCATTAGCTTTTTTTATAAATTCTAGTGATTCATTGATATCCCCAGATGTTAAATTTTTATACCTTGTTTCAGTTATATCTTTTATATCAAATATGATAATATCGACATACTGTAAAAGTTCTTCATAATTTGTTTTAGAAATACCAGCAGTGTCTAGTGCAATATTTATATTTGATTTTTTTAATTTTTTTGAAAGTTCAGTTAAAAATCCTGATTGAAGTAATGGTTCACCACCAGAGTATGTAACTCCACCTGTTTTTCCAAAATAATTTATATTTCTAAGTATTTTTTTATAAATCTCTTCAACCGATGCATTCTTCGGTAGATATGACCACATTTCTGGATTATGACAATATTTACATCTTAAAGTACAACCATTAAAAAATATAACTGTTCGAATTCCTGGACCATCCATAGTACTAAAAGATTCTATTGAATTTATGCTAGCTTCCATTATAACCTCTCATGGAAAGTTCTGGATATAACTTCTTCTTGTTGTTTTCTTGTAAGTTTATTAAATCTTACTGCATATCCGCTTACTCTTATTGTTAAAAGTGGATATGCTTCAGGATTATTCATTGCGTCTATTAGAGTTTCTCTGTTCAAAACATTAATATTTATATGGTGACCCTTATTTAACATATACCCGTCTAGTAAAGTAACCAAATTTGAAATTTGATCTTTTTCTGTTTTTCCAAGTGACGCAGGTACAATAGAGAAAGTGTTAGAAATACCGTCTTTACAACTTTTTCCATAATTTAATTTGGCAACACTGTTGAGTGAACTTATTGCACCATTTTTATCTCGACCATGCATCGGATTAGCACCTGGTGCAAAAGGTACTCCTGCTTTTCTTCCATCTGGAGTCGCTCCAGTTTTTTCTCCATATACAACATTTGATGTAATAGTTAAAATTGACATTGTTGGTTCAGAATCTCTGTAAGTTTTATATTTTTTTAGGCAAGAGAAAAAATAATCTGTCAACCAAGTAGCTATGCTATCTACCCTGTCATCATCATTTCCGTATGCAGGATATTCACCTTCAATTTCAAAATCGGTAGCTATTGATGAGGCATTTCTTATCACTTTTACCTTCGCATATTTAATTGCTGATAAAGAATCAACTGCGACTGACAAACCGGCCGCTCCATATGCCATATATCTGTGAACAAAAGTATCGTGAAGAGCCATTTGACTTGATTCATATGCGTATTTATCGTGCATGTAATGAATGATATTCATAGCATTTGAATATATATAGGCAATTCTATTTAAAACTATTTTATACTTTTCTAAAACTTCTTCATAGTCAAGAATATTTGCTTTTATTGGATCTAGCCCTTCTAAAACAATGTTTTCATTTTTTTCATCTACACCACCATTTATTGCATAAAGTAATGCTTTTGCTAAATTACATCTTGCTCCAAAGAATTGCATATCTTTACCAATACGCATTGCAGACACACAACAAGCTATGCCGTAATCGTGTCCATAAATTGGCTTCATTAGATCGTCATTCTCATATTGTATTGAGCTGGTTTTAATACTAATCTTTGCACAATAATCTTTGAAGTTTTGTGGAAGATTTTTAGACCATAAAATTGTTATATTTGGTTCAGGTGAAGAGTCCAAATTTTCTAAAGTATGTATTATTCTATAAGTTGTTTTTGTGACAAGAGATTTAGTTTCATTAAGCATTCCAGCCATTGCACATGTTACCCATGTTGGATCTCCAGAAAAAAGTTCGTCATATTCTGGAGTACGAAGATGCCTTACTAATCTTAACTTTATTATAAGTTGATCGATTAACTCCTGTGCGTCATCTTCAGTTATTAAGCCTTCTTGTAAATCCCTTTCTATGTAAATATCTATAAAAGCATCAACTCGTCCTAGACTCATTGCTGCCCCATTATTCTCCTTTATAGCTGCTAGGTATCCAAAATATAACCATTGTATTGCTTCCTTTGCATTTTTAGCTGGTTTTGATATGTCGAATCCATAGGAACTTGCCATTTCTTTAATTGATTTAAGTGCTTTAATTTGCTCACTTACTTCTTCCCTTAATCTAATTAAATTTTCACTCATAGGGCCAATTAAAACTTTATCAAAATCATTTTGCTTACGATTTATCAAAATATCAATTCCATAAAGTGCTACTCGTCTATAATCACCAATAATTCTTCCTCTACCATATGCATCAGGAAGACCAGTTAATAGTCCTGCATGACGTGCTTTTTTTATGGTTTCGTCGTAAGCATCAAATACGCCATCATTATGCGTTTTTCTATACTTTTTAAATTCTTCTATTTTTGTGTGCATGTCGTAACCATAAATATCTAATTCTTTTTCAGCTAATTTTACTCCACCATAAGGATTTACAATTCTCTTTAAAACGGCATCGGTTTGTAAACCATATATAACTTCATTATTTTTATCGATATATCCTGGTTTAAACGATGTAATTCCAGAAAATTCATTACAATCTATATCTAATACATGTTTTATATTTTCTTCTTTTAATGATTCTTGACATTTTTTCCAAACATTTGAAGTCTTTAAAGAAATTGGTTTTAAAAACGAAGAATCATCAATATATTCTTGATAATTTGTCTCTATAAAATTTTCAACATTAATTTCGTTTTTCCATATATCCCCTTTAAAGTTATACCATTCATTCATAATTACTCACTCCTATTATAATGATTATAACATTTATACCTAAATTTTGTAAATTATTCCACAAAAAAATCCTAGCCTGATAAACTAGAACTTTTTCGAGTTTCTGAATAAATGATTTCAAAAATTATCAGTAATCAAAATCATTTCATAACCTATGTGAGTTTTCTTTCTCAATATACGTATATACTTAGTCGCGGTTATAATCCTTAAGGACATTCGCTTTTATAGTACTACATGTAATCATTAACAAGATAGAAAACCATATTAACGTATCACACTTACCACTATTATAGTCAAAATAACAAGTGTATATCCCATACACAATACATAGTTTTAAATCATTAAAAGTATGTAATAACTAAAATCATTGACTACTCTCTACTAAGTAATTTAATTATAAATTTTTTCAAGTTTGTTGTCAATAGCTTAATCACTAAAATCAAAAATAATTGATTTATTATCATCTAATTTAAGTTTTGAATCAAACTTTTTTCCACTTTTAGAAATAAATCCTTGAATTTTAGAAGAATAACCATTTTTTAAAATCAATTGAGCATTTTTCTTTGATATTGTCCTAGAACAAATATTTAAATTTATCTTAAAATCACATTCTTTGTAGTTTTTACAACAATAGTTGTACTTTGATCTGATTACTTCATTTCCACATTTTGGGCATTTTCCAATGATATCACCATAGAACCCAATATCTGTGTCCCGTTCTAAATTTTGGTCATCTGTTTTAAAAACAAGTTTTATTTCTTCCTTGGCAATGTTTACTGACTCATCTATGGTCATTTCTTTATGAAACACTTTTTTTAATGCTTGACCTAACTCGCTTGTTTTATACTTATCCATTTGAATACCCATTTGAGCCAATGAATTAATTAAAAATTCTCCATCTGGTAAAATAGTATATACGTCATTTTTTAATGATATGTATTTGCTTTTTATAGCATTACTGATTATACCAGTTCTTGTTGCTTCTGTACCAAGTTCTAAACCTTGAAAGATTGCTTTGTAATCTTCAGTATCATCGATTTCTTCACCATTGATAGTAAAAACTTCTCCTTCTTGCAAATCATCTAATTCTTTTTTCTCTTTTCTAAAAGGGTTTACAAGATAATTGTTTAATGTTGCCGTTGTATAGTGCTTTGGTGGCGTAGTTTCTTTTTCTTTTGGAACAAATTTTATATTTATTTCATCCCCTATATTAATATTGGGCAATATCTTGTCTTTCGTACTATATTTATCATATTTAGTCCATCCTGGTTGTTGTATAATATTTCCTTTTAGTACAAATTCTTCGTAATCACCAACTTTTATAGTAATCTCCGTTTTTTGAATTTTACAAGGCTCTTTACAAAACACAGCAATAAATCTTTGAAAAACAACTTGATAAGCTAAAAATTCCTCATCAGTCAAATTTTCTCGTTTAGGAATTTTGTATGTTGGAGTTAAAGCTGAATGAGATTCAATCTTTGAGTCATCAAATATTGTTTTTTTGTCTTTAAATTCTACAGGATATCCTATTTTGGATATTGTTGACAATATTGTTTTTACCTTTTCTTTTTCATTTGTAGCCAAATATTCTGAGTTTGTACGTGGGTATGTTAAATAGCCACTTTCATAAAGTTTTTGAACAATAGATAACGATTTTTCCATGGACATTTTGTACCTTTTACCAAGTTGATTTTGTAGTTTACTCAAAGAATATAATTTTCCAGGATTTAAAGTATCTTCTTTTACTTTTTTGCTTGTTACGACGGCACTGCATTGATTATATTTTTCACACATTTGAAGACAGGTCATCTTTTTGTTTTTTTCAAATTTCTCTTTACTATTTAATTCAATTTCTTCTCCGTTGGTTATTTCTTTGCTAATCATTCCATAGTATATGTCAGGTTTAAAATTTCTAATTTCCATGTCTCTATCGTAGATAGCTTTAACAATTGGAACAATTACCCTTCCAACTCGCAGTAATGTTCCAGTTTTTAAAGTCGCATATCTTGTTAAATTAACTCCGTAAAGCCAGTCTATGTAAGTTCTAGCAAATCCTTCATTTGCTAAATTATCATATTCTTTTTCATCTTTTAAATTTTTCAATCCTTCGTTAATAGTTATATCTGTTTGATCTGGTAACCATATTCTTAAAAACTTTTTATTCTTTTCTAAAGCATTTTGAACAATCAATCTTACAATAATTTCTCCTTCTCTGTCGGAGTCTCCAGCATTAACAATAGTATCTACATCTTCACGATTGCATAATTCTTTGATAAGGTTAAATTGTTTTTCAACGCCGTTTGTTGAATAATTTCCATTATTTTGAACAAGCTTATATTTAAATTTTTCAGGGAAACAAGGAATGTTATCTAATTTCCATTTATAATCAGGATTTTCTTCATAATCTTCAATGTCTGATAATGTAAAGAGATGGCCATAAGCGTTTACAATGATATATTGACCATTTTGATAATATCCATTCGTTAGTTTCATATTTCCTATTGCTGAGGCAATTGCTCGACAAACAACTGGTTTTTCCGCAATAATAAGTATCATTTTTTCACATCCAAACTAATAGTAATTATATCATATTTATTTAAATTTGTGCTTTATTCCTTATTTAAAGTAGAAATTGTGATCTTTATAGTTAAAGATATTTATAGGAGGTATTACTATGTATGATATAATAAAAGCTTTTTATAATTGTAAAAAAGTTGGTTGGATAAAAAATGAAGGACACGGGTTTAATTCGGTCGGTCGAACATTTGAAAAAATGGTTGGAATTAAAGAAAACTCTAGCCCTTTAGCAGATATAAATGGATTTGAAATAAAAACTAAATGCAGTAAAATACATTCTAATATTACTCTTTTTAGTTGTTCGCCACTTAATTATAGTGAAATGGACTGCTTTAGGATAACTTTAGGTAAAACAGATGAAACATTACATGATTCTAAGGTTTTGTTTTTATCGGTTTGGCATAAAGAGAGTATTATTGTAAACGAAAAGTGGTACTTAAAATTAATTGTAGACGAAAGTTTTGGAGTAATTAGTATAAAAGTTTATAATAAATTTACTAATGAATTTGTTACTGAAGTCATATGGCTTTTTGAACAAATTGAACAACGAATAAATGAAAAGTGTAAAAACCTAGTTTTTATAGAAGCAGAGCGAGGAATAAAGGATAATGAAATATTTTTTAAATACACTAATTTATCTTTTTATGAAATAAAATCAGTAAGTACATTTTATAAACTTATCAAAGATGGAATAATTAGCATCACTTTTAATATAGGTGTCTACAAAAGTGGCAAAAATTTTGGAAAACCATACAATCATGGAATTAATTTTTGTATTAGAGAAAAAGACATTACCCTTCTTTATAATAAAGTTTTAAATATAAATTAATAATGCAAATTATAAAAAAGTGCTAGTCTTTCAAATAAAACTAGCACTTTCTTATATTAAAATCCGAAAAGTTCGAATTAAATTTTAAATGGTCGAGAAGACAGGATTCGAACCTGCGACCCCTAGTTCCCAAAACTAGTGCACTACCAAGCTGTGCTACTTCTCGATTTAATATGGTGCGCCCAAAGGGAGTCGAACCCCTAACCTTTAGATCCGTAGTCTAACGCTCTATCCAATTGAGCTATGAGCGCATAAAATATGCACACAAATAAATTACTATTTCATTATAACACAAAATTATAAAATTTCAAGCATTTTATTGAAGAAAATAAAAAAGTACATAATGTACTTCAATATCTAAAATGGTGTCCCGTTGGGAATTCGAATCCCAGACCCTCTGATTAAAAGTCAGATGCTCTACCAGCTGAGCTAACGGAACAAATATATGGTTGCCTCGGAAGGGTTCGAACCTTCGGAATGTCAGAGTCAAAGTCTGATGCCTTACCACTTGGCTACGAGGCAATTAAAGTGGTGGAAGGTCATGGATTCGAACCATGGAACCCTAGAGAACAGATTTACAGTCTGCCGCGTTTGACCACTTCGCTAACCTTCCATAAGTGGTGCCGACAGAGGGAGTCGAACCCCCAACCTACTGATTACAAGTCAGTTGCGCTGCCAGTTACGCTATGTCGGCAAATGGTGGGCGATATAGGACTCGAACCTATGACCCCCTGCTTGTAAGGCAGGTGCTCTAACCAACTGAGCTAATCGCCCGCTTATGGTGCCTAAGGCCGGACTTGAACCGGCACGAGCTTTAACACTCGCAGGATTTTAAGTCCTGTGCGTCTACCTATTCCGCCACTTAGGCAGCACCAAACGGTGTCAATCAAGACTACTTGAGTATATCGCAATTTTTATAATAAATCAATACTAATATTCAAAAAATATATATAAAAATTTAATATACAAAATGGTGGCTCCAGCGGGAATTGAACCAGCGACACAAGGATTTTCAGTCCTCTGCTCTACCGACTGAGCTATGGAGCCAAAAAAAATGGCGGTCCGTACGGGATTCGAACCCGTGATCTTCTGCGTGACAGGCAGACGTCATAGGCCTCTAGACTAACGGACCATGGTTGCGGGAGTAGGATTTGAACCTACGGCCTTTGGGTTATGAGCCCAACGAGCTACCGGACTGCTCTATCCCGCGATATTTAATGGCGGAGGAAAAGGGATTCGAACCCCTGCGCCGTTTCCGACCTGCTGGTTTTCAAGACCAGTCCCTTCAACCAGACTTGGGTATTCCTCCAATTTTTAGTCTTCCGACATGAACAATTTGATTATAGCATATTACATTTTAATTAGTCAACATTTTTTTATAAATTATTTGCACTTTTGTACTCATTCTTTTTTATATTATTCTACATTTTCTTCTTTATGTAATTCTGTCATTTTTTCTTCTATCCAAATTGGTAAATGATGTTTTAGTGGAGAAAATCCTCTTATTGACTCAACTATTTTTTCGTCACTACTTTTTCGATAATTGATATCTTTTATTGATAAAATGCATTTTTTTTCATCTTCATCAACCTCTAGTATTTCGACAAAAATTTTTTCCCCCAGGGTTGCATACTCATTCGGATTTTTTACAAAACCATTTATTATTTGAGAAATGTGAATCAATCCATAATAATCATCAGAAAGTTTCACAAATATACCATAGTTTTCTATACCCGTTACAACACCTTCAACAACATTTCCGACGCTAATGTCTTCCATAATTGCACCTCTTTGTTATTATATCAAATATTCTTTACAATGTAAAAACTTTTAGTTATAATCTTATTGGTGATCAAAATGAATAAACTTGACGTAGAAAAGAAAATAAAGGAAATAATTTTGCAAATTCGTCCTTATATAAATGATGATGGCGGAGATATTGAGTTCGTCAAATATGAAGATAATTACGTTTTTGTAAAGTTTTATGGCTCTTGTATAAATTGTATGTATAAAGATTATACAATTCAAGATAATCTTTATGAAACTATAAAAGAAGAAATACCTGAAGTCAAAGGGGTAATTAGTGTGGATCTATAATAAATTATATTTCTTATGTTACTTGCTTTTTAATATCCATTCAACATAGCAATCCATTTTATTTTGATAAAAACAAATATCATAGATCTTATTTAATAATATCTTATATTGTTCTATTGAGTCTATGATTTTATCAAAATCACTTGAATTTATAGAATTTGTTAGCACATTTTGTTGAAATAAATCAAAGTAGAATGTAGGAAATAACATTCTTGCAAATAGTATTTCGGCGTCATCATTTGATATTTTAAATTTATTTATAAGTTTTCTTAATTCTTCTTGTTGAAGAATTTTATTTTTAAAAAAACAACTTTTTATATACTCTGCAATATCTCTAGACTTGTAATCTACAACAAAGCCTGTTGGATCAAAATAATTTATAGTATTGTTAGGATAATAAATTCTTTTGTGACAAACAAAATTTTTCAAACATGTTTTTTTCTTCTCACATTTTTTCATAATACTTATAGCGTTTTCTGCCATTCCACAAAAATAATTAAAACTCTGTATTAATATTTTTTTATTTTGGCCAAAGTTTATCAATTGTTTTTTTAAATACTCAACTTTTTCTATCCATAAATCACTTGTAATTATATTACTCTCAATTGGCGTTAATTGTGGCTCAAATGTGTCGTATAGATTATGTTGTCCCTTAAGCACACGCATTAATATAAAATTGTTTGAGTCTATTTTTGTTATCAATGTTCCTGTATTATTTAAAATTATTTCAAAATAATCATTATTAGCAATTAAACTTGTATCTGTATTATATATTTTCTTTAGTATGTAAACACTATTATTGGATTCAATTATTGAATATTCCTCATATGAAACAATGTTATCTATAAATAAATTGTAAAAATATCTTATTTTACTTTTCATACTAAAATTATATTTACTTACTAAAAAAAAAGAACTATAAAGTTCCTTTTATGCAACATATTTTACTTGTGATTCATCTGTAGGTAATGTCGATGGCCCTAAACCAGTTATTTCAAATTTAGAATCTTGTTTTCCAATAAAATTATCAGGCATAACTACTGGATCTTCTTTTTCACTTGTAATATTTTCCGTGAATACTCCATTATTTATAGGAGTTTGTCCGATATTTTGTATAGCTACATATCCATTTTTTTCATTTTCAAATTTTGCTTCACTATCAATTGTGTCTAACTCGTCGTCAGGAAATACTGGCTCATTTGTAAAATCAATTGAAGATAATTCAGGTGATCTTGTTAGTTGTTCGGACTTTTCTTCAATTGCATTAGTATCCGCCAAATTTGATGTAGCAACTGTGGCATTATTTAATGGATTAGAAATAGTATTTTCATTATTTTCTCTTACATCATTATGATTTTTCTTTATACTTTTAACATATTTTATTATGACATTTAGTGCATCTTCTACCTCTGATAAAGAAGGTGTTTCATCATATACACTTGAATTTCCCTTAACATCAGAAATAGTTGTAATATTTTCATCATCTGTTGAAATAGACTTATCACTATTGTCACTTGTTATATATGATTCCAATGGATTATATTCTTCATCACGAAAAATATCAGTTTTTAAAGTCTCTTGTTCGACCCCATTATCTTTGAATGAAGATGAAACTTCTACACTTGTTGTTGGTCTAACTAATTCGCTATTTAATTTTTCAGTGGCTTGTATTTGGTTGCTGTTATCTGTAATTATATTTTCTTCTACACTTTCAGGAGATTTTTTTCCCTCTACAATATCTACATTTTCACTTGAATCATCCTTAATAATATCATTTATTACAACATCATTGGACATATTATCGACTACTTGAAGTTGATTATTTGCTGTATCCTTTATACCATTTTTAAATACAGTAGGTATTGCAAACGCTTTTCCTACAACGTTTTCTAGACTAACTTGTGGAATTGGCAAGATATTTAACGAATCCGCTTGATTTTTTCCCATCATGGCAATGGCGCTTTTAACTTGACTATGTGTTTCTTCTGACATATTCCCGTTAACGATATTATTATTATTATCTAATTCGACAGCGTATATTTTTAGATATTCGTCCATACCATTATATGGTTCATTATATGTGTACAATAAAATCTTTCTATCGGTATTATTTAATTTAAAACATGCTAAACTTTCAATCATTTTTATCTTTCCCTTTCCCTATTTTTTTCAACAAAAAATATCTACAACCATAAGCACAATTTTCTTCTATATATTTATCAATATATTTTATATCATTAATACTTGTAACATTTTCACTATTTGAATCGTAGAAGCCTTTTAATCTCAATTTTCCGTATGCCCAATCACCAAAGATATAATCAAATGGTTCATAATAGTCAGTATATTTTTCAATTATGATTTTTTCATCAAACCCATCACGATTATTTTTAACTAGACTATATTTATTATTATCCAAAGTCAAATTCATTATTTTCCTCCTAATTGAAATAATATTATCATTCCTATCATTAATTCAGTAGCAACTATGCTTAATAGCATTAATTTATCAACAAATCCACTACCAGTTGTTAGATACAAATTAAATCTTTTAAAAAAACTAACTTCTTCAGTTTGAAACTTTTTCTTTTTATTTTCTTCAATCGCATTGTTGACTTCGCTTATTTCAGAAGCGGATAGACACGCTATTGTTCTAATATCAAAGCCATATGCAGAATATTCTTCCCTGCTCAATAAATTTGGATTAATTCCAATCATTTCAATTTGAGTATCAGTTAAACTTTCTTTTGTATCTAACCAATATCTTTTTATTATATTTACATTATTATTTGAAAACATACTATTGAATGAATAATTATTATCAAATATCTTGCTTAAGTTTTCTAATTCATCGTTTGTTAATTTTTTTACTTTTGAGCGTTTTTTTAACATATCGATTATAATTTTTTCTATTTCTTCGACAATACCTTCAGCCATTTTCTCTGATTTAAATTCTTCCATAAAGTCATAATATTTTTGCATATATGATATAAATTTTTTTAAATCGGTATCTTTTAAATCATACATTAAAAGGTTACACTCAAATGCCTTTTCATTATCTATTTTATAAGGCAATAATATTGACTTTTCGCCATAAATTATAGTTAATGCACTTATAATAAGCATTTCAAACTTATACATCTTATTATAATGTTCGCCATTTTTATTTAAAATATAAGAATCTATTCCACGTTCAATTGCCTGATTTATAAAAAACTTTTCAGAGTATATTTCCATTGTGATCACCCTACTATAAAATAATATCATATATACAAAAATTAATCTAGTATATGTTATTTTGTATTTCAAGATTATTTTTTTATTTATGAATCAAAATTTTTATAGTTAAATTATGTGGAAATAGTTCCAGATTTTTGGAAAATAGATCCTCCATATATATTTGGAATAGAACCATTTATTACTTTTGAACCAAGTTCTAACTTATATTGATTAAAAACTTTTTGCTCTTTATATGGTAATATAAGTTTTTGCTCAAGATCAATAGTCAATGTCACTTTTAATAAAGCATTATTTATTCCATATTCACTTATCGATGTTTCTACTGTACCTAACACATGTTCATAAAAACTTATTTTTATTGGTATTTTAGGACCAATAGAAGAAAATAAAACACCATTATCAGATAATCCTAATGGAATTGATAAGTATAAATTTTGTTTGTGTGCTCGTAATTCTTTATGATTTTGAAAATCACTTATATTTCCATTTTCTAATTCAAGTATAGACGTTTGAATTTTTTTTACTATATCATACATTATATCGTAGGCATAGTTATAGTCAACGTCAACCATTAAGATTTCTTCTTTTGAATTTTGTGTTATTTTTATTAATTTGCTTAAGTCGGCTGTTATAGGAGCAATATTATTTTTTATATATAATGTTGTTATTTCTTCTAATTTTACAGAAGCAATATCTATAACTTTAGGACTTATTTTTTTATTATAGTTGTTTAGTAAAAAAACACATATAATAAAAATGGATACTAATATAAAATTTATATATATATTTGTCTTTTTTTTAGTTTTAAATTTTCTCATACTAAATATTATGAAAAAAAAAGAAATGTATAAGCATTTCTATCCAAACAATCCTAAATCCAATATATTATTTACAATATACACAGCTCCAAATATTAGAACTAAAATTACTATAAAAATTATAATCTTTATAATTATAGTACTCTTATCATTATATGAAATGTCAGCAAACTCTTTTTGATATTTTTCAGCATCAATTTTAGTAACTGTTATTGTTGGCTCTGATGAGTCATCAATATTTTCGTTCTTCTCAATTTCATCAACATTATTATTTTCTTTAGAATCAGAAGATAAATCACTTAACAATTCTAAATTTTGACTAATTTCTTTTTTAGAATATTCTTTTTCACTGTTACGATTACATAATTCTAATTGAGTAATAGTGTTAATCAAATTCTTCAAATTTTCTTCTTCTTGTTGTCTTTGAGAAGATAGAGGTTCAGAAGTTTTCTTTATTTCAAGATCAAGATTATTAAGAATCTCGTATTGAGTATCTCTAACCTTTTTTAATCTCTCCTTTGTATAATCCACATTTTTCCCTTGCTTAGCTTTTTCAATTATAGCATTAATATCATATTCTTTTGTGTCTTCAGTTAGCTCATCTTCAGTTTTAAATTCAAAATTTGGAACTTCTATACTTTTTCTTTTTGGGGAATTTGCGCTATATCGATTATCAAGATATTTTTTTACGTTTTTTACACTTATAATATCATCCGCATTATCACTAATTATTGAAACATTAGAGTTAACGTCAAAATCCGTAATCATGCTATTTTTTACATTATCATAAAGTGCAGAGTTTTTTTGAGTTCTTGACTTATACGGCTTATTATCTGCACTATATCTATCCATTCTTGATTGCATAACACAATACCACCTTACTAATAAGATTTTATCATAATATCATAAATTTGAAAACACATGTTGTTTTTTTTAGAGTTAATTTGTATAATTTTGTTTAGAAAAGAGGAAATATATGAAAGTTGTAAAAATAAATAAAGATAAGTGTTTTGGTTGTGGAGCATGCGTTTCTATAGCCCCTCAAAATTTTGATTTTGATGGTGATGGCCTATCTAAAGTTATAAATAGTGATGTAACTAATGAAGCTATAGAAGCATGCGATTCATGTCCTGCCTTTGCAATCGAAATAGTTGACGAATCTAGTAAATCAGAAGAAGAAAACTGTTCAGGTTGTGATGGTCAATGTTGTTGTTCAGATAACTGTGGATGTGGTGACAATTGCGAATGTGAAAACAAATAAAAGCGTTTTTTTAACGCTTTTTATTTACTTTCTTCTATGTAAGTCTTGCTTTTGTGTGGTTCATCCCTTAAAAGATCATTATAATTTTGTTGTCTTAAAGCTTCGTATGTAACAATAGCAACTGTGTTTGATAAATTTAAAGCTCTAACATTATCAGTCATCGGTATTCTTAAGCATTTGTCTAAATGAGGTTTTAATAAAACAGGAGGTATTCCAGTTGATTCTTTTCCAAAAATAAAATAAATGTTTTCATTACTGTTAGAATAGTCAAAATCTGTGTGAGGTTTATGACCATATCTAGTTAAGTAATAAAAAGTTCCTTTATTTTTTTCATAGAATTCATCAATATTTTCATACACTGTATAATCACATTTATCAATATAATTTACTCCACTTCTTTTTATATATTTATCATCCAATGAAAAGCCAAGAGGTTTTATAAGATGAAGTTTTGAATTTGTTGCAACACATGTGCGCATAATATTTCCAGTGTTTCCGGGTATCTCTGGTTCAAATAATACAATATTTATCATTTCTATCACTCCTTATAAAAAGCAAGTATTAACTTGCTAATCCATTTTGATCTATATAATTTTTAAAAATACTTTTTTCTAGATTGCCATTTGTTGAATTACTTACAGATTCAACAATACCATTTTTATAGAAAACTACAGCAGGAAGTGTGCGCACCTCCTCATCATTCTTTAAACCTAAAATTTTATTTAAATTAGTCAAGCAATTTTCATCATTTATATATTCTTTCATGTCAAGGTACATAACATTATCTAATAAATTTATTTTTTTCAAATATTTCTCTATTTCTTTTTCGTTTTTATGAACTTGAATATCACCGGTGTAACTAATTACTAAAAAAGTATCAGCATTAATCTCTTTTAAAGCATTTTTAATGTCCGTATATAAAATTTCATTTGTAGCTAACGGACTTTTGTTAACATCATCTTTTTCAACTTTATTAAAAACGCTTACTGCTGAAAATATTGCGCATCCAATAAGAACGCATACACCCAATATTAGTATATAATGATTTTTAATCCTATTTTTTTTGTTCTTCATGAATTCACCTTCTAATTATATTTTAACAAAATAAGCTTTCTTCTACAATAATAACTACGAATTAACATACTATTTTACATTTTGACTTACCGGATTTACATGTACAACAGTTAAATATATTTCATCTAAATTTGTAATTTCTTTTTCAAGATTATTGGCTATCTCATGGCTTTGAAATGTTGTTAAATTTCCATCTACAAATATTGTTATAGATATTTGATATTGATACCCAACAGGTGTAGAATTTAAATGGTTAAATTTTTCAATTTCATCATGTTTTTTTACTATTTCAGTGATTTTTTTTCTTAAATTGTCGTCTATTCCCTTATCCATTAAAATATCATATGCATCTTTAAATAATTTTATAGCAACAAACATTATCCATGTAGAAACCATTATTCCTACAATAGAATCAACAAAAGTAATTCCGTAGTATCCAAATACGCTTGCTATTAAATTAAATGTTGTTAAAATGCAATCATTTCGATGGTCATTAGCGTTTGCTTGAACTAATAAACTATGATATTTTTTAGCAATATTATTAGTATAAATATACAGAAAAAATTTTATTATTATGGTCAGTATACACACAACTATTAGATAAATTGAGAAAGTATATTCTTTACTTATAAACAATGATTTTATTGAAGAAAATATTACTTGTATAGAAAAATATAGCATAATGATGCTAATTAATAATGAAAAAATATATTCGGCTTTACCATGACCTAAATTATGATCTTCATCAGCTTTTTTGCAGGCTATTTTATTACCAAAGAAAGTCATTGCTGATGAAACAATATCACCTGCTGAATTCAATGTATCTGATAACATAGCTTGTGATTTACTAATTATACTTACAATTAATTTCATTGTTAATAGTATTATATTACCAACAATACCTAATAAACTTGCTAAATTTGTATCCTTATATCTGTTCATTATTATCACCTTGTTTTTTTATTATACCATGTAATTTTATGCATATAAATATCAATAAAGTACACCATAATATTATGGAGGGATGAATATGACACAAAAAGAATTAAATTATATTGAAGATTTTTATAATCACGAATTGCTTATAAAAGAAGTTCTTCTTAATTCATTAGAAGACATCGAAGATGAAGAATTTGAAAAACTTATAAATTGTCAACTTAATGAACATGAGAAAATAATGAAGGAAACATTAAAGCTAATGGAAGGTGAATGCTAATGAATGATAAATACACAATGGAAAACATTTTAACTTTAACAAAATCAGTTATAACACTTACATTGAACGGTGCCATTGAATCCAGCAATGAAAAAGTGTTAAAGTTATTTAAGAATTCCTTAAATAGTTTATTAGAGATGCAGGAAAATATATATAAAGAGCTTACTAATCAAAATATATATAAAATAGCTAATGTAAAAAAAACTGATATTGCAAAAATAGTTACAAAGTTAAAAAGTGATAACTAAAAATTAAAAATACTGATTAATTTGTCAGTATTTTTTATTTATCAATAATAGAAAATAATTCTTCCCAATGTTTCATTTTTTCATTTAATTCTGAATTTAAATTTTCTATTTTTTCAGTAATAGTTTTCATTTTATTAAAGTCAGAATAATTATCTTCAATAAAGGTACTTTGTTTCAGTTCTTCTATTTTTAATTCTAATTTAGCAATTTCGTTTTCTAGTTTGTTTATTTCTTTTCTAATTTCCCTGTCATTATTTTTTTGTTTATTTTTTGGCTCCGCAGCCTTAGAAATAGATACCTTTGTTTCACTTTCAGATTCAATTTTAACATTTTTTTCTAGATATGTATCATATGAACCATCAAAATAAGTAACATTATTATCCTTAATAATAATTAATTTAGTTGCTAATTTTTTAACAAAATACCTATCATGTGAAATAAAAATAATGGTTCCTTGATAATTTGCTAAAATTTGTTCTAAGTATTCCTTAGTTTTCATATCAATGTGATTTGTAACCTCATCTAAAATAAGTAAATTAGGTTTATATGCAAACAGAATAGACAATTTTAATCTAGCCTTTTCACCTCCACTTAAAACACTAATTTTTTTAAATACATCTTCTCCTCTAAATAAAAACAACGCTAAATATGATCGTACCTCTTGTTCTAATAATGAAGGATGATTTTTCTTAAACTCATCTATAATTGATAGATTTTCATCAGAAAAGCTTAATGTTTGATCAAAATATCCGGGATTAACATGGAGCCCATAACTAATTTCACCAGAAATAGGAGTAAGTTTTCCTGTAATAGTTTTCATAAGTGTTGATTTTCCGCATCCGTTGCGCCCTAGAATTGCAACCTTATCACCTTTTTCAACATCAAAATTCACTTTAAATAAAGGTTTATCATATCCTACTTCAAGATTATTCATTTGAAGAATTTTTTTACTTGATGCAACAAAGTCATTATAATTTATTTTTAATGTCGACTTATTGATATTGTTAGGTTCTTCGATAATATCCATTTTTTCAATTTGTTTTAATTTTGATAAAGCCATGCTTGCTTTAGATGGTTTATTTCTAAATCTTTCATAAATATCGGTTAATCTTTTAATTTCTTTTTGTTGAAACTCATATTCTTTTTTCAATTTTTCATAATTTAATTTTTTTTGTTTTTCAAAATAATCATAGTTTCCAACATATTTTACAACTTCACCATAATCTATATCATAGATTGTATCAACAATTCTATTTAAAAACATTCGATCATGACTGACAACTATCAAAGCTTTTTTATATTTTGATAAGTATTCCTCTAACCATTCGACAGTTTCCATATCTAAATTATTTGTAGGTTCATCTAATATCAATAGATCTGGTTTTGATAATAGCAATTTAATAAATGCAATTTTAGTCTTTTCTCCTCCAGAAAAGTCTCTTACATATTTTTCTTTATCACTTTCAACAAAGCCAAACTTTGTTAACATTAGTTCATATTCTTTTTTATATGTGTAACCACCTAGATTTTTATATTTATTTAATAACTCGTCATATTTTTCTACATCATTTGTTGACAATCCACTTTCAATCTTTTGTAACTTTCTTTCTATATCAATTATTTCACTAAATGATTCTAATATAACATCAATTAATCTTTTATTGTCGTTGATGCTTATTTGACTTAAATAACCTATCTTAAATGAACCATTCTTTATTATTTGAAATTTTTCTGTTCCAGTTCCTTCTGAAAAAAGTTCATTGTCAATAATTGCTCTTAATAAAGTTGTTTTTCCTGCTCCGTTTTCCCCGACTATACCAATTTTTGATTTTTCATTTATATCAAAATTAATATAAGTTAATATGTCATTTCCATTTAAAGTGATAGCAGCATTTCTAATTACTATATTCATATACTCACCTTTATATATTTTAAATAATTTGTATGATTAATATCTTTAAAATTCTTTATGCTTTTTATTTTTGAATGATTGATTAGTTGCATATATTGTTCAATTTGAAAACCAACGTATTCGTTTTTTTCCATTATGTAAAATATAATATTTTCTTCATCCTTTGAATCAAAACGAATATCAATATTTTTTTCATTAATTGCTCTTCTTAAATAATCTTTTACAAATTCTATTGCGATGTCATCTAAGTTAGCTGAAAATATCAATATCTTCTCTTTAAAATCATCAAAATCATTACATACTCTTAAGTATGTCTTATTATTTTTTTTCTTTGTCATTTTATAGCATACTTCAAAGTTATCTCCAATAAATATAGTTGGATAATCAATTATAACTTCATTTTTGCAATAAACACATTTAAATTTAAAAATTTTTCTTGAAATTACATCTTTAAACTTACTTTTATCTATTTGCTCAAGCATTTTTATTTTGATGTTTTTATTACATTTGGGGCAAATTATTGTTTGTTCTTTATATTGCATTGTCAATCATTCCTTGCTTTAAAATTAATTATACCATAATTTAGTGTTTTATAATATAATAGTAAACAGGAAGTGATAGCAGTGAAAAAAATACTAATTATTATTTTGTCTTTACTTGTTTGCTCGTGCTCAAAAGTTAAGGATATAGGAATTTCTGAAGAAAAAAATTATGATATTAGTTTAGGAGAAAATACCTTTAACGTATATGATAAAGTAACTATAAAAAGTTTAATAAATGATGAAAATATTGAACTATTAGATGAAAACGATTTAATTGATACAAAAAACTTAGGAGAAAATAGTATTCTTATTAAGTATAAACACGATAACAAGACATATAAAAAAAATATAAATTATACAATTATTGATGGAGTTTCTCCGATACTTATAAATGTTCCATCAACTCAAACTGCTATTTTGAATTCAAATTATAATCCTTGTGATAAAGCTGTATTTGTTGATAACTATGATAAAAAACCTACTTGTGATATTGAGGGTGAATATGATTTATCAAAAGTTGGTAATTATGATTTAAAATATATTATAAAAGATTCATCTAACAATACAATTTCTAAAAAATTGACTCTTATCGTTAAAGAGCAAACTAGTACAACTCCTACAACAACAAAGCCTTCAACACCAATTGTGAAAAAAAGATATAACTTCAGTGATGCAATAGCAAATTTTAAAAATGATAATACTCTTATAGGAATAGATGTTTCGAGATATCAAGGCGATATTGATTATGAAAAAGTAAAAAATGCTGGTTGTGAATTTGTTATGATGAGAATTGGAGTACAATCAGGGTTTAAAAAAGAATTATCCATAGATTCTTATTATTTAAAAAATATTGAAAATGCTAAAAAAGCAGGATTAAAAGTTGGTGTTTATTTATATTCAACAGCTGTAAATGATAAAATAGCTAAGGAGCAAGCTGAGTGGGTTATAAAAACTTTAAACGGCACTGAGTTAGATTTTCCGATTGCTTTTGACTGGGAAAACTGGCAATATATAAGAGAATATGAAATAAGTTTATATGATCTTTCAAGTGCTTACTTAACTTTTGCAAATTACATAGAAGAGCATGGATATAAAGCTATGCTATACGGTTCAAAATATTATTTAGAAAATATGTGGATTGATAAAGGTGACTATCCTGTATGGTTAGCACATTATACTGAAAAGACTAACTATTCAAATGATTATATAATGTGGCAATTTTCTCAAATAGGCGAGATTGATGGTATAAGTTCTGATGTTGATTTGGATGTTTATTATACAAAATAAAAATGTTTACGTCGTTGTAAACATTTTTTTATTCAGTAGTTTCAAATTCTTTATACCACTTAGTTATTAAATCATTACGGAAAATGTCATTTCTTAAATATTCTTGATATTCATTTTTATTCAACATATCTTCTTTACTTCTCTTAAATTCAAGAAATCTTCTTTCAATTTTTAAATCGTCCATATATTTTAATAGCATCGTAATTTTATAATCAATACATTCCTTATTTAAATCATACTTCATTTGAATATCACTATTTTTAAATTGATCATAATTATTTTCTAAATCATATTCACTCGTTATGTCAATGGTGTTCACTTGATAATTTTTTATTTTAGATAAATAATAAGTGATGTCTTCTTTAAATGTATCTTTTATTTTGTTAATTTCTTCACGATCTGATGATAGCATATTGTATAACTCATCGTATTCATCATTCATAATCTACACCCCTAATTTCTTTGCCGATTCTTTTTCCAAATCTGCTAATTTATCTACTTGTTTCATTAAATTTTGATATATTTCTTCATCAATTTGTCCACTTTGATATGCTTTTTCTATGTTTTCCTTTAAATCAGCTTTCGCATATTCAAACTTTATGCTATATCCAACAATTTCAGCTTTGTTAACGTTATATTCAATATTAAGAATTATCTTTTTTAACTCAATTATTTTTTCATTCAAAGTATTTATTATTGAATTATTTGGTATTAATTTTATCAAATTTTTCTTTTCTTTTAACATCATTTCTATTTCTTGTAATGAGATATGAGCTTCCGCAAAATCATTGTCACTTATTAAGCGTTTACTTACTTCATATTCCAATTGATCTAGTGTTATTTGAGCTTCATTCAACTCTACTTCATTTTCTGCTAATTGAATTTGTTTTTTCAATTCTCCTATTTTTCCCATAATAACGTCAACATAGTCTTCGGCATTATTTTTAAATATATATATTTCTCGTTCTCTTTTAGAAATTAAGTTAGCTTCTATATCCATAGCTAGCATATTGATTTGATTGCTTAATCCCTTAGAAGTTGCTTCTAGTTTCAATTGTTCGAATTCTTTTTTTAGATTATCTAAATCTTCTTTTGTTGATGATGACATTATTGCATTTGATAGTCTTCTTAATTGATTAACATAATATTTTTCTTGATTGGAATATTCTGGATTTTCTGATAAAGCTTCTATTTCTCCTTGACTTAAAATTATTGGAATATCAAGAGTTGTCTCTAATTCAGATGAACCATTTAATTCCATTGCTATTTCAGTTACTAAAGCTGGATTTTCTTTGGTTCTATTTAATTGTTCTTGTTTTTCTTCATTTCGAGTATATTGAATATCAACCAAATTTTTTATAAAGTCAATTAAATCATATGTTTCAGTTCCTATCCTTATTTGATCAACACTTATCATATATGTTGGTACTTCATTTTTTAGATACTCTTCTAATGATATACCAGCTTCTTCAATTATAGATTTTTTTATCTCAGTGTCAATATTTTCTAGCATACTATCTATTATTTCTTTTTTGTCTTCTAATGATAATTCATGATAAAGATTGTTTTTTAAACTAGAATAAACTTCATATAAAGTTTTTCTTCCCTCTCCAAATGGAATTAAATATTCATCATCGGCATTTTCAAACATATGTCTTAAATAATCCTCTATATCAATTTGAACATTCTCAGCTATCATCATTTCAGATTCAAAATCTGTTGGATTTGCTTCTTTTAATTCTCTGATTACTCGATCACAGTATCTTTTTTTGTCACAAATGATAACGTGATTTGTATATTTAGCAGCAAGATATTCAGCAAAATCTTTAGTTGTCATTGAATTCATTCTTTCTGACTCAAATTTTTCAACAAAGTATAAAAATGAATATAAATTTCCTTCACATCTAGTTACTCCATTGCATAATTTGCTTGGTAATAATGATTTTAAATCCGACTTTATCATTTTCATCATCCTAACTATAATCCATTATAACATTAATGTTTATTATTGTAAATTATACAAAGTAGTATTATCTCAAAAGAAAAAGCAAACTTTTATATTGTTTGCTTTTGGCTTTTCATTTAGCTTAGAGATACTACCGTGATTCTTGCATATCCATTTCCTGAACGTACTCCGTTTTGCATTGAACCATTTGATACTCCACCAATGTAACCGGAACCGCCTGAACCAGCGCCCCAGCCACCATCACCGGCGACTCCACCATACCAACCTGTTCCGCCTCTTTGACCGCCACCTGTTCCAAATCCTCCACCTTTAGTGGAATAATTTAAACAGCTACCCGATGACGTTTGTGTACCACCAGTATTTTGTGGAGGATTACTTTCATCATCATCGTATGTGGTGCTACCGCCATTATAGCCACCACCAGAGCCGCCGGTTCCGAATGTGCCATAATCATAATTACCGCCACCTCCACCACCGGCTACAATATATATTTCATTTCGGTATGAATTGTAGTTTGATAATGCTCCTCGATTTGTTTTGGCAATGTGAGTGGCTCCGCCTCCATATGCTGTTGTTGAGTTAAATCCGCTTCCTTGTTTACCAACTGCAATATAAACGCTTCCACCCACGGATAGTGTTGTTGTTCCAATAGAGTATCCACCTTTTCCTGCTTGTCCACCATCATCAACTCCTTCTGCTCCCCATACTTCTAATTTGTATGTTCCTGCACATGATGCTGTAAACTCTTGTACTCCTCCCGTATATCCGTAATTGAATACATCTCCTGCTTTATATGGACATAAAGCTGTTGTTTTGATTGTACATGTACTTCCTTGGGTATTGTTATTGTTGTTTATCGTTATCGTTTGACTTCCTGTTGCACTTGTTCCTGTCGTTATTCCACTTATTGTATATCC
>CAKOPW010000003.1 GCA_934101115.1 uncultured Bacilli bacterium | reverse complement strand
AATACATATTATGTAGAAATAAACTCAGGAAGTGCAACGTTAGAAATAAGAGAAATTGAGTTACAAGGAAGTAGAAAACTAATAGGAGAATACACACCAATAATAAAGATCAATGAAGGTGGATGGGCAGCAGAAAAAGTAGCAACAATCTCTTACTATAATGAAGAATATGAAAATGAATATTCTCTAGATAATGGATCTTCTTGGAAAGCATATGAAGGTCCAATAAAATTAATTGAACCAACAAATGTTATAGCGAGAACAACAAGGGAAAATAAAGTAATAGGATCAAGTAACTTCATAGTAACAAAGATAGATCCAACAGAACCTGTAATAGAACTAGAGATAGGAAACAAAATCCAACTAGGATATGATCAAAAAGTACCAACATATTATAAAGAAACACCTTCAGGAACAACAGTAGAATGTAAAGTAGGAAACACAGTAATAACAAACTTAAATGAACTAGAAGAAGGAGAACATAAGGTTGTATGTACAGCTAAAACTGGAGCCGGAAAGAAAGCAACAGTAGAAAAAGACATAAAAGTAATTCAAGTTGCAGACATAGAAGCAGATAGTTTATTAAAAGCTATATCAAATGAAGATATACCTACAGGAAGATATTCGATAAAGGTAAATGGAGAAACATATCCAGTACATATGATAACTCTAGATGGAAATCAACATTTTACAGAGAATAAAACATTTGGAGATACGAATGATGTAGCAACAAAAGATACATATGCCCAAAATATGGTAATAGTAAAAGTAAATGGAGATTTAGAAATAGACTCAGGAGTAACAGTTTCACCATATTACACAGAATATGGAGGACCAAAAGGATTCACATTATATGTAACCGGAAAGTTAACAAATAAAGGAACAATAGATAATTCACACGGAGCCAAAGCTGAAGGACAAAATGTATACTTATGGAAGAATACAGACGGAACATATGAATATGTACCAGCCGAAGGTGGAAAAGGTGGAAGATATGGAGCATCCGTAGCAGGAACAGGCCGACAAACAGGCGGCGGAGGCGGAAGCGATCAACCAGGAGCCGCAGGAACAAGTTATTCAGGAGGAACCGGAGGAAGTTTCCGTAACAAAGGTTCAATAAATGGAGGAGCTGGAGCTTATGGAGATGGTTTACATGATAATATAGGAGGCGGAGCAGGAAATCCAGGAGGATCTGGAGCGAAAGAAAGTGTAAAAGGGTCAAATGGAACTGGAGGCCTTCTAACAATATATGCAAATGAATACCAAAATGATGGAGTAATACAAGCAAATGGTTCAAGTGGAGGAAAAGCATCATTATCTGGAGGAGGATCTGGAGGAGGATCAATAAACATCTTTACTAATCAAAGTACAGGAATAGATCAACTGGGAATAATAACAAATACAAGATATGACGAGATAAAAGGAAGTACATCAAATATTGGAGGTTCAGGAACTGGAGCTTTAGGAACTGTAAGTATAGGAGAAATCCGAAAAGGCCAATATTATGATTTAAAAGAAATAATCGACCAAGATAAAGAACAATATATAAAAGATGTAACAATAGAAGGAGAAAGTATCTTAAGTATAATAAATAATAATAACTTAAAAAGTGGATATTATTATTTCGTAGCAAATGGAGAAAAGTATCCAGTACATATGATAACTTTAGATGGAAATCAACATTTTACAGAGAATAAAACATTTGGAGATACGAATGATGTAGCAACAAAAGAAGATTATGCTCAAAACATGGTAATAGTAAAAGTAAATGGAGATTTAGAAATAGACTCAGGAGTAACAGTTTCACCATATTACACAGAATATGGAGGACCAAAAGGATTCACATTATATGTAACCGGAAAGTTAACAAATAAAGGAACAATAGATAATTCACACGGAGCCAAAGCTGAAGGACAAAATGTATACTTATGGAAGAATACAGACGGAACATATGAATATGTACCAGCCGAAGGTGGAAAAGGTGGAAGATATGGAGCATCCGTAGCAGGAACAGGCCGACAAACAGGCGGCGGAGGCGGAAGCGATCAACCAGGAGCCGCAGGAACAAGTTATTCAGGAGGAACCGGAGGAAGTTTCCGTAACAAAGGTTCAATAAATGGAGGAGCTGGAGCTTATGGAGATGGTTTACATGATAATATAGGAGGCGGAGCAGGAAATCCAGGAGGATCTGGAGCGAAAGAAAGTGTAAAAGGGTCAAATGGAACTGGAGGCCTTCTAACAATATATGCAAATGAATACCAAAATGATGGAGTAATACAAGCAAATGGTTCAAGTGGAGGAAAAGCATCATTATCTGGAGGAGGATCTGGAGGAGGATCAATAAACATCTTTACTAATCAAAGTACAGGAATAGATCAATTAGGAAACGTTTTATCAAACGGAGGATCAGGCACGGGAGCAAAAGGTACGGTAACATATACTCAACTTCAACCAGTATCCATAACTTCTAATTACATTTATCCAAATATTTTGACTTCAAAAAATAAAGCTGAAAAATATGAAATAACAATTAATTATTTTTCAATATTAAGTAAGAAATTATATAGTCTAGATAATGGTTCTACATGGTTAGAATATAAAGGTTCATTTAATGTAGATGCTGGAACTATAGTTCAAGCAAAGGGTGTTAATACCGATAAAACTGAAACAGAAGTTGTATCTTATACAACTCCAAGTTCAAATGGTATTCCATATAATACAATTGATGGTAATGATGAATCAAATGCAGTACTTGGAATAAATAAAGATTATGTTTTCACAGTATCAGAAGATACGATAGGTAAAAACTTAAGATTCTTCTTAGGAAGTGAACCATCTGAAGATTCAACAATAAAGATATATGATAAAAATAATATAGAATTATTAAGTACAACATTTGTTAATAACTTAACGGTTGTCAACATTCCAACTAATTCTTATAAATTTATAATAAATGCAGGAAGTAAAGAATTAACAATAAATGAAATAAATATAAGAAAAGAATTAGAAAAGAATGAATTAGTACCAAGTATAACAATAAATGATACAAATTGGACAAGTAGTAAAGCAATAGAAATAACATATCCGGAAGGATATAAAAATGAATATAGTCTAGATTTAGGAACAACATGGAATGAATATACAGAACCAATAACAGTAGAAGAAAATACAACAATATTTACAAGAGTAGTAAAAGATGAAAAAGTTGTTGGAAGTTGCAGTTTTGTAGTAACAACTGTTGATAATGTAGAACCTGAAATAAGTTTAGATATAGATGAAACTATAGATAAAGGTACAGATATAAAGATACCAACAAGTTATAATATAGGAATAAGTGGTGGACATGCAGAATGCAAAACAAGTGAAACAACAGTTACAAATATAAATGAACTAGAAGAAGGAACATATGAAATAACATGTACAGTAACAAATGGAGCAAATATAAGCAAAAGTGTTACTAAAACAATAATAATTCAAGAACCGAACTATACAGAAACAAAAGATTTTGATTCTACAGGAAAAGAACAAACATTTGTAGCACCTGTGACTGGAACATATAAATTAGAAGTTTGGGGAGCACAAGGTGGAGTAATCAATTCGACATACTTTGGTGGATATGGTGGTTATTCAGTTGGTAATATAGAATTATCAAAAGGAACTATTTTATATGTAAATGTTGGAGAAGCTGGCAAAGTTAATAGTGGAACAAGTGATAAAAGTTTAATCAATGGAGGTTACAACGGCGGAGGAGATTCAAAAAGAAGTTCAGATACTGCTGGAAGAGTCTCATCAGGAGGTGGAGCAACGCATATTGCAATGTCTACTGGATTATTAACTACATTTAAAAACAATCTTGAAAATTTAATTATTGTCTCCGGTGGAGGCGGAGGTTGTTCTAATTATGATTCTAGCTGGTACGGAAAAGGTGGACATGCTGGTGGGTATATTGGCGTTTCTGCGTATGATTGTCACGATGCATATAATGGTTCAAAAGGATATGTTTGTGGAGTTGGTGGAACTCAAACTGAAAGCTCTAATCCACTTGATAAAAATGGTAATAATAATGGTGCATTTGGTACTGGATTAGCAAATATAACCAGTGGACAAGCTGGTGGAGGCGGAGGCTTCTATGGTGGAACGTCAGGTATTTTACAAGGCGGAGGCGGAGGCTCCGGATATATCGGAAATACATTATTAACCAATAAAGTAATGTATTGTTATAACTGTGAAGAGTCGAGTGAAGAATCAACCAAAACAGTAACTACTACCAATGTATCGGAGACGCCAACAAGTGAATATGCTAAAATAGGTAATGGATATGCAAGAATCACATATATAGGAGAGTAAAAATGAAAAGAATCGTAGAAATAATAAAAGAGAATAAGAGAACAGCGATTATACTAGGAAGTATCTTCCTAGTAGTAATAGCTGGATTGATAATAAGAAATACATTAAGTGATCCAAATACAGGATATTTAAGAAATCAAACAGTAGAAGGATTATCAATGGAAGATGCAAGTTTAGAATATAAAGATGGAGTAAGTACATTTACAGCGAATGTATATAATGAAAGTGGAGATGTATATAATCTAAAGACAATAAATGTAATACTAGAAAGTAAAGATAAAACAACAACCTTAACAGGATATATCGGAGAGACACTAGAAAAAGAAGAAGGAAAAGTATTACGAATAAGCATCGACCAAGATTTAAGTGATTCAACAAAACTTACTTATAAAATTAATAAATAATATAAAAAATGTTGATAATGTGAGTGTTATCAACATTTTTTTTGCAAAAAAAATATAGACTAAATGTCTATATCACTAAAAACATCTTTTCCTTCATAATAAGGTTTCTTTTTAATCTTCATAATTAAACACATTATATTTGTTGGAAACTTTCTAGAATATGTGAGTAAATTTTTATTGTAACTATTAAAATATGATTTAGCTGCATTTATATATGTTGTTGATTCTTCTAATTTAGTTACTAATTCTTTAAAATCTTTTTTCTTATCTAATTTAGGATAATCATTTCTAACTATCTCTATAGTTTGAATTGTTGTTTCAATTTTAGTATCTATATCAAATGTAGAAACATTGGTTTTCTTTAAATCTTCTAATTCTTTAAAATCTTTTATTTCTTTTTTTGTTGATTTTTCAATTATTGGTTTCATTTCTTCTATTATTTTATATCTTTTGTTTAATTCATCTTCAATTTCTTTTTCGGCTTTTAAAACTCTTGTTTTAGAAACTAATATTTTCGTGTATAATGAAATAAACAAAAGTGCTAATAATGATATTACAATTATAATTGTTAATATTATTTTTATCATGTTACCACCTATGGTAAGTATATCATGATTTTTTTAGAAAGGAAATAATAATGAAGATAAAAAGTGTTGTTGTAGGAAGTTTAGAAACTAATTGTTATATACTTGAAAAAGATGGGGAAATTTTAATAATTGATCCAGGAGATGAACCAAATAAAATTATTGAAAGTATAACTGGTAAAGTTGTTGGAATAATTATTACTCATCATCATTTTGATCATGTTGGAGCTCTTGAAAGTGTAAAAAAATATTATAATGCTAAAGTATATGATTATAGTAATTTAAAAGAAGAAAATAATATTGGAGTATTTACTTTTAGAGTAATTCCCACGCCTGGCCACACTGATGATTCTATAAGTGTCTATTTTAAGGATGATAATGTTATGTTCGTTGGTGATTTTGTGTTTTATGGTTCAATTGGTAGAACTGATCTAGGTGGAAATGAAATGGACATGAAAAAAAGTATTGAAACAATACTTTCATATGATGATTCTATTAAATTATATCCAGGTCATTATTTATCTACAACGATTGGAGATGAAAGAAAAAACTTAGAGTATTTTTCTAAAATGCTTTAATATAATTAATTGGTTCTTCAAATTCAACCCAGTTAAAATAAATAAGTGGTATTAAATACCAATCTCCTGTTTCTGGACTTGACATTATTAAATGGTCTTTTCCTGCTTGTTCAATAATGCCATCATATATTCGATCTCGCCATTCAGTACTATCTGGGAAAGATGCGAATACCTTACATTTTTTTCCTTTGTTCATTCTTAAAATATTTTCAATGTAACTTTGTTCATCATTGCTAACTTGATTTGATGAAACTTCTTCCATTGAATTATCATATCCATTCATATTGTTTGGAAATGTTGGATTTGGATAATATGTTCCATTCATAAATTTTCACCTCTAATTAATACTATGAAATAGTATTTTTTTTATGAATATCAATAAAAAAAATATTTACATACTTGATAATGTGTTATAATTGGTATAGGAGGTTAGAATAATGAAGAAATTATGTGAAAAGCATAGTTTATTAGTTGGAGCATTAATCACTTTATTTATTGCTATTATTCTTTCTTGGATTTTTCCAGAAGCATATTATAGTAATGGTAAACTTGGATTAAGTTATGCAGAAAAATTTGCATTATTTGCATCTACTGCAAATGATACAAGAGTAGGTTTATTTGATATAACTACTTATGGGCAACTAGTAATTTACTATTTTACAACTATATTTATATTTGCATTTGTAGTTGCAGGATTCTATAAATTATTAGGTTCAACTGCTGCATATCAAAAACTAACTGATAACATTGCGAAGAAATTTGAAGGAAAGGAAAAAATATTTGTAGGTATTGCTGCACTTATTATTGCTTGTATTTCAGGCGTAAGTACTGAACAATTTGCAATATTTGCTCTTATTCCATTTGTAATATCAATTTTAAGCAAATTAAAAGTTGATAAAGTAAGTGGTGTCACTGCAACATTTGGAGCAGTTATCGTAGGTATTTTAGGAGCAACATATTCTGTAAGAATTAATGGTCAACTTGCTAATACTTCTACTGGTTTAGGAGTAAGTTATGGTAATGAATTACTTGCAACAATTGTTCTTTTTGTAATTGCTTATGCTTTACTTATGTTCTTTACTTTTGTAAGAATGAATAAAGTTCAAGGAACTAAAGAAAATGCTTTAGTAGATCCATTTATGGGAGAAGAAGTTAAAGCTGCAGACAAAAAGAATGTTAAAGTATTACCATTAGTTATATGTGTTATTATTCTTTTTGTAAGTTTAATATTAGCATATATTGGTTGGGAAAGTGCATTTGGAGTAACAGCATTTAAAGATGCTTTAGCTTGGATTCAAGATGCAGAATTATTTAATTCTAAAATATATTCTCATGTATTAGGTGGAACATTAGCTGCATTTGGTAGCTGGGATTTATTTATCGGTGGTGGATTAATTTTAATCGCTAGTATGGTAATTAAATTCATCTATAGAATTCCATTTAGTAAAGTAGTTGAAGAATTCGTTAGTGGATTCAAAGCTATTGGAAAACCACTTGCATTACTAGTTGTTGTTTATACTGTACTTGAAATAAGTGTTATTTATCCAAGAGTTCCAGGACTTGTAAGTTTAATCCTTGGTATGGGTACTAATATAGCTACTATATTTATTTCTAGTATCTTAACAACTGTATTTGCAGTAGACTTCCAATATGTTGTTTCTTTAATTGCTGGTGCATTTAGTGGATTTAGTAATTTGAATGCTGCTGCATTTGCTTTACAAGCAGCTTATGGATTAGTAAGTTTCATTGCTCCAACAAGTGCTATTCTTGTATTTGGTTTATCAATGTTTGATATTTCATTAAAAGAATGGTTTAAACATATTTGGAAATTCTTACTTGCATTATTAGTAGTAATTATCATTATTTTAATAATATTAATGGTTATATAAAAAAGACTTGCTTAGTCAAGTTTTTTTTGATTGACTTAAACTAAATTATGATGTAAACTAGCATTAGTGATGCGATGAATGTGCGTCAAGTAATAATATAATACATTTTTAGAGAGTAGATATCATCGGCTGAAAGTATCTTAAATAAGGTTATATTATGAATTTCAACACAGGAGCATAGACCGTGATTTCGCGTTAAGAAATATTGAGATGATTATTAGTCATGAATTAAGGTGGTACCACGGATTTGTCCGTCCTTAAGTCATGGCTTTTTTTGTTTAGGAGGGAAAGTTTATGAAAGAAAAATGTGAAACTATTAAAAGTAATTTACAAACTGATATAAATTCAGTTAATAATCTACAAGATATTGTTGAATTAAAAGCTAAGTATATCGGTAAATCGGGGTGTATTACAGAATTGACTAAAAACATGAAAGATTTAAGTGTTGATGAAAGAAAAGAAGTAGGTGCCTTAGCTAATACTTTAAAAAGTGAAGTTTCAGCAATAATTGAAAAATGCGAAAATGATTTAAAACTAAAAGCTTTAAATGAAAAACTTGCAAATGAAAGTATTGATGTTACTTTACCAAGTACAAAATTTAATTTTGGACGTCCTAGTATTCTAGAAAAAGTTGTTGAAAATGTTGAAAGTATATTTATGTCTATGGGATATGATGTTGTAGATGGACCAGAGATTGAAGAGGATAGATTTAACTTTGAACTTTTAAATATTCCAAAAGGTCATGCAGCAAGAGATGCTCAAGATACTTTCTATATAAAAGACAATGAAATTTTACTTAGAAGTCAAACTAGTCCAGTTCAAGCAAGAACGATGTTAAAAGGTGAAGGAAAAACTCCAATAAGAATGATTTGTCCAGGTAAAACTTATAGAAGAGATGATGATGATGCAACTCATTCACATCAATTTATGCAAATAGAAGGATTACTTGTTGATAAAGATATCAGTTTATGTGATTTAAAGGGAACATTTGATGTATTTGTACAAAATATGTTTGGAAGTGAACTTAAAACAAGATTCCGTCCTTCATATTATCAATTTACTGAACCTAGTGTAGAAATGGATATCGAATGTTTTGAATGTCATGGAAAAGGATGCCCATTATGTAAGCATACTGGCTGGATTACAATTTGTGGTGCTGGTCTTGTTCATCCAAATGTTTTAAGAAATTGTGGATACGATCCAAATGTTTGGTCAGGATTTGCTTTTGGATTTGGTGCTGAAAGAGTAGCTATGTTGAAATATGGAATAAATGATATAAGAACGTTCTATAACTTGGATTTAAGAGAAGTAGAAAATTTTGATAGAAAGGATGGTGAAGTATAATGATTAGTATGAATTGGGTTAAAGATTATGTAGATTTAGATGGTATGGATTTAAAAGACCTAGCAGTTAAAATAACTAAAGGTGGCTTAAATATTGAAGGTGTAATAGATCATCATATCGATAATCTTGTTGTTGGTGAAGTACTAGAATGTGTAGATCATCCTGATTCAGATCATTTACATGTTTGTAAAGTTAACGATGGAAAAACTGTTAGACAAATAGTATGTGGAGCTAGCAATGTTCGTGAAGGTATAAAGGTAATCGTTGCTTTACCTGGATGTATATTACCTGGGGACTTTCAAATAAAGGAAGGAAAAATTAGAGGCGTTGAATCAAATGGTATGATTTGTGCTCTTTTTGAACTTGGACTTGAAGAGAAAAATGATGAAACTTATGCTGCAGGTATTACAGAACTTCCAATGTCTTCAAAGGTTGGAGAAGATCCACTAAAGATACTTGGACTAGATGATACAATATATGATCTTGATAACCATAAACGTCGTAATAATGATTGCTATTATCATATTGGTTTTGCTTATGAAGTTGCAACAGTTTTAAATAAACGTGTACATTTACCAAAAAGTGATTATCATGAAATAGATGAATCAATTAAAGATAAATTTAGTCTTGATGTTGAAACTAAAAAATGTCCATATTATATTGCTAAAATGGTTAAAAATGTTAAAATTGGCGAATCTCCTGATTTTATTAAAAACCGTTTGAAAGCAGCTGGTATGCGTTCAATTAATAATGTTGTTGATATATCTAACTATGTTATGCTTGAATATGGTCAACCACTTCACTTCTTTGATTATGATAAACTTGGAAAACATGTTTTAGTAAGAGATGCAGTTGATGGAGAAAATATTGTTACTTTAGATGGTAAGGACCGTAAATTAACTGAAAATGATATCGTTATTACGGATGGTGAAAAGCCTGTATGTATAGCTGGTGTTATGGGTGGAGAAAACACTGAAGTTGATGAATCCACTACAACAGTTTTAATTGAATCTGCTATATTTGATGCTGTTTCTATTAGACTTACTGCTCAAAGACTTGATTTAAAAAGCGAAGCAAGTATCCGTTATGGAAAAGGACTTAACTTTGAATATACTGATGAGGCTATAAAAAGGGCATGTTTCCTACTTGAAAAGTATGCATCAGCTGAAGTACTAAAAGATGAAATAAAACATGACGTAATAGATAAATCTGAAAAACGTGTTGATTTTACTAAAAACGATATCAATAAAATGCTTGGAATTGAACTTACTGATGAAGATGTTAAAACTGAATTAACTCGTCTTGATTTTGGATACACTTATGAAGATGGTGTTTTCCATGTAGTTATTCCACGTAGAAGATTAGACGTTGAAGCTAATATAAATGATATTGCTGAAGAAATTGGTAGATTCTATGGATATGAAAACTTAGTGTCTAAAGTTCCTAGAGTTCCAATCCGTTTAGGACGTTATGCTGATGATGTTCGTTTAAGAAAAATGGTTTCAACTCGTTTAAGAGCATCTGGTTTAAATGAAGCTAAGACTTATACTTTAACTAGTCCAGAAATGGCTAAGATGTTTAAATATGATAATCTTGAAAATGTTGTATTACCAAATCCAATGAGTGTTGATAAAAGTGTAGTTAGAACAAGTATACTTCCATCATTAATCAATGTTTTTGATTATAATAAAGCAAGAAAAGTAAGTGATATTTTAATTTATGAAATAGCTAAAACATATGATATAAATTATAATGAAACTACTAAAGCTGCTATACTTATGAGTGGAAATTATTTAGCAAACGGAGTTTTAGGAGTAAAAGTAAAAGTAGATTTCTTTGTATTAAAAGGCATTGTTGAAAACTTACTTGATTATTTAGGATTTAAAAATAGATATTCATTTGTTCAAGCAAATGATTTACCTGATATGCATCCAAATATGAGTGCTAGAATTATGCTAGATAGAAATGAAATAGGAATTATTGGTAGAGTTCATCCTTCTATTAAAAAAGATGAAATCTATGTTTGTGAACTTAACTTAAACAGTTTATTAAGCAGAGTTAAACCTATAAAATATAAAACTGCTTCTAAATATCCAAGCATTGAAAAAGATTTTGCTTTCATAGTAAATAATGATGTAACTAATGCAGAAATGAAAGAAGCAATTAAGAAAAGTGCCGGAAGAATTCTTGACTCAGTTAATATCTTTGATATATATGAAAATATTGAAGAAGGTAAGAAATCTATGGCATATAAGTTAGTGTTTAAAGATGAAACACGTACTTTAAGCGATGAGGAAGTAATGGTAGTATTCAATAAAGTAATAAAAGATATTGAAACAAAATTTGATGCTAAATTAAGAAATCAATAAGTCTCTTCGTGAGACTTTTCATTTGTCATAAAATGTGTTATTATAGGTTGCATATTTGTAAGGGGTGTTTCACTTGAAAGAAGTAGAAAAAAAACAAGTTAGTGAATTAGAAAATTTAGAGAATAATGCTATATCTTTTAATGATGTAAAAGAATTGGTAGCAGAAAATAAATTGGATGAAGCACTTGCATTAGTTGAGAAAAAAATTTCTTTAACAGGTGATATAATATGTCATTTTGAACTTGCTAAACTGTATATGAAAAAACATAATTATGATGAAGCTGTAAAGCATTTATTATTTTTGACTGATGGAAAAGTTGTTAAATCTTATCATATTTATTATAAACTTTGTATATGTTACTTTAATCTTAAAAAGTATAATGATAGTTTTGATTGTGGAGTTAAAGCTTATGAATATGATGAACGTCATGAGAAAACAGAAGATTATATATATTATATGATAGTAAGTTCTGCTAATAACTCTAAAAGATTTCAAGAAGGATTATCTTTTATTGAAAAGTATCCTTTTTATCAAAACAATAATACGATATGTCAGGTTATAAGTCTTTATCATGAATTGAAAATGGATGCTAAGGCGTTAGAAATTATACAAAACACATCTTTTGAAGCTGAAGGAGACTACGATAAAACTATTTTAGCTGCTGTGTATTATGAGGTTGGTAAAGTTACTAAATCATTTGAACTTTTAAATAGCATGAATAGATTGAATCGTTTTGCTTTACTTTTGAAGGGAAAAATTGAATATCGTCACTCAAATTATGCTGAAAGTGAAAAGATACTTAAACTTTTAATTAAAAGTAAATATCGTATCACTGAAACGGCTTATTGGTTAATAAAATCTCAAATAAGATTAGGGAAAATAGAAGAAGCAAATAAATATTTAAAATTTATGTCTCATAATTCATCTAAAACAAAAATTTTAAAAGCTACCCTATGTATATATAATAATGAATTAGATAAAGCCGAAAGCATTTTGGAAAAATTAAGTCAAAAAGACGAATATTATAGAGCAAATTCTTTAATTTGTATTGCTAGTATTGATATTAGAAAAGGAGACTATTTAGATGCTTTAAACATCCTTGGTTTTGTATACTTTAACTATAAAAACAAGCTTAATAAACATATTTTAACAAGTGTAACCTTGTTGATTACACTTGCTAAAAATAAAATGGACTTAAAGACTCAAAAAACAAGTTATATGTCAAAACAAATAATTGATTATTCTACTGATACAACTATCGATCGTGCAAGTGATAATTCTGAAAAGTATAATTTTTATCCTGAAATGGATTTGGAGGCTACTTTTTATAAGCTTCAAGAGTTGATTGCAAATGAATATCCAAAAATTTATGCATGCACTAATGTATGTGACACATACTTAGTTGATTTTCCAGCAGCTGGTATTTTAAATGAAAAAATCCTAAATAAAATGCAAGTTGTTACAATTATAGGTACAAAAGATATAATATCTTTTTATCCAGTAAGTGAGTTATCTTATAAGAAAAGTTTTGATAATGAATCAAATGAATTTGCTAATAATGTTAAAAGATTAACTCCAACTGAAAATAATTAATTATAAAGAATAATAATATATTGATAAATAATAAAAATAGGAGGGATTTATATGCGATATAGTAAAGGTCAATATAAACATATGGTGAAAAAGAATAATATTAATAATATAATAAATCAAGCTAGATATTTATCTGATGAAGGCAGATTTGATGAAGCTGTTTTACTTTTGAAAAACGAAATCGGAAAAGATGCTTCTAACGAACATTTTAGATATGAACTTGCTAAAATATATATGAAATATGAACGTTATCAAGAGGCAATAGAAGAGTTAAAAATTATTGAGAATCCTATTTCTATTAATCCTTACTTTATATATAAAGCTTTAGGCACTTGTTATTCTTTTTTATCTATGTATGAAGAAGCATACTACTATTTATTGAAAGCTTATTATGCTGATTCAGAAAAAGATGAGAAAAATATAAAGTTTCTTATTATTGCAGGGAGAAAAGCCGGATTAAATGATGAAGTTTTAGCATTCCTTGCTAATCATCCGGTAGTTCATGATCATGATACAATATTTCAAATTGTTCTTTTTTATCAAGATATAGAGAATGATGCTGATGCTTTAAAAACTATTCAACAGCATCATTTTGAGCCTAAAGATGCTTTTGAAACTTGTGCTGTTGTTGATGCATATATAAATACTGATGATGTTGATATGGCAAATAGATATCTTGAAAGATATACTTGTTTTGATGAAAAATATGCATTACTTTTTATTAAAAAAGCAATTGTAAAATTTATACTTCACGATTATGACGCTGCTTATGAACTTTTTAAAGAAGTTAATAACTCGAATTGTTCTCCAAAACTTCTTTCTAAATCGGCTTGTTGGCTTGCCAGAATAGAATTATTAAAGGGAAATATAGAAGAAGCAAAAACTTATTTTAATAAGCTAAAAAATTCATCTGCAAAGGATGTACTAAGCGCTGGAATCGAAACATCACAAGGTAATTATGGTGCAGCAATAAATATATTTGAAACAAAAATTTTATCTAAAAATAAATCTTTAGATGTTTTAGTTGTATATATAAATACGTTGATTAGAAATAAAGATTACAAAAAGGCAAAAGATGTAATTGAAAATTATTTGTTGAAACAGTCAAATATTCCCAGAAAGATTTTTGTTAATATAGAAAGATTATTTGCTATAGTTAAAAAGAACCTTGGAGAAATTGATGAAGAGCCTAATTCATATTTTATCAAGCAAATATTTAGATATTCAAATATGCGTTCAATTGATCATATAATGGCTCATTACTATTCCGAAAATGGCTCAGGAAAATTCTCTCCATCTTTTAATATAAATGATGAATATTTTAAAATACGTAATCTTATAAAGGATATGAATCCTGTTTTTAGATCATTGGATGAATCAGTTGATAAATACATTATTGATTATCCTGGTGCAGGTGTTTTGGGTGACATATCATTAGATAAAATTCAGGTTGTTACTATAATGGAAACAAAAGATATCATTACTTTTTATCCAGTTAGTAAGTATTCTCTTGGATATGAATATGAAGAAGATTTTGTTCCTAAAAAGGAACCTCAAAAAAGACTAACTCAAATAGAAAAATTTAATCAAAGATATGGTAATAAAAATAATAACTAAAATGTAAAAAATTGGTTTCTATTTAATAAATAATTATGTTATAATCTATTATGTAGACATTAGGTAGAAATGAGTGGTATTATGGCTAGAGTTATATCGTTAGTAAATCAAAAGGGTGGAGTTGGTAAAACTACAACTAGTATAAATTTGTCTGCTTCTTTGGGAAAATTAGGCAAAAGAACTCTTTTAATTGACTTGGACCCACAAGGTAATACGTCAACTGGACTTGGAATAAATAAGGGCGATATAACTGCAAGTGTCTATGATTGTTTAAATGGAAGTGTACCTGCTAAGAAAGCTATAATAAAAACAAGATTTACCAATCTATTTATAATGCCTGCAACTATAAATTTAGCAGGAATTGATATTGAGTTAATTGAAATGACTCATGAAAATAATGATTTTAAAATGAATGAACAGCTAAAATGTGTTTTAGAACCTATAAAGGATAATTTTGATTATATTATTATTGATTGTCCACCAAGTTTAGGACTTTTAACAACAAATGCTTTAGTTGCCAGTGATTCAGTTATTATTCCAGTTCAATGTGAGTTCTTTGCACTAGAAGGAATAACTCAACTTTTAAATACAATTATTATGACACAAACTAGGTTAAATCCTAGATTAAGAATAGAGGGAGTTTTACTAACTTTACTTGATTCTAGAACAAATTTAGGACTTGAAGTTGTTGAAGAAGTTAGAAAATTCTTTAATGAAAAAGTTTTTGATACTATCATTCCTCGTTTAATTCGTTTAGTAGAAGCACCAAGCCATGGCGAACCAATAAATGAATATGACCCAGAAAGTAGAGCTGCAAAAGCTTATAATAATTTAGCTGAGGAGGTTATAAGAAGAGATGAGTCAAACTAATACAAGAAAGGCTTTAGGAAAGGGATTGGAACAACTTTTTAATAGTGAAATGGATTTTAATACATTTGAAAAGGACATTGTTGAAAACACTAAAAAAAGTGATGTAGTTGATATAAATATTGATGAAATTAGATCAAATCCTTATCAACCTAGAACTCATTTTGATGAAGAAAGTTTAAGTGAACTTGCTGCATCAATTAAAGAACATGGTTTACTTGAACCAATTATTGTTAAAAAGAGTATTAAAGGATATGAGCTTGTAGCCGGAGAACGTAGAACAAAAGCAAGTAAACTTGCAGGTTTAACTACTATTCCAGCCATCATAAAAGATTTTGATGATAAACAAATGATGGAACTTGCTTTAATTGAAAACATTCAAAGAGAAGATTTGAGTGCGATAGAAGAGGCAAAAGCATATAAAAAATTCATGGATAACATGGGATATACTCAAGAAATGCTTGCAAATCGTTTCAATAAATCAAGAACATATATTACAAATCTTTTAGGACTTTTAAAACTTCCAAGTCTAGTTCAAGACATGGTTATAACTGGTAAAATATCAGCAAGCCATGCTAGAGTTTTAAGTAAGATGGAAGATGAAACAGAAATAATTACCCTTGCTAATAAAATTGTAAGAGAAAATTTAACTGTAAGAGATATTGAAGATATTTCTAGAGAAGAAGAAATACCAAAAAGAAAACAAATTAAATATGAAGAAAAAGATTTAAAACTTAAAATATATGAAAATACTTTAAGAGAAATGACTGGTTCTAAAGCTGTTGTTTCTAAGAAAAAGATTGTTATTCCATTTGATTCCAACAGTGATTTAGATAGAATAATGGAAATATTAAACGTTAAAATTGGAGAATAATTTATGGATTATATTAAAGAAGCACAAAATATAATTTCATCTAAGGATGGAATCACAGCTGCTTATGGATATGGATCAAGTTTTTTTCATCAAGCAGGTTATAATTCAAAGACTGTAAAGAGTATGGATTTTATATTTGTAGTTGATTCTTTAAAAGAATGGTTAATCAATGATATTGCTAAAAATCCAGAAGATTATACTGAAAACACTAGGAGAAAATTGCTTAAATTGAGTTCTAAAAAATTAAAGGGCAGAACTGGTGTTATATATAATGTAGTTAGAGATAGAAAAGTTAATTATAAGTTCGGTGTAATAGAAACTAAAGATTTCATTAAGCACCTAAGTGTTTGGGATAGTTTTTATGTTACAGGTAGAATGCAAAAACCAATTTATTCTTTTATAAGTACAAAAGAACTTGATGATGTAGTTGATTCTAACAGAGAAAACGTTTTATTAACATCTTTACTTATTTTAAACAAAGAAAAATTGAATATTTATGAACTTTTTGAGATGATTTGTTCATTATCATATAAAGGTGACATTAGATTTATCATTGAAAATCCAAATAAAGTTTCAAATATAGTAAGAGGAAATATTGATGAGCTTCTAAATATTTATTCTAAATATGAGAAATATATTAAGATAGATGGTGAAACTGTTTTGGTTAACTTGGATAACGTTTATAGTAATGCAAGTAAAATACCAAATTATGATAAATTTAAAAATAAGAAGAAAGCAAAATATGGTAATTATCTTTTAAAGCATATAAAACATATTAATTTGTGTGAAAGTATATGCCAACCTCTTAAAGGATTAAGAGTAAGTGGAATAAAGGATTCTCTATCATACGTAAAAGAAAAAGCTAAAAAGAAGAAACTTAAATAGACAAGAAAACTTGTCTTTTTTCTTGTGTTTAAGGTATAATATACTTGGTGAATAAAATGATTAATGTTGAAAAAATTATTGACTTTATATCTAGTCCAAAATTTTATGTTCCTATAATAGTAGTTTTATCTTGTTACTTACTTATGAATATTTTATCTAGGGCAATAAAAAGAATGTTGATAACTAATACAAATAAGTTGGAAGACAAAAAAAGAAACACTATTGTTGTTCTTATCAGCAGTGTTTTAAAATATGTTTTAATAATTGTTGGATTATGTATTATTCTTGCTACTTATGGAGTAAATGTAAAAGGCATTCTAGCAGGTCTTGGAATTGCTGGTGCTATAGCAGGTCTTGCTTTTCAAGATATGCTTAAAGATATTATAAGTGGATGTAATATTATAATGGATAACTATTTTATAATAGGTGATTTGGTTCAAATAAATGATTTTATTGGATATGTCGTTGGACTTGGTCTTAAAAATACTAAAGTAAGAGATTTTGATGGTAATATATTAATAATATCAAACCGTGAAATATCCCATGTTATAAATATGAGTCAAAAGCATGCAAGTATTCCAATTATGGTTGATGTTGCTTATGAAGAAACGGAAGAAAACGTAAAAAAATCTCTTGCAAAAGCAATGGATAGAATTAATAAACTTCCAAATATAGTAAAACCTTGTGAATATTTAGGTATTGAAAGTATGAATGATTCTTCAGTTACTTATATATTTAGAGTACATGCTAAACCGGATTCTAAATTTGATATGAAAAGAAAAGTATTTGGAATTGTAAAGAATCAATTTGATAAGGATGGAATAAAGATTCCATATCCTCAAGTGGAGGTACATAATGGAAAAAAACTTTAATGTAGGCGATACTGTTATAATGAAAAAACCACATGCGTGTGGAACCAATAAATGGATCATTACTAGAAATGGTGTTGATATTAAAATAAAATGTGTTAACTGTGGACATGAGGTAATGATGGATAGATTAGAGTTTAAGAAAAAACTTAAAGGAGTCGAAAATGAAAAAGTTTAAAAATTTACGAGAACGTGTAATGCTGCATCCAATAATGGCTTTTTTACTTATGAGTGGACTTGTAGTTCTACTAAGTGGAATTTTAGATCTATTTGATGCATCAGTTACTTATAATAAAATTAATGTTAAAACTGGTAATTATGAGTCAACGTTGGTTACTGTAGAATCTCTTTTGAACTTAAGTGGAATTAAGTATATATTTTCTAATACAGTATCATCATTTGTATCATTTACTCCTCTTTCAATGTTATTAATTATTTTAATTGGTATTGGTATAATGGATAGAAGTGGATTCTTGGATACTATCTTCTTTGTTTTAACAAAAAACGTTTCTAAAACAACAGTTACTTTTATCTTGATGTTGATATGTGTTTTAGCAAGTTTAACTGGAGATTTGTGCTTTGTAACATTTATACCGTTATCAGCTTTGTTGTTTAAATATGGTAAACGAAATCCCATTGTGGGAATAATATCATCATTTGCTGCATTGTCATTAGGATTTGGAATGAATTTCATGCTTTCAAGTGTTGGTTCATCACTTGCTGATTATACAATAATGAGTGCCAATGTGATATCAAGTGGTTATGTGATTTCATCATTCGCTTTTCTATTGATCATGATTGTTGCTATATTTGTAGGTACTAGCTTACTTACATATGTAACTGAAAGAATCATTGCACCAAAACTTGGAAAATACGAAGTTGATGAAGAGATTGTTGAACCAAAAGAAAAACTAACTCGTAGAGAAAAAAGAGGATTACTTTTAGCTTTATTTGGAGCAACTATATATCTATTAATATTTATTTATAATATAATTCCAAATGTTCCTTTTGGTGGAAATTTCTTGGATTATTCTCAAACAAGATATATTGATAAATTGTTTGGATATGATTCATTCTTCAACAGTGGATTTGTATTTGTAGTAACAATACTTTTCTTTATTTTAGGTTTATTATATGGAATTGGTACAAAATCAATAAATAATCATCGTGATATATGTGATTTCCTATCACATTCTCTTGATGGAATAGGAAAAATAATTGTTTTAATCTTCTGTGCTAGTATGTTTATTAGCCTACTTAAGTATACTAATATTGGATCTCTTGTTACAGCTGCACTTGCAAAGATGTTGAGCAACACTAACTTTGTTGGAGTTCCACTTATACTTCTTGTGTTTATAATCAGTATGATTTCAACAATATTGCTCCCATCATTTGTAAATCGTTGGTCAATTCTTTCAGGTACAGTTGTGCCAATGATGATGACTGCGGGATTCTCACCTGAGTTTGCTCAACTAGTTTTCACAGTTTCTTCTAGTATAATGTATCCACTTACACCTGCAATGGCATATTTTGTTATATATGTATCATTCATGGAAAAATATGAAAAAGATGGAACTGGACTTGTGAAATCTATTAAATATTTAATTCCATATTCACTTGTTATATTAGCAATGTGGATTGTATTAATTCTAATTTGGTATTTTGTAGGAATTCCTCTTGGAATATCTACATCAGTAATTTTATAAAAAAAATATTCCAAATATTGTATATTATGTTATAATTTATTAAGGAGGATTATGGTAATGAAAAAATTTTTTAAAGTTTTAATGATTATGATTTTAGTTGCATTTCCTTTTGTAACTGTAAATGCAAAGACTACTAAGAAAGCAGAAAAGGAGCCAATTAATTTTTATATATTTTATGGAAAAACATGTGGCTTTTGTCAAAAACTTCATAACTATACTGCAACACTAGAAAATGATAAAACAATTAATTCTAAATTTCGTATAGTTGATTATGAAGTATGGTATGATGAAAACAATAGTGAACTTATGACTAAAGTTGGTAACTATTTCAATTTTGATGTTGATGGAGTTCCATTTTATGTAATTGGTGATCAATACTTCACAGGTTTCTCAGAAGAGACTAGTCCTGAAAAAATAGTTAAAGCTATCAATGAAGAATATTCTGCATCAGATTATGTTGATGTTGTAGCTAGAATTCAAGATGGATCTATAAAAGTAGATAGCACTGGTTCAAATACTCAAAAAGCTGAAAGCAAAAAAAATGATGTTGTTGGATATATAATTCTTGGTATAACTGCTGCTATCGTAGTTGCAATTCTATTCGGTAGAAGTAGTGCTGGTGAATATGTAGCAACTGATTCTAAAGATGAAGAAAAAGTTGAAGTAGAAGAAAAAGAAGAAAAGAAAGCTGCTGAAAAAGTCGAAAAGAAAGAATCAGAAAACAAGAAGACAACTACTAAAAAAACTACAACAAAAAAGAATACTAAAAAAAGTAAAAAATAGATTTAGGTGTTTCTAAATCTTTTTTTTTGAATAAATATATATTATAATGATTTTGTTAAACTTTTGGAGGTGATATTATTTATGGACGGATACCTGAGGTATATAAATTATAAAAATAATATCAAACTTGGAGGTTTAAATGAAAGAGAAAATAAAGAAACTTATTGATGAAAAAAACATTAATGAGTTAAAAAATATAATAAATGAAATGAATGTTGGTGACTTGGCTGAAGTGTTAAGTGACTTATCAAATGCAGATTTAGCTAAAGTATTTAGAATTATTCCAAAGGATAAAGCAGTTGATGTTTTCTCAGAATTTGATGTAGTAGTTGCAACTAATCTTTTAAGAGAATTGAGTGAAAAAGAGACTGTTTCATTAATCGATGAAATGTTTGCAGACGATGCAACTGATGTCCTTGAAGAAATGCCAGCAAATATTGTTGATAAAATTCTTAAAAATTGTAGTGCTGATACTAGAAAAGATATTAATAAACTTTTAAGATATGAAGAAGATACTGCTGGATCGATAATGACAGTGGAATATGTTGAATTTAAAGGTGAAACTTTAGTTGGAGATGCGATTCTAAAACTAGAAAATGAAATCAGTTATTATGAAACGATTAATACATGTTATGTAGTAGATCATAAAAGAAAACTTTATGGAAGTATTGAAGCAACTGATCTTCTTTTCGCTAAAGAGACTGATAAGATAAAAGATGTTTGTAAAAAAGATTTAATATATGTTACAACTTTTACGGATCAAGAGGAAGTTGCCAATATGTTCCATAAATACAACTTGACAGTTATGCCAGTAGTTGATTCTGAAAATAGACTTGTTGGTATCATCACGATTGATGATGTTCTTGATGTATTTGAAAGTGAAGCAACCGAGGATATAAAAAAGATGGCCGCGATTATACCAGTTGATAAACCTTATGATAAAACTGGAGTGTTTGAAACTTATAAGGCAAGAATCCCATGGCTTTTGCTTTTGATGATATCTGCTACTTTTACTGGAAAAATTATTGAAAGCTTTGAATCATCTTTAGCAAGTGTAACTATTTTAACTGCTTTTATTCCGATGATTATGGATACTGGTGGAAATGCTGGTGGGCAAGCAAGCGTAAGTATTATTCGTGCACTTTCTTTAAATGATATTGAATTTAAGGATATATTTAAAGTTATTTTTAAAGAGTTTAGAGTATCTATTTTATGTGCATTAACTTTGGCTATCTGTAACTTTATCAAACTTTTAGTTGTTGATGCTGTAAGTGTAAAAGTTGCTTTTTGTGTTTGTTTAACTTTGATTGCAACGGTTGTTCTTGCTAAATTTATTGGTTGTACTTTACCAATGTTTGCCAAAAAACTTGGTTTTGATCCAGCTGTTATGGCAAGTCCTTTTATAACTACGATTGTTGATGCCTGTTCATTAATGATTTACTTTAATATAGCAACTGTTTTGCTTGGAATTTAAGTAGTAAAGTTACTACTTTTTTTATTATTTTATTGCTAAATATTAAATTATATATTATATTCAATATGTGAGGTTTATATGAAAAGAGCATCTTTAATTATTTCAATAATTATTTTTATAATTTCATGTTTTATAGCTTATGATGTTATCAATAAAAAAGAAGAAATCCATTTTATACCAACAATTAAAGAGGTTGATGATGGTGTAAAAAGCATTAAATTTAAAGTTGATACATTTTATTTAGCTGTTGGTGAAAGTGAAAAACTAAACTATGATATAGAGAGTTCAAAAGATGATTATAAATTAACGTGGTCAAGTGAAAATGAAGATATAGTAAGCATAAGCGATGGAAAAATAGTTGGAGTTAATTTGGGAACATCAGTAGTTACTTTGAAAAGTGAAAGTGGAAAAAAGGCTGAAGTGGTTGTTACGGTAACTGATTTGATTAGAAAACCGGAACTTGATGATAAAAAGAAGTTTTTACCATGTCATGCCTATACTGAAGAAGAAGCTCATATTATAGATGAAGCTTTAAGAACTAGAGTTTTAAATAAAGGTGAAGGAACACGTGCAGCCTTAATTGAAACTATAAGATTTATGACATTATCTTTTAAATATAAAGTGTCTTACTTTTATGAGAATGGTAGAATGCATGAATCGGGAGTAAGAAAAGCTGATGGTGAGGGAAGATATTATCATAAAGGATTATACTTAAGTGAAGATAAGTTTAAAGATATAAAAGTATCATATAAAGGTCCAGCTATATGGGGTTGTCCATTAACTAATTTACAAGATCATAATAGATATAAGCCAGGAGCAAAAATGCCAAATGGATTGGATTGCTCAGGATTTGTTACTTGGTCTTTATACAATTCTGGTCTTGACGTTGGAGATATTGGAGCGGGTATAAATGACAAATATAAGGATATGAGTGATGTCGGAGAAATGCATACTTTAACATATGAATATGCAAACTCTGGTGATTATAAAGTTGGAGATGTGATTGCTCGTTGGGGACATACAGCTTTAATCGCTGGTAAAGATTCGGAATACTTATACATTGCTGAATCTCTTCTTAAAGGAGTTAGAATCGAAAAGGTTAGTTATAAAAATCCTAACAGCAGTTTATATAAATATTATGCTTATATCAACAAGATGGATAAAGAGTATAGTAAAAATGATGACTATACAGATATGTGGGAATAGATTTATCTATTTCTTTTTTTATTTTTATATTGACAGGTATACCCCCTATACCCTATAATGATTTTGGTGATTATATGAAAAAGGAGTGTAAGTGTACAAGAAGCAAGCACAGAACTGAAGAAGAAAAAAAGGATTTAACTAGAAGACTTAAAATAATAGCTGGTCAAATTAATGGTATTCAACAAATGATTAATGAAGATCGATATTGTGATGACGTTTTACTTCAAGTAGCCTCAGCTACTAACGCTTTAAAAAGTCTTGGAAATGAAATATTAAAAAGCCATATGAAATCATGTATGGTTGAAGATATAAAAAATGATAATATGGATGTTATAGAAGATATTATTGATCTTTTTGGTAAGTTAAAATGAAAACGATTTATGTAAAAATAGATGGCATGCATTGTAGTCATTGTGAAACTACAATACGTGCATCTTTGTTAAAAATAAAAAATATTCAATCTGTTGAATTCGAGAAAAATATTGCTATTATCAATTATACTGGTGAAATTGAAAAGTATGAAATTATTAGAAATGTTATAAAAAGTGGATATGTTACTAAAGATGAATATATAAGTAATGATAAAAAGAGTTTAAAAACGGATATTGAATTAAAAGAATTTATATTTATATTATCAATAATTATTATTGTTGCTTTTTTAATATATAAGATATTTAACTTTAATATTTTTAATTTTATTCCAACGATTGATACAAATATAACTCTTGGTATGCTTCTTTTTACGGGATTCTTTACCAGTTTACATTGTATAAGTATGTGTGGCTCATTGAATCTGGTTGCAACTATTGATAAGAGTAAAAGTATAAAAAAGCCACTACTTTATAATTTAGGACGTCTTATCTCATATACGTTTATTGGCGGTTTAGTTGGTTTACTTGGAAGTGTATTAAGCATAAATGATACGGTTTCAGGTATTATTATTGCTATAGCTGGAGTAATGATGTTTATAATGTCTTTAAATATGTTAGGTGTAATTCATATTAAAAGCGTTAAACTATTTAATCTTAGAAGTAATTCAAAAAGTCCATTTATAATTGGTTTATTAAACGGTTTTATGCCTTGTGGACCAATGCAAGCGATGCAAGTTTATGCTTTATCAACTGGTTCATTTTTCCTAGGAGCTTTATCGATGTTTCTATTCTGTTTAGGAACTATTCCCCTTATGTTTGTATCAAGCTTAGTATTTAATATTGTTAAAGGTGAAAAGAAGATTATTTTAAATAAGATTGCTGCTGTTTTAATATTTATTTTATCTTTATCAATGTTAATTAGAGGATTATCTTATTTAAACATTAATTTACCTTTTATAAATACTGATAATTTTGTTGAAGCAAAAATGGTTGATGGAAAACAAGTTGTTGAATTTGATTTAACTTATGATAATTATCAAAATATGATAGTTCATAAAGGTATTCCTGTTGAAGTTATAATTCATGTTGATAAAAAATATTTGACTGGTTGTAATAATGAATTAAAAATTAAAGAATATGGTATAAATAAAAAATTGGAAATTGGTGAAAATATAATTGAGTTTACTCCTGAAGATATTGGAGAATTTACATACAGTTGTTGGATGAATATGATAACAAATAAAATAAAAGTAATTAAGTAGGTGAATTATGAAAAAAATTGTTTTAAGTATTGGAGGAATGAGTTGCAGTGCTTGTTCTTCAAGTTTAGAGAATTTCTTAAATAAACAGGATGGAATTATATCAGCAAGTGTTAACTTAGTTCTTGCAAATGCATCAATTGAATATGATGATAATTTAACAATTCAAGATTTGGATGAATTAATAAAAAAAGCTGGTTTTAAAAGCTTAGGAGAATATAAAGTAGTTCAAGAAAATTTAAGGAAAAAAGATAAATTAAAATTGATTTTATTTGGAATATTAGCTTTAATTGTTCTTTATGTTTCAATGTCGCATATGGTGGGGTTACCAACTATAGAATTTTTGAATATGGAAAAATATCCGCTTAATTATGCTGTTTGTTTAGCTATCTTAAATATTCCATTTTTGATATATGGATTAGACATTTTAATATCAGGTGTAAAAAACTTGCTAAATAGAAGTTCTAATATGGATACTTTAGTTATGCTTGGAGTGCTTTCAAGTGAAATATATAGTTTGTTTAGTTTAGTTATGATTTTTAATGGTTCAATGGAATGCGTTGAAAACTTATATTTTGAATCCGTTTGCATTATTATTTATTTTGTTAAATTGGGAAGATTTATTGCTGATAAAAATAAGAATAAAACTCTTGATGCGATTAAAGAATTGGTAACAATTACTCCTGATTATGCTTATTTAAAAAAGGGTGATGAGGAAATACGTGTTACTCTTGATAAGATTAAAGTTGGAGATATTTTAATATGTAAACCTGGTATGAAAATTGCTGTTGATGGCAAGATTGTTAAAGGAAGTACTCATTTGGATGAAGCATTTATTACTGGAGAATCCATTGCTCAAAAAAAGGGTGTAGGTGATGATGTTTTAGCAGGTAGTTTGAATGTAGATGGTTTTATTGAATATGAAGCTATTAGAATTGGAGCTGCTTCAACGATTTCTGAGGTGGTAAGACTTGTAATCGATGCTAGTAATACAAAGACTCACATATCAAGTCTTGTGGATAAAATAAGTCGAGTTTTTGTTCCTACTATATTTTTAATTGCTCTACTTACATTCATTGTCTATATAATTATTGGAGGTACATTAACTCAAGCATTAGAAAGATTTATTACAATTCTTGTAAGTGCTTGTCCATGTGCTTTAGGTCTTGCAACACCGCTTGCTATTGTAGTAAGTGAAGGCGTATGTGCAAGATTTGGTATTCTTGTTAAATCAAGCGATATTCTTGAACGTGTAAAAGATGTTTCAACTGTTGTTTTCGATAAGACAGGAACACTTACATATGGAGATTTACGTTTAAGTGAAGAACATATATTTGGTGAAGATTCTAAAGATGTAAAAAGAATTGTTGCAAGCCTGGAAAGTAAAACAAGTCATCCAATCAGCAATGCTTTTAAAATAGATGATAAATTATATGATGTTGTTGATTTTAAGACAATTGATGGAATTGGTTTGACTGGTAAAGTTAATGATAAAGTTTATTTTATTGGAAATAATAAGTTATTTAAAATGCTAGATATTAAAAATGATTATGAAAACTATGAAAAAAATATAGTTGATACGGGTGCTTCAATTGTATATGTTTTTGAAGAAAATAAAGTGGTTGCAATATTCGGAGTAAAGGATATCATCAGAGATAATATTAAAGATGTAATAAAAGAATTAAAATCAATGAATAAAAAAGTAGTTATGCTTACTGGTGATAATGAACGTACAGCTAAAATAATTGCTTCATCTATTGGAATTGATGAAGTTCGTGCAAATGTATTACCAAAAGAAAAGAAAACAAATATTGATGAATTAAAACAAAGTGGTAAAGTTATGATGATCGGTGATGGAATAAATGATGCTCCATCACTTAAAAGTGCAGATATTGGGGTTTCAGTTGCCAGTGGAACAGATATTGCAAATAATTCAAGCGATATAATTCTTATGAATAATGATCTTTCTAATATAGTTAAATTGTTTAGAATTAGTAAATTTACTTTTAAAATAATCGGAGAAAACTTATTTTGGGCATTTATCTATAATATTGGTATGATTATAATTTCTATTGGAATATTGCCTATTACGAATAACCCGATGATTGCAGCATTTGCCATGACTTTAAGCAGTATAACAGTTTCATTTAATTCTTTAAGAATATTGAAATTAAATAAGGAAGGAAGATAAATATGTTTAAAAAAAATAATAAATTAGAAATAATAGTTAAAGGTATGAGTTGTTCCCATTGTGTTTCTTCAGTGAAGGCATCTCTTCTTAACATTGATGGAGTTAAAAATGTTAAAGTTGATTTAAAAACTGGTAAAGTTGTGATAGAATATGTTGGAACTCTTGAAATATCAGTTGTTGAAAAATGTATAAATGATTTAGGATATACTCTTGAGGTAACTCTATGAAAAAAATTGTATTTTCATTTTTTGTGATATTTTTAACTATGGTGATGTGTGGTTGCTCTAAAAATGAAACAACCAATAAATATATGGAATTAAGTAAAAATATTAAAAATGAAATTGAGATTAATACAGAAAATATTACTAGTGAAGCAACATATGCAAATTATGAAGTTGATGGAGTAATAATTCAATTTATACTTGTTAGAGGAACTGATGGTGTAGTTAGAATTGCATTTAATACATGTCAAGCTTGTAATCCATCACCAACAGCCTATTTTATTCAAAAAGGAGAATATTTGGAATGTCAAAATTGTAAGAATAAATTCCATATTGATAAAATAGGTATTGAAAAAGGTGGATGCAATCCAGCTCCAGTTGAGAAAAAAACAATAAAAGGCGATAAAATTGTAATTGATGCAAGTTATGCTGAGAGTTATAAAGATAAGTTTGAAAATTGGAAAGGTCCAGTGAAATAATATGATCTATTTAGATTATGCTGCTTCAACTCCGGTTGATGATGAAGTTTTAAATGAGTTTATTCGTGTTTCTAAAAAATATTATGCAAATCCAAACTCGAATCATACACTTGGTATGGAAGCAAAAAGTGTTATAGATGAAGCAACTAAGAATATTGCTAAACTTCTTAATGTTAAAGAAGATGAAATAATCTATACAAGTGGCTCAAGTGAAAGTAACAATTTAGTTATTAAAGGTGTATGTGAAAGATATAAAAGCAGGGGAAAGCATATACTTATAAGTTCTTTAGAACATAATTCGATTGTATCATCATGTACATATTTACAAGAACTTGGTTTTGAAGTTGAGATTATTCCTGTTGATAAGTATGGAATTATTAACATTGATGAATTAAAGAAAATGTTAAGAGATGATACCATCTTAGTGAGTATAACTTCTGTTGATTCGGAACTTGGAATAAGAGAACCTATTGAGGAAATCGCTTCTATTTTAAAGGAATATCCAAATTGTTTTTTTCATACTGATGCTAGTCAAGCTATTGGTAAAGTTAATATTGATTACAGTGATGTTGATTTAATAACGATTACACCTCATAAGTTTTATGGCCTTTCTGGAGTAGGTATTTTAGTAAAACGTGATAATGTGTTTTTAAAACCTCAAATCAATGGAGGAAAATCTAGTACGATTTATCGAAGTGGTACACCGGATACAGCATTGATCGCATCTGCTTCTATTGCTCTTAAAAATGCAATGAATAATATAGAAGAAAGACGTGTTTCAGTTATAGATAAGAATAAAAGAATTGTTGAATATTTAAAAAGTAAGAATGATGTTACGATAAACAGTAATAATAATTCAATACCTTATATTATTAATTTTAGTGTCCAAAATAGAAAATCTAATGATCTTCAAAAACTATTTAATGACTCAGAAGTATATGTCTCTACTAAAACATCTTGTTGTCCAGTTGAAACACCATCTAAACTTGTATATGCGGTTACCAAAAATAAAGGACTTGCTAGTTCTTCAATTAGACTTAGTTTAAGTCATTTGACAACGAACGCAGAAATTGATAAATTTATTGAAGTGATGAATAATATTATCGGTTAGAATTTAGGTGTGTTATGGAGAAGTATAAAGAAATTGAAAAAAGTATTATAAAGAAGTATCGTAAGGAAATATGGGCTAAATTTATTGAAGCTGTTAAGACTTATGAACTTATTCAAGATAATGATAAAATAATGGTTTGCATAAGTGGAGGAAAAGATTCATTTTTACTTGCTAAATGTATTCAAGAATTAAAACGTCATGGTAAAATTAATTTTGAAGCTAGATATGTAGTAATGGATCCTGGATATAATGAATATAATCGTAAATACATTGAGGATAATGCACGTATTCTTAATATTCCAATTGAGATATTTGAAAGTGATATTTTTGATGTTGTATCGACAATTGATTCTAAAAGTCCTTGTTATTTGTGTGCTAAAATGCGTAGAGGTTATCTATATAATAAAGCAAAGGAAATTGGATGTAATAAAATCGCTTTAGGTCATCATTTTGATGATGTTATTGAAACAACTTTACTTTCAATGTTTTATGGAGCTGAGATTAAAACTATGATGCCTAAACTTCATTCTGATAATTATGAAGGGCTTGAACTTATTAGACCTCTTTATTTGGTGAAAGAGGGAGCTATTATTTCTTGGAGAAATTATAATGAACTTACATTTATCAACTGTGCTTGTAGATTTACTGAAGGTTGTTCATTAATCAATGATGGTACAAGCAAAAGAAAAGAAATGAAAGAATTAATAAAAAAAATGAGACAAATTAACAGAGAAATTGATCATAATATATTTAAAAGTATGGATAATGTTAATTTAAACTGTGTTTTAGGAACTAAAAAGAATGGTAAATATAAAAGTTTCTTGGAAGAGTATAATGAAAAATAATTAATTCTCACTTTGTGTCGTGTATTATATAAACTAGATTTTGTAGTATAAAGACAGAAAGGAAGAAAGTTATGAATCAAGAAAAAATTGGTAAGTTTATTGCTGAAAGGCGTAAAGAATGTAATTTAACTCAAGAAGAGTTAGCTGAAAAATTAAATGTTAATAGTAGAAGTATATCAAGATGGGAAAATGGGAAATGTATGCCGGATATGTCCATGTATAATTCAATATGCGAGGTCTTAGGAATATCAATTAATGAATTCTTATCCGGAGAAAAATTGAAAAAAGATGAATATCAAGATAAATTTGAAAAAAATATGATAGATGTAGTTGAAAATGTGGAACTTAAAAATAAAACTATTAGGATTTTTAACTTAGTCATTTTATTTATTGTTGTTTTCTTAATATCGGTTATTGCATTTAATTTTTTATTAAACCATATTTATATTAAACAAGATTATGATAAACGTACAATGAATGTGACTTTTGAAAATCATTCATTAAAACTTACTACTCCGGTGCTTGGAAATACAAAATATGTTTATTTTGAATATGAAAATGAATGTTTAGCTTTTGTTACGTATTATGAAGATCTTGGAACAATAATAAATAGAAGTAAGAAATTTGATGAATTTACTGGTTATGATTTAAGTGAAAATACTTCTACAAATGATTTATATGTAAGTGATAGTTGTTTAAAAAAGATAAAAAAAGTTTATTATACTAAACAAAGTTTATCACATATAAATAAAATATATGAAAATCAAGATACAACGAAGTTAAATAAGGTAATAAGAAAATCTAATTTGCTTTATGAAACAAAAGTTAGCTAAAGTATATAAAAAATGATGGTTATTCTCCATCATTTTTTGTTTTTATTAAATAACTAAAATATTCTTTTTTTCCAGATAAGACATCGTCATAAAAACTTTGTTTCCAATTAACAAAATCAATTGCATCTTGAATTTCTTTTTTTCTTTCTTCCAGTTCTTGAAGTTTTATATCAAGAACTTTTTTTCTTTCTGGAATAGATGATTTTCCTTTTAAACATAAATCTAAATATTCTTTCATTTCTGTGATATTCATTCCACATTTTTTTAAACATGATAGATTTTTAATCCAATTTATATCATTATCGTCAAATACTCGATAATTGCTTTTGTTTCTTTTGACATTTGGAATTAATCCTTCATTGCAATAAAATTTTAATGTATCATAAGAAAATCCGGTTTTTTTACATGTTTCTTTCATTGAATATAAAGTCTTGTTAGTCATTATGTGTTTCTCCTTTACAAATTTAATTTTATACTTGACCGTGAGTAACTTCCGACATTTATAATTATAGAGTAAAAAGAAGTTGAAGTCAATTTATGTTCACAAAAAGAAAGGAATGATTATATGGAATATGTTGAACTTAATAATGGAGTAAAAATGCCTATACTAGGTTTTGGTGTTTATCAAATACCTAAAGAGGATACTAAGAGATGTGTACTTGATGCAATTAAAGTGGGATTTAGAAGTATTGATACAGCTCAAAGTTATTTTAATGAAAGTGAAGTTGGAGATGCTATAGTAGAATGTGGTATTCCAAGAGAGGAATTATTTATTACTACTAAGGTATGGATAGATAATTATGGTTATGAAAACTGTAAAAAATCAGTTATGGAATCATTAAAGAAACTTAAAACTGATTATATTGATTTAGTTTTACTACATCAACCTTTTGCTGATTATTATGGAGCATATCGTGCTTTAGAAGATCTATATCATGAAGGAAAAATTAGAGCAATTGGAGTGTCAAATTTTTATCCTGATAGATTAAGTGATATTTCTTTATTTGGAAGAAAAGTTGTTCCTGCAATCAATCAAGTGGAAGTAAATCCTCTTAATGCTCAAGTAGAAGCACAAGAAAATATGGAAAAATATGGAGTTAAAATGGAGGCCTGGGCACCATTTGGAGAAGGAAGAAATGGTTTATTTGAAAATGAAGTATTGACAAGTATTGGTAAAAAATATAATAAATCTTCTGCTCAAGTAATGCTTAGATGGTTAATTGAAAGAGGCGTTATTATTGCATGCAAATCAACTCATATTGAACGCATGGAAGAAAATTTTAATGTATTTGATTTTAAATTAACTGATGAAGATATGGAAAAAATTAATAAATTAAATACACAAAATAGTTTATTCTTTAATCATCAAGATCCAAAAATGGTTGAATGGTTTGATGAGATTGTAAAATCAAGAAGAGATAATGAAGATTGTCGTAAAGATAAGAAGAATTGGTAGGGAGAATATATGAAAAAGGTTTTATCAATAATTGGATTTATAGCTATAGTTCTTGTTATAGGTGTTGGAATTTATTTGATTTTAAATAATAAAAATATGGATAATAATAAAGATAATATAAATGATGGTAATGGATCAATGATAAATGATAATAACAATACTTCTTCTAAAAATGTTTTAGTTGTTTATTATTCTGCTCAAAGTCATACTGAAGCAGTTGCTAAAAAAATTGCGGCTAATTTAAATGCTGATATATTCGAGATTGTACTAAAAGATGTTTATACATCAGCTGATTTAAATTGGTCAGATGAAGAATCTAGAGTTTCAAAAGAACATGATAATGAAGCTTTAAGAGATATTGAATTAAAAAACACAAAAATTGATAACTGGGATAGTTATGATACTGTTTTAATTGGATATCCAATTTGGTGGGGTGTAGCAGCTTGGCCAGTTAATAATTTTGTTAAAGATAATGATTTTACCGCTAAAACAATTATTCCATTTTGTACTTCAGCATCAAGTGGACTTGGTCAAAGTGGAAAGTTGCTTGAAGAGATGGCAAATGGTGGAAACTGGAAAACTGGTCAAAGATTTTCGTCTAGTGCAAGTGATGCAGACATAAAAACGTTTACAGATAGTTTAAAATAAAAAGAAAAATGAAATATGAAAAGTGCCATATTTCATTTTTTTTCATACACTATTCTAGGTGATACTATGAATAATTATAAGATTATAATTGACCCTGGACATGGAGGAACATGATAAATCCAAAAAATAAGTGAATAACTAAAGAGGCAGGCAATACAGGGATTTAAGGTACTTTATTAAAAAGTATCTTTTTTCATGATATAATGAATATAGGGATTATTTATGAAAAAAAATTATGTACATTATAGTTATCATAATGCTAATTTCATTTTTTATATTCTTTATTACTTTGCTTGTTAATATTTTATTTAAATACGATTTTAAAATTTGGTGGTGAACTTATGGATAGTAAAAAAATTGGTTTATTTATAAAAGAACTTAGACAAAAAAATAATATGAGTCAAAATATTTTGGCTGAAAAGATACCAATTAATAGAGAAGCAATAAGTAAGTGGGAAAATGGTAGGACAATTCCGGATTCTTCGACAATAATTAGACTTAGTGAAATATTTAATGTTTCAATTGATGAAATTATGTTTGGTGAATATAGGTCTAAAGAGAATGAAAAAAAATTACAGGATATTAATTTGATGATATATGATGATAGAAATTTAATAAATAAAAAGTATAATAAAACAGCAAAGTTTCTTGTTGTAAGTTTAATAGTATTACTGATTATGATAATTTCTTTTTTGCTTTATTATTTTTTAAACTCTTATGATTCAGTAAAAATATATACCATAGAGTCTGCTCCAGATGATATTTATTTAACGGATGGTGCAGTTATGCTGACCGGTGAGAGCATTTATTTTAGATTAGGAAATATTAATGGTGTTGATGAAAATAAGATATCAAAAGTAATTTTATATTATGGTAATGGTAATAAATCAATTATATACAAGACTTCTTCTGGAAAAGATGCTCTTATAAGAGATTTTTATGATTACAATGAATATTTCGAAATTAAAAATAAAAATATAAAATTTGATTCACTTTTTGTGGATATATATTATGACAATAAAGTAAAGACTATTCAGCTAATATTGAAAGAGGATTATTCTAATAAAAAAATATTTTTTTCTAAATCGAAAAAAACTAAACTTCAAAAATCTGAATCTAAAGAAATTATAAGCAACGATGTTATAAATGCTATAAAAAAGAACTTTCAGGAAGAAAATAGGCTTTATTTTAAAAAAATTAAAATAAAAGGTAATTTGTATAATATAAATTATGCAGATGAGACAGCATCAATTTTAATATATTGGAAGGATAAAAAATATAATTATTCGATTACATATGATGTAAAGTATGATAGTGCAAGTTATAATAAAATGGATATGGAGCTAAATCTACTAGATGATTGCTATTATGAAAAAAATAAAAGTCAAAAAAATAATTGTGATAGTATTGTTGTTGATACTTTAAATAGTGTGTTTAATGAGATAATTAGAGGAGGGTCTTAACAAGACCTCCCTTTTTTTGACAAAAATATGCTAACATGAAATCAGAAAAAGGGAGAAGATGTATGAAAAAAAATTTTTTATTGATATTATTATCATTTGTTTTTATTGGAGGAGTAAATGCACAGGGAATCTTTTATGAAAATAGTAATGGAGTTATTCTCACTCAAAAAGAATACAGTGCTATAAGTGACTTTTATTGGGATGGCTATCAAGATAATTTATCACAAGAAGAATACAATTTTTTAAAGAAAAACGGATTATTTGAAAATGAAATTAAAACAACATTAGTTAATAATTCTGATTATAGTTTATTGTCAGAAGCAGAGCACACAACGGCTAATAAATCTTTAAAAATGAGCATGTCATGTAACACTAATTGTTTAGTGTCTATTACTCTTAGATGGATTAATTTACCAAAAATAAGAAGCTATGACATACTTGGAATTTATTTAGATGGTGCATCACCTATTCAAGTAAATAAGGTGAGAGTAGATACTAATAAAGGTAAAAGCGAGTATTCTTATGACAAAAAGGAGAATATTGGAATAGGAACATCTTTTAAGCTTCCTACTGATGTAACGTATTTGGATGTTTCTCAACTATTATTGTTGGAAAATAAAGGTTCAATTAAAGCTAGTTATCAACATGCTAAAAAAACAATTTCATCAACAAATAGCAAAAAGTATTCATTTTCTAAATCTGGTATAGGTGGCGTTTTCAAATTTAATACAGGAATTCAAGATTATTATGATTGTATGGTTGGTGTTGAATTAAAAATGTCTTAATTGAGTATATTAAATTTTAGAATTTAGTATAAATAAATTTAACAAAATCCATGGGTGTTAAATTGTGGAATGGAGTGTGATATATAGAAAAGATTAATAAGACTTTTTAATAAGATAGGAGGAAAAATTTATGAAAAAAGGATTATTATTTATTGGATGTTTATTTTTTACTATTAGCTCAGTAAATGCACTTGAGTTAAATAAAAATGGAGAATATGTAAATTCTAGAGAAGTAAAAATTACTTCTAAACAATATGAAAATTTAACAAAAAGATTTAGTGACCGAACTATTGATAATATGAGTCAAAATGCGGTTTTGTTATTTTCAGATGAAAATTCAGTTGTTAAAACAGGTACAGAATACGCGATAACTACTGAAATGGTAAAAAATGGTGAAGTTATTGATTCAATTACAATACCAGCAACAGAAGAGGAAGCTATGAGTGTAGTAACAAATGATAAATTACACGTGCTTTCCGATAACAAATTACATGATGTATCAAAAATGATTATACCATATTGGATGCCTGAGGGAGGTCCCGAAGTTAGTTATACTACTTCTAGTAAAAGATTATCTTTTGTTTATGGACAATATGTTTGGGACGACAATCCTATAGTTCTTATGGATGTTGAATGGTTTAGTATACCAATGATAAAAAAATATGATATATTAGCAGTTCGTTGGGATAATTCTATGCCAACTTCAAATATATCTAGCTATTCAGGGGTACAAACATGTTATGACAAAAATGGAGATAAGTTGTCTGCCGAATACGATCTTTCTAGTAATAACATAAAGATTACTGATAAAGGTTTTGGACAAATTATGAATATTTTTGATAAAGCAAATTCAGAGTTGACATTAGAATTAGAGTTAAATCTTGTTAATCCTGTTGGTAATCCAATGTATGCTACTTATCAACACGCACGTAATAGTAATATTACTTTAAGTCAAGCAAAGTCATATACTTTTAAATCAGGTGGCCTTGGAAATGTAGTATATTTTAGTAATAGCACTGTACGAAACTATTATGATGGAATGCAAGGAGTTCAAGCCAACTTCTAATAAACCAAAGTGTAGGAATCAATCAACTTTGATTCCTTTTTTTTTAAAATTTTTAGTGACTTTTCTGCATTTTCAATCGTTATTATAGTGAAAGGAGTAAATATGAATGAGCGTTTTGATGAAATCTATAGTTTATATAGTAGAGATATTTATAAATTAATTTATAGTTATATTTTGAATATTCCTGATGCTGAAGATATTCTTCAAAAAACTTTTATGAAGCTATACAAAAATAAGAAAATATTGTCTCTTCCAAATGAGGACGTAAAAAAATGGTTAATAAAAGTAAGTATAAATAATGCCAAAGATTTATTAAAATCACCTTGGAAAAAACATATTTCTATGCCAGATAGTGAAACTGGATTTTATGATTTAAATACAAATGAAACTTTTGATTTGTTAAAAAGTATTCCAAAAGATTATAGAATTGCATTATATTTATATTATTATCAGGGATATAAAATAAAGGAGATAGCTGCAATTACAAGGAAAACTGAATCAGCTATTAAAATGAATTTATCAAGAGGAAAAGATAAGTTACGATTGGAAATGGAGGGATTTCAATGAGTAAAATCGAGAATGATTACATTGACAACATTGATAAGATAATTTTGACTGATGAAAGAAATAAATACCTAAAAATACAAACTATCAATAGATATTATAAAAATAAGAAAAAAAATAGTATTATATTTTGTTTAGTTGCAGCATTTAGTATTTTGATTGTTAGTGCAGGAGTAACTTATGCAGAAGAAATCAAAGATGGTATTAGTAAAGTTATAACTAAAATAACCAATTTAAAGACTCAAAATGATTCTTATTACACAAATTATAAATTAGAGTCAGAGGCAAGAAAGGAACTTAACTATAATGCTAATTTAAATGAACCTAGATGTCAAAGATCTTTCAATTTATTTGAAAATATAAGTGATGATGATGCATGCTATTCTGCATATACTCCTGAAGAATTAGCAGATGTCTTAGGAATAAAAATATTAAAAAATGACTTCTTTACAGATAATAGAATGCTCTTAACTAAAGTTTCTCGTGTTGATGGAAATATCTCATATATAAAATTACATATGCCGAATCCAATGAACACCAAATTTGGCGTAAGAAATCAAACAGCAGTATGGCTAGATGTTGCAATGCGAACAAAATATAATGATAAAAATATTGATACTGTTTGGGAAGCAAACGTATCATCCGAAAATAATATTCACGAATATTATATTAAAGCTATTAACGAGAAAGCCTATGCAACATATGTTTCTCCTAAATCAACTCAAAATATTATTATAATACACGATAATATAGCTTATAGATTGAAAGTGCACATAGGAACTGAAGATGCGAATGATCCTTTTGGGACTGTTCAAAAAATATTAGATGGATTTCACTATTAAGTAGCAAAAATTGATAAATAAGTGGTGTTTATGAATGGTATAACAATTATTAATGAATTGTTATACTTTTTTTTTGAATTATGTTAGGAAGTATAGATTTTTAATAAAAAAAGTTTGCCAAAACATAGCCAAAATATATCCAAGGTATATCCATAATATTCTTGTGTATCTCTATAGACATGTTAAAATGGAGTAAATTGGACGTATTTGGAAACAAATCCAATTTTTGAAAAGTTGACAAGACTAAGATAAAATATTACAATATTTGACGTATTTACGAAAAATAATGCTTGATAATCATATTACTTAATGAAGTAAGTTGGTTATAGAACGTTTTTAGTTTTACGTCATTGCATATTTATCTAAAGCCAGCGAACAAAAAATTAGAATTTTTAGAGAAGTATCATAATAAGGTGCTTCTTTTTTTTTATTAATAGGGGGATAAAATGGATAATGCAGAAAACGTAAAGTTATTAGATTTAGAATTATTGCGAAAAGATGATATTAGAGATTATGATTTAGAAAGAACCGAATTTAATGTGTATAAGTGGTTTAAAGATTTTAGAAAACTACAACGCCAATTATGTGGAGGGCCACAATTACTTCCATCAACACAATATAAAATGGTTTGGGTTGATGAAAGTAGAAACAAAATTGGAAGCTTTACTTCTTTAGATGAATATATAGATAACAAAACTGAATATTTTAAACAAGCGGAAGTTTTGAAATATATATCGGATAACATTTCAGTTGAAGAGAATGTATACATGACTATTTGCTATTTATTAAAAAAGTCAGAGAGAAAAGCTGCCGAAGAGATAGGTTGTGCAAGAACTTCAATACCTACAATAAAAAATTCATTTTTAGTAAATTTTGCTTGCAAAGTTAATAAAGCAGTTGAAAAAGGTGAAAAATTGGATTCCTCTTCAGAAAGCGAATTTAACCTTTGGATGAAAGAAAAAGAAGTAGGATGAAAGAAAAATAAGTAGAAAAGTAAATTTTTAAATTAAAGGAGGTGATTATTATGATTGCTCATTTGACAATTCTAGCTTTGTAATATACTATAGTGTACAAGGAATGGTATTTATGAAAAAAAGAATTGTCATTAGTATAATAATCGTTATACTTGTATTATTTGCTACACTTGGTTGTTTAATATTATATAAGAATGCATTTAATCAAAACTATAAAGATCGCACAGAATATTTAAGTCCAAAAAAAATCGATAATAATTATTCAACAACAGAAGTACCAAAACAAACAACAATAACAACTACGGTTTTTGAAGAAAATAAGACAGAAAAAGTAACAGAAAAAACAAGCAAGATTATTGCTACAACAGTAACATCAAATAAGTCTAATATTCATAGTACAATCAAATCAACATCAAAAACAACTTATAAAACTACTACAGCAAAAAAAGAATCAATCAAAAAGCCATGGGAAAAATTAGGAATGACAGAATACCAATATTATAATGAACCAATGTACAGCTACGAAAAAGTAGATTTTTCTATTGATAAGTATGGTAGTGAATCATTAGCCACTAAGGCTTGCATTGATTATGGAAATAGCTATGAACCATATTTGAATGGTGAAGTTGCTTATCATTGTACCACTGTTTCTACAGCATCCGGAAAAATCTTGGGAGTATGGTTTCATACAGAAAATTTAATTAGATAAGACTCGATGAGTCTTTTTTTTGTGAGGTGAAGATAATGTTAATAGAATTATGTATATATTTATTTTGTATAACAACAATTGCAATAGAAGATAAGGAAAATTTATGAAAAAGATTAGTAGAATATTAATTGTTTTATTTATTATTATTTCTGGTATATATGCTAAAGCAACAACAGTTAATGCAGCTGCTTCAAATGGTGATTTGATAAATGGAAAATACGTTGATGGTCCATATTATGTTATGCATGAGAAATCTAATGGAAGTCATATGTGGGGCAAATCTCAATTCCTTATAAGAAGTACTGATGGACAATTTGTTTATTGCGTTCAGCCATTTGTATCAATAAAAGAAAATAATTCTTATGATGTAGCAACTGAGGATATTGCTTCAATTTTAAAATTGTCTCAAGAAAGTTGGGACAAAATAGCAAAAATAGCCTACTATGGATATAAATATAATTTTAATGGATATGATCATACTTCAGAAAAGTGGTATGCAGCAACTCAAATGTTAATTTGGAAAATAGCGGATCCAAGTATTGAAAGCTATTTCACTGATACTAATAAAGGGAAAAGAAATGATTCAATATTAGAAAAAGAGCAACAAGAGATAATGAAATTAGTTGATAATCATTTGTTATTACCACAATTTGATAATTTACCTGATACCATAAGCGTTAATCAAACAATAACAATTACTGATAAAAGAAATGTATTAGAAAATTTTTCTATTGATAATGTACAGAATGCTAGTGTTCATAAAGACGCGAATAGTTTAACAATAAAAGCTGAAAATGTTGGAAGTGTATCCTTTAATATATGTAATATGGGAAATATATATGGCAATCCAATACAACTTTATTACGCTGTTGATTCACAAAATGCTATAAGACGAGGAGATTTAGATCCTATTATTATGAAAATAAATTTCAAAGTTAATTCACAAGGTAAAATACAAATTTATAAGTCGGGTCAAAATTTGAACTTATCAAATGGTTCATTTTATTATGATAAAAAGAATCTAGAAAATATAAAATTTATCATAAAAGCAAATGAAGATATTTATTCTGTAGATGGTACATATAAATATTATTCTAAAAATGATGTAGTTGATGAAATAATTACAAATAAAGATGGTTATGCTGTTACAAAACTTTTGCCACTAGGGAAATACATTGTTGAGGAATCTGAAACTCAAAACGGGTATATTTTAGATAAAAGCAAATATGAAGTAGAGCTAGTAGAGGATGATGAAAAATCTTCAATAGTATATGCTGATATATCACTATTTAATTATTTGAAAAAAGGTAAATTAGAATTTACAAAGACTGATTTAACCACAGGAAAAGTTATTCCAAATACAAAAATTGAAATTTATACTTATAATGATGAATTAATATACTCAGGATTGACTGATGTTAATGGAAAAGTCATAATTGATAATTTATTTGTAGGGAAATTTTATATAATTGAAAAAGATCCTGCTTCTGGATACAAAATCAATGATGAAAAAGTTTACTTTGAAATAACAGAAGATGGTGAGATTGTAAAGGCAAATATGACTAACGAAAAAATAAAATCTACAATTAAGATTCATAAAATTGATGAAGATAATAATTCTTTAAAGGGTGTTTTAATCGGTATTTATGATTTAAATGATAACTTAATTTATTCAGGGTTAACTGACGATGAAGGATATTTAGAATATGAACTAGAATATGGAAGATATTATTTTCAAGAAATTTCTCCACTAAAAGGTTATGAATTAAATACTGAAAAAGTTTTTTTTGAAATAACAAAGGATGGAGACTATATACAATATACTTTAATAAACAAGTTTAAACCAATAAAAGTTCCTATAACAGAATTAAATGACAATAGTCTTTTATTCAATTTTGCTTTTATAGTTTTTGCAATATTAGGTTGCTTGATTTGTAAAAAAATTAAATATGAAAATTAATAAAAAGAATTTATTTAAAATCATTATGCTTATTATGATTTTATTTTTTTCTATTTTGTTAGGAAATAGATTATTTAAAATATACAAAATTGAAAAAACTAATAGTAAAAATTTAGTTTATTTTTTTGATACAACTAAAGAGCAAGAAATTGAATATAGTGAGCAAAAGGATGAAATGTATATAGGAGTATTAAAAATTGAAAAAGTTAACTTGAACAGGGGATTTTATGATAAAAAATCAAAATTAAATAAAGTTAGTAAGAATATTCAAGTACTAGATGAATCGGATATGCCAGATATTGAATTTGGAAATGTTATTCTTGCTGCTCATAGTGGCAACAGTTCAGTTTCATTTTTTAAAAATTTATCAAAATTGAAAATTAATGATTATGCGTCTATATATTATAAAAATAAAGAGTACAAATATTCACTAAAAAGAATTTATGAAATTGAAAAAAATGGTACGGCGATTATAAAAAGAGATATCAATAAAAATACACTTACATTAATTACTTGTAAGAGTAAAACAAAAAAACAAATTGTGTTTATTTTTGAATTAGAAAAAATAGAATAGGAAAGGAAAAATTATGGAAAAGAAAAAAGAGAATAAAAGAAGAAAAAAGATGTTAGCTATATTAGGCATAGGTATTTTTACAACTATAGGGAGTACACTAGCATATTTTACAACTAATACTGAAATTGCAAATAAATTTAAAACAGCAATTTATCAAAATGAAGTAGTAGAAAATTTTGAGTCACCAACAGATTGGACACCTGGAACAACTACTGATAAAACAATTAAAGTAACAAATACAGGAAGTATTGATATGGCTGTTAGAGTAAGCTATACAGAAAAATGGATAACATCTAATGGAACAGAACTACCATTAAAGGATGTAGATAATAATGTTGCAGCAATTATCAATTTTAACGAAGGTTGGACAAAGGCAAGTGATGGCTATTTTTATTATGGATCAAAAGATAATATGGTAAAAGTTGCACCTGCTGAAACTACTTCTTCATTTATTAATGGAGTAACATTCAATGAAAATATTAAGGCTAGCTTAAATCAAACAATTTCTGCTGATGGGCATACAATCACTTATACATCATCAGGTGATGGATATGATAATGCAACATATAAATTAACTATTAGAATCGATACAATTCAATACGATCAAGCAAAGAATATGTGGTAAGAGGAAGTTAATATAGCTTCCTTTTTAGGAGGAAAAAATGTTAGTTAGAGTAAAAGATTTTATATTTAGAATAATATATATTTTGCTAGCAATTTATTTATTGATTTTTGTTCCATCAGTTTTTGGACATAAACCTCTTGTAGTTATATCTGGAAGTATGGAACCTGTTTTAAAAGTTGGAGGAATCTTATATTATGAAAAAATTAATATTAATGAATTTGATGAAGGAGATATATTAGTTTATACAACAAAAGATCATGTAATATCACATCGTATTATCAATATAACTGACAATGGATTTGTAACTAAAGGTGATATGAATAACAGCGTGGATAGTGAATTAGTTAATCATGAACAAGTATTAGGAAAAGGAACAGACTGGTCTATTCCTTTTATCGGATATTATGCTGATTATATATATGGACACAAATATTTACTATATATTTCATTAGGGATTATAATTGTTGATTTATGCAATGATTCATATAAAAACAAAAAAAAGAAAGTGGTGAGAAAAATTGAAAAGAAAGAATAAATTTTTTTTAATATCAATTATACTTGCATTATTTTGTTCTTTAAGTGGAACTTTTGCGTATTTTTCATCAAAAATAGATTTAGAATCACTGTTCAAAGCAAAAGGTTATGTATTTAAGTTAAATGCCGGTGAAGGGAAATTTAGTAGTAGTGATATTTCAATTTCAAAAGGGAAAACGGATTTACCAATTCCAACAAGAAAAGGATATACTTTTTCGGGTTATAGTAAAAGTACAGATGGAAATATAGATTATTCGAATAACATTATTGATGTAAATGATATAAATAATAGAGAAATATATGCAATGTGGAAGATCAACACATATAGAATTACCTATAATTTAAATGGCGGTTCAATAAGTGGACAGAAGACAAGTTATAATGTTGAAGAAAGTTTTACATTACCAACACCAACAAAAACTGGATTTAGTTTTTTAGGTTGGACAGGAAGTAATATTGAGGGGAAACAATTAGCTGTCACGATTCCATCGGGAACAACTGGAGATTTAAATTTTTTAGCTAATTGGGATGTTAATAAGTATGTAATTGATATAAATCCGATTATTCAAAATATTACATATGATACTGGATTGAATGAATTTACTTTTTCAGTATGGATTAATGGGATTTTAGTTGCTGAAAATGTTACAGACTACTATAACAATCAGATTGACTATGGGTCTACAATTAGAGTTTATGTTAATGAAAAAGAAGGATATAGTATTACTTCATTTAAAGACTATACATGGACTGTAACCGATTCATTTGTTATAAATCCTTCATGGTATGATAATATACCACCAACGATTACATCATTTCATGTTGAAAATTTGGGATATTATAATCCATCAAATAAGAAGCAAGGATGGAATATTAGAGTTTATATTGATGGTTATGACAATGGAACAGGTATTCAAAAATTTCAAACTTGGCTTGTCCCTTATGGAAATGGTAGTGGAGCATCACGTGTTGATGGAAATGAAAGAACTATAAAGAATGTTTTATATTTGGACTCTACAAGCGGTAGAACATTTTGTGCATATGCAATAGATAATGCAGGTAACGAAGCTTCAAAATGTGACACTATTAGAATTAATTAGGAACTATTAATGTCAAACGATAGTTATCTTGTAGTTCCTCATGAAATATATACTGATTCAAATTTAAGGCATTTTGACAAATTACTTTTTGGAAAAATATATAGTTTATCTAAGCAAAAAGGATATTGTTGGTCTAGCAATTCTTATTTTGCTAAAGAATTAAATGTTAGTACTAGATATGTAAGTAACTCTATTAATAGATTAAAAGAATTTAATTATATATATTGTATAATTGATAATTCTTTAAAAAATGAATTAAAAAGGAAAATATATATTAATAATGCAAAACTAAAATTTTTTAGCACAAATAAAGTTTAAGATAAGTGTAGTAATATATTACTATATAGTATTGAATGATATTTCGTATAAATAAATAATTTAATAAAAAAAATAATAAATAACTTATATTTTATATATAACTTATATTTAGAAAAGAGGAGAAAAATGTTTTCAGAATTAAGAAATGGATTTAATTTGATTGGTAATATTTCATTTATAGGTGAGATCAAGGAACAATCAAATGGAAATAAATATAGATATTTTAGTATAGCTCAAGATAATAACTACAAAAACGGGAATGATGAAGATGTTAAAACTACATCTTTCTATTCTATAAAAGTTTATGAAAAAGATTTCCCAAAGTTTGAGCCTTTATTAAAGATTGGAAATTATGTTTTAGTTATTGGAAGATTAAATTCTTATATAAATGATAAAAATAGAACTGTAGAAATAAAAATTGGAAAAGAAATTAAAGATTTAAATAATAATAAACTACCAGATGAACAAGAAAAAATGTTGAATGAGATGAAAGACTATAATTGGTTAGATGATAGTGAAAAATAGAACGAAAAATTTAGTAGATAAACTAGATTTTTTTTATGAAATAAATAAAAAATGGGTTACTATCAATGATATTCAAAAAATATGCGGATGTAGTAAATCCGAAGCTAAACATATATTAAAACAGTTGAAATCTCAAATGAATAAAAAAAATGTATTTATTGACTTTGTTCATCAAATTAACAACGTACCAATGAGTTTATTTTTAGAATATATCGGGTATGCAAAGGTAGAGAGAATACAAAGATATCATGACTGTTTATTAAATTTTTATTCTTGTAAATTTCTAATTGAAAGGAAGTGGTAAAGCTTTGATAAGATTATGAGAACATAAAAAATTTTGTAATACATAAAAAGCAAACAAATGGGATAAGGCGAATATACAAAAGGCGTGTACATGAAAGATGAAAATAAAGTTTGCTAATATGTAATAAATAATTTATAAAAAAAATAGATATTGTTTTTTTTAAAATAGAGCAAATAAATAAAGAAAACGTGTGAAGAAAGGAAGAAAGTAATATGCACAATGTAGTTTATTTAATAGGACGTTTAACAAAAGATCCAGAATTAAAAGAGTTGGAAAATGGTAGCAAAGTAATAAGTGCTAATTTAGCAGTACAAAGAAGTTTTAAAAACGGAGATGGAGTCTACGAAACTGATTTTGTTGATTGCGCTATGTGGAATGGAATTGCTGAAAACGTAAGCAATTATTGTCACAAAGGTGATTTAATAGGTGTTAAAGGTAGATTGCAAGTAATTGATTATGAAAAAAATGGAGAAAAGAAAAGGAACATTGAAGTTGTATGTGAAAAAGTTAGTTTCTTAGCTCCTAGAAAAAATGAAATAGAAGAAGATTTAGATGTTAATTAAAAAGAGCAATTGGTTTTGCTCTTTTTATTTTATAGAGAGGTGATGAAATGGAAAAATTATTGCAAATATTGGCAATTAGCCATTTAGAAGGTGGAAGTTATGATATTAATTCAATATTAAGTGCTATAAAAACTTTAACTAATTGGTGTTTGTCAGTTGGAATTGCAGTTGCTGGAGCTTCACTTGTAATTGGATTCATTTTATACGCTGTAGCAGATGTAGAGCAAAAAGCTAGAGTAAAACAAAGAATTATCCAAACTTTACTTGGTATCGCTGGAATTATTTTAGCAATATCATTAGTAAATTTAATAATAGATTTATTTAAATGAGGTGATATAAATGTTATTAAAGGCTTTAGATCTTTTAAGAACCTTAGGATGGGGAATAATAAATTTTATCTATTCATTAATAGATTCTTTATTTGACATTTTACGAGAAATAAATGCTTTGGATATAGTTAATTCGTTATCGGGTGAGTCGATGTTTAAAAATTTTTATACAGGAATTATAGCGGTTGCAATTACTTGTTTAGGATTGTTTTCAGTTTTTAATTTTGTAAAGAAAATAATTGATCCCGAAGAGGGATTATCTTTTGGACAAATAGTAAAAGAAGTGTTTAAATGTGGCATCTTAGTTTTAATGTCCACATTTTTATTTGTTCAAATATCAGGGTTATCAATCAAATTAAGCGGATTTACATCAACAATATTTACTTCTAATAACGAATCACTTTCATCTAATATGTTAACACCATATGTTACATATTCAGATAGTTATAAGTCATCAGAATCTTTTGTTAAAGATGATTATTCAAGTGCAATATCAGACGGAAAATTTTCTAGTGCAAAAATGTACAATGATAAATTTGTTACAGATTCACATTGGATATTGCCGGACGAGAAAGATTATAAATATTCGATTAATTGGATAATGGCAATTCTAGTTGGAGGTTTCTTTTTATATGCTCTTTTCTTTAGCGGTATGATGCTTGCAAGAAGACAAATTGAATTTTTATTCTTATTTGTTATATCTCCAATTATTTTCTCAACCTCGATTGGAAATAAGCAGAGACGAAGTGCAGTGTTTGAACAATTAGTTTCTCTAATTTTGCAGGGAGCAGTTGTAATGTTAATTATAGGATTAACAGCAATGTTAATGAAATCTATTCAAGGAACCACATTTTTTCCAACATCATCATTTAAAGATATGGCTACAAAATCTATTCTTTACATTGGTTGTGGAACATTTTTGCTTACAGGTTCACAAATTATTAATCGATTTGTTGGGGCAAATGTTTCTGCAAACAGCGGAAGAGAACAGCTAATGAGCATGATGGGATTTTCAAGAAGTGCTTCCACAGTAGCTATGACCGGTGGTTTAGCAGCTGCTGGAATAGGTTTAATTGGTACAGGAATGATTACTAAAGGCGCTAGTAGTTTATCAAATACTGGAAACTCAGCAATTACACGTGCAGGCAGCACAATATCATCATTTGGTAAAAAAGTTAGTTCAAGTAATACACCATTTAGCAATTATGGATCAAAATTACAAAATTTAGGAAATTATATCCAAGCAAGTTCAATAGCAAGAAAAAATCCTATAGGATCTGACGGAATGAATTTACCAAATAATTCAACTAAGATGAATCGATTGGCTTCTAAAATGATGACCGCAGGTGCTGATGCAATTCAATCTTCCATAGATACAGTTATTCCAACGAGAAACATGTATAGAAGAAGGTTTTATAAAAGAGGTGATAATTGATGTACATAACAGTTAAAAGTTTGAAAAAGACTTTAGGAAAATATATTGAATTGACAGATTTATTTATCGGTTTGCCATTGTTTATATTATTTTTAATCTTGTTTTCTATAAATAAAACAAGAATATTATCTCTTGTACTATTTTCAATTACAGCATTTATGATGTTACCTATAAGCTTATCAAAAAAAAATAGAATGTATAAAGTTTTTATTTTAGTATTTTCTTACATGTTTAGGTGCAAAGAATACATTTTAAAAAAATGAAAAGGAAGTGAAGAAATTGAAAAAACAAAAACAAATAAAAGAAGAATATGATTTTATTGAGAAAGAATGCGAAAAAAAATATAACAAATATAAAGAAAGAAAAAATATGAAAAAAAGAGTAAAAAACTCTCAATCAATATCAAATATAAAAAAAGTTGAAGATACTGGATTAATTCGATTAAAAACTGGGGAAGTTGCTACATTATTAGAAATAGAAGCAGTTGATTTATCTTTAGCAAGTAAGCAAGAAAAAAATAATTTTTTTGTTGCTTTAAAAAGCTTATATCAAATAAGAGGACTAAATCTCAAATGTTATAAGTTGGATCAAAAAATTAATTTAAACAATAATAAAATTAATTTAAATAAAAAGTTAGAAAATGTGGTAAATAATGAAATTAAATCAAATTTATTAATGGATAACTTAGGTTTAATAGAAGACTTAGAAAAAAATGGTTACACAATATCGAGTGTTTATTATTTAGTTATTATATCTAAGACTGTAGAAGAACTAGAAAAAGTTTTAGACGAAATTGAGGAAATAACTAGTAATATAGTCCCAAGAATAAATATAAACATAATTGATAATAAGTTAGAAATTTATAAATTTTTATCAAATTTATACTTAACTAGTAATACTTTAGACGAATTAATTATGAGTGATTTACCTAATTTACTATGTCCAATGAATGTATTAGAAAGAGCTAATTCAATAAGATTTGATGATAAGGAATTTCAATTACTTACTATTAAAAGTATACCTTTTTTTGTTTCAGAGTTATTTTTTGAAGAGTTATTTAATGTTCCTAATGTTAGGGTGTCACTTTCTATAAAAGATACAATTTCACAAGAAGAGTTGGTACGATGGTTAAATAGTCAATATCAATTTTTATTAAGTGATATAAACACTACAAAAAAATTAAGTGATGCTACAGAATTGGATAGAAAGCAAGAAAATTTTCAAGCATTAATGAATGAAATAAAAAACGGCGATGAAAAAATAAAAGAGGTATCTTTAATTTTTCTAGTTGAAGGTGACAAAAAAAATAGGGAAAATACAATTAGAGAACTAAAACGCATTGCAGATTTATACCAAATAAAAATCGATGTACCCAAATTGCGACAAATGGAAACTTGGCAAACATATGATATAACAATGAAATCATTATCCGACTATTCAATTTATTTGCCTTCTTTAACACTTAGTGCAGGGTTTCCTTTTACTGAGTCTTATTTTAATGATTATAATGGATATATGCTTGGTCTTGATATACATTCATCATTACCAATTTTTTTTGATATATATGCTCTAAACAATTTAAGAACAAGCCATAATATGGCAATTATTAGTTCTACCGGAGGAGGAAAGTCATACACTTTAAAAAAAATGATAATAAATGAATACGCTAGAAATACTAAGATATTCATTTTTGATGCTGAAAATGAATATAACTTTATCAAAAATATTGGAGGATCATACATTGATTTATATTCAGCAAAAGGTGGAATAATAAATCCACTTCAGATAAGATACATTCCTTCAGATGAAGATAGAGATATAAGAGAAAGTGATTGTACACTAGCGAAACATTTAGGCTTTTTAGAAGCTTTTTTCAAATCAGCTTTTGAGAATATAACTGAAAAAGAACTAGTTATGCTGCTGAATATTGTTGAAAGTTTATATAATAAAAAAGGAATTGATAGAAATACATCCATAGAGGCTTTAGAAAAGTTAAAAGCAGAGGATTATCCAATTTTTTCGGATTTATATAATTATCTTCCTGAATATAAAAGTAATTTAAAGAGTAATGAAAAGAAAAAAATAATAGATCAATTAGAAATACTATTATCAAGATTTTTAACAGGAACAGATTCATTTTTATTTAATGGATATACGAATATCAATTTAAACAATGACTTAATAGGATTTAATTTACAAGAATTACTTTATAGTGGTAATCAAAGATTAATAAATACGCAAACTCTTAATTTATTAACGTATTTAAACAATACTATAGTTGCAAATAAAATTTTAAATGATAAAGTTAATATTAGTGATAAAAAACACATAATGGTTGTGGCTGATGAGTTTCATTTATTTATTGATGAAAATAACTTTGAAGTCTTAAGAAATTTTGGACAATTAGCAAGAAGGATCAGGAAATACTCTGGTTCATTAGTTGTTGCTACTCAATCTGTAAAAGATTTTGTAGGGTCAAATGAAATTTTGAGACATGCAACAGCAATATTTAATAATTGTCAATATCAAATGATTGGTATGTTAAAAGAAGACGATTTAATTGCCTATCTAGAATTATTTAAGCAAAATCCATTAACAGACACTCAAAAATCCTTCCTTTTATCGGCTAGACGTGGAGAATTTTTGTTGAATATTGATTTTAAAAATAGGTTAAGAATATGGATACGTGCAACAGAACTTGAACGTAAAATGATGAACGAGAAATAGGAGGTATCATGAGTAAAAAAAGCAATATTGCAGTACTAAGAAAAAACGGAACAATTGATTCTATATATTGTTATTCTAACGGATATTTATATCAAAATGGAGTACTATTAAATTATTTTTACAGAGATATTAGAAAAATAAATAATTTAATTAATCTGGGAGATATTTCATTTTTGGGTAGAAGAGTAAATCCTGAGCCAGATTTTACACATAATTTTGATTATGAAAATAGACAACAAGAAATTACTGTTGCTTATCATAGGGATAGAAATGAAGATGAAAAGATATGTAGTAAGAAGACGTTTAAAAATATTAATGAATACAAAAAGTACTTTTTAAAGTCTTGTGAAGAAATTGCATATTTATATGATGAAAATAGTCAACGATGGTTTTATTCTGAATTACTAAATAACTCATCGGACATTAAATTTGAATCATTATTTGATAAATTGTTAGTGATGGGAAAGATCTATCCAATTGATAAGAAAAAGGATAGTTTAATAAAAGAAATAATAAAGTGTGAATTGGAAGAAGATTATGATAAGTTTTATAATTCATATGAATCAAAAGAAGATGCATATTTCAATTTTGACAAATTATTATCATCAAAAAAAGGGATAACAAATTTAGTAGATATAATTAGTGTCAATCTAGGTGAAATCGCTAGACACGGAGATCTAAGCGAGCCCATTACAAAAAGAAATTATCAAAATGGAATAAGACTAATTGAATCTTTAAATAAATTTGCAAAAAATAAATTTCAGGATTTAAAATTAGATAATGAGAAATAAAATAAAAAAAATAATATTGGGTTCTTCCATAATTTCAACTGCTTTGTTTGTTAGTATATTAGTTTCTTGTTTAATGCTATTAGATTTTTTTGGAGCTAATATTACAGACAATTATGTTGAAAACAATGCTGACTATTCTGCTAAATATCTTTCTGTTGTTAATAAAAATATAAGAGAAAAAAGTGGATATGTATCATTATCACGGATTTTATATTTCTATTTAGAAGATGATTCTTTAACTTTTGATGAAATTTATTCTGATAATTTGAATTTAGAAAGTAAACAGGTTCTTCCAATAAGTGATGTTTGCATAAAAAATAAATATAAATATATGGAAGTATGCTCTGCAGATTCAATTAAGGATTCAACTCAAGTTAATGAAATACAAAACAAACCGTTTTCGATGCCGCTCGATTTTTCTAAATCAAGCATAACAAGTTATTTTAAACAAGAACGAATTATTTATTCTAAAAATGATATTCATAATGCTTGGGATTTTGCTGCACAAAATAAAACACCAGTTTTATCTGTTTGTGATGGTAAAGTAAATCAAGTGTCATTTAATTACTTAGAAAATAAAATTGATAAATCGGGAGGATTAGGTAACTTTATCAGGATTGAATGTGATTCTTTAGATGAAGTAAAATACTATGTTACGTATGCGCATTTGTATCCTAGCAGTGCAAAAATAAAAGTAGGAGATATAATTCAACAAGGAAAACAATTAGCTGAGGTCGGTACTACAGGTTATTCTACAGGTCCGCATTTACATTTTCAAGTTCAAAATAATGATGGTTTATTAGTAGATGGAATGAGCTTAATAGATTTTAATAATTAGAGTATTTTATAATTCTTAAGAAAAAATAACTAGTTGGGGATATTTTTGGGAACTATCTAAGTACGGCAATTAATGCGTGTTTGTGCTTTCATGGTTCTAATAAAAACAAAAAAGTACCCATTTTGCAAGTGCAAAATAAGTTTGACACCATAAAAAGTATTACAAAGAAAGGGTTTGTAGGCTATTATGGTGTCATTATCTTATCCTGTTAGAATTAAATCGACGATTTAATAAAAAAATAAAATAAAAGGAGTGATTAAAATAAGAACAACTATTAGAATGAGTGACTATATGCACTCTAAATTGATATTGATGAAACAAGAATTAGGATATAGGTCACTAAATGACTTAATGATTGAACTTTTACAAATTGGCTATTGTAGAATGGAGAATCTCAATATTGAAAAAATTTGAATTTAATAAATGTTTACAAAACTTAAATAGAGATAAAATTATGAAAGGAAATTTTTATTATGAAATCTAAAATTTATACTGAACAAGAAATAATTTTACTTAAACAAAATCCTTTTGTCTTAGATATAAAATATAATCGTTTTATCGAATACGATCCAATTTTTAAACTATGGTGTGTCTTAGCCAAAAATTTATATCCAGAAGTTTCGGCTCGAAGCTTGTTTTATATTGCAGGGTTTCCTTTACAAATAATGAATCCAAATCTTCCTCAAAAAAGGATTCTAGCTTGGAGAAATATCTTTTTTCGGTATGGAAAAGAGTATTTTTTATATTCTAAAGATTACGAAATGTTAAACATAATACCGGTTAAAAATATAGAAACAAATCGTGAATCTACAAAAGACTTAAAAACACGTATATACTCTGAAGTAAGGGCTATGTTAGATAATGAAAAAAGATAAAAAAGTGTATTTTGAATATGAATTATTAAATTCTATATTACTCTACGCGGAAATAAATCACTTAACATTTTCTAAAGCAGTAGATAGGTTATGCAATATTGGATTAAGTTTGAATGAAAAAGACAACTACGTTAAAGAAATTAGTAAAAGTGTTAATGATTGTAAGTGGAATGTCTTATATATAAAATCGTTACTTAAGCAAATTTATTCTGATCTAAATTTACCTTTTAATGATATAAAAAATTCCAAAAATTTAAAAAAGTTTGAAAGTTTATATAAAGAAAGGAAAATGGATGATTGATAAGAAAAATAATATTTTCGTTAGAGGTAGATTTCAATTAGCATTGAATAATAGAGATTGTAGGTATGACGAATCATCTAAAGAAAGTAAAGTTAAGTATAGTAAAAAAATGTTAGAGTATTTTGCAAATGAAAAAAAGATTGCTATAAATTTGGTTGACTATTTTACTGGTAAAATAAACAAGCACAATAAAGTAAATTTAATAATTGAAAATGGATCTTATGCTACAAATAAAGAATTAATGAAAAGAAAAGAATTTATTGGAAATCAAATCTATAATTCAAATCTATGGAAATTAGTTGTTTCGTTTGATAATGACTATATCGACAAAAATATATCATTAAAAGATTTAGAACAAAAAATGATAAAAGAGGTTATACCTAGATTTTTAAAAAAACTTGAATTTAAAGATTTAGATAAAATGATGTATCAAATATCTCTTCATGCAAATACTGATAACTATCATTTCCATATTGCATTTATGGAAAAAGAGCCTAATACAATAAACAAAAATGGCTTTTTAGCATACAGGAGATTAGGAAAATTAAAAAAAAGTGATTATAATTATCTTAAAAATTTAATTGCAATTTCTATAGAAAGAGAAAAAAACTTTAGTCCAATGTTAAAAAATATCAATATTGACATAGAAGAATTTAAAAAATATTTTAGCAGAGACAATAAAAATATGCTATTAAAGAAACACGAAGATTTAATTTTAGAAGAAAATATTCTTCAACTAGGAAAATTATTGTATGTACAAAATAATAGTAATAATCGAATTAAATTTAATTCTATAGATGATAATAAAATACGCAGTCTCACAAAAAGTATATATAGGTATTTGTATAATAACGATTCAGAATTTAAAAGTTTAAAAGCGAGTTTTGACATATCTGTAGATAAATTAAGAAATTATTTATATGAAACTGGAAAATCTAATAACATAAAAGATAAAGAAATTGATTATACCATTATTAAAAATAAACAAGAATATTTAAATAACTATATTTATAACTATTTGGTAAATTATTCTAATAACATTTATAAATATAAAAAATTGAAAGGAACTGAAGAAGATATAATGAAGGAGATAATTTTAATTAATTATAAAAAAAATAAGTCTATGACAAAAAGAGATATTGTCAGAAATTATCTAAGTTCAAACAAATTTCAAAATAAACAAGAAATTTGTAAATCTATAAGAAATATTAATTACGAGATGGAAGAAGCATCAGAAGAATTTAGTAAATTGTTTAAAAATGATGAATACGAAAAATAGATTAAATTTATTATTTTAATACTCTAACAGTCAAAAAAGAAAACTGAAAATAAATTTATTTTTTGATATAATGAAATAGAGGTGTAGCTATGTCATTATTTAAAATAAAGGATAACAAGATTATTAGAGAAGAAACTGAACAATTTAATAACGAAAGCGAATTACAGCATTTATTTGAAAGCAATCTTGAAGAGTTATTGCAGGTTAAATTTGTAGATACTGAATTTCCATTGATTGATGATTATAATGGTCGTTTAGATACCATTGCATTAGATTTTGAAGGTAATCCAGTTATTATCGAATATAAGTATGATAAAAGCAAAGTAATGATAAGCCAAATATCGTTTTATATGAATTGGCTCGTTAATCATAAAGCAGACTTTGAAATTGCAGCTAAAAGAAAATTAGGAGTAAATACAAAGATTAGCTGGGATAGTCCTAAAATGATTTTAGTTGCACAAGATTATAATAACTATGATAAATATGCTGTTGATAAAATAAATTATGATATATGTTTGTATAAATATATATATTATAAATCTGGTGAATTGTATTTAGAAGATATAAATGCCCAATAAAATATTAAATATGTTTTAAAAGTGGCTTATAGAGATTCTTCCGAAAAACTTATCAACGAAAATTAAATAGAAAAATACAAATGCAAAAACAAATCAAGAAATTATCTAATAACGAAAATAAAAGTTATGAATCTGATTTATAGTAATTTGATATAAGACTCGATGAGTCTTTTTTTTTGGAGGTAAAATGAGAACAACATATATATTAATTTTAATCATAACTTTAGTAATAATGATAGTTTTTATTTATATTGAACCATTAATATCAAAACATAAAATAAAAAATAGTAATGAATACGGTTCAGCACGATTTTCAAGTGCTAAGGAAATTAAGAAAAACTTTGATAAAGAAAAAATTAGTAACATTAAAGAATCTGGTGTACCAATATGGTTTAGTAAAAATTATAAATATGTTTGGTTTGATAGGGAAACGCCACATTACACTTATCTAGGATCAACTGGTAGTGGTAAATCAGTTACTGCGGTTATTCCAATGTGTTCATTTATTGCTACTGCAAAGAATAAAAGGAGTGTTTTTATCACTGATCCAAAAGGTGAAATTTTTAATACAACTTCAAAAATGTTTAAAGACAATGGATATAATGTATTAACACTTGATTTTAGACATCCAGAGAAGTCTAATCATTTTAATATATTAGAACCAATTATTAAGGAATATGAAATGTATATTGAATATGAAAAAAAGTCAATTATAAGTAAAAAAGATAAAGTTAAATATAATAATTTGGCAATGACTTCACTTGCTGAAACTAACAGATTAATAACTTCACTTGCTACAATGATAATGCAAGAAAAGGTCCAACAAAAAGATCCATTTTGGAATAATAGTGCAAGAAATTTATTAGAAGGCTTAATAGGATTTTTTTTGGAAGAGTATAAGAATGGGAATATTAAAAGGAATCAAATTACAATGACTTCTATTCGTAAGTTTCAAAATAGTTCAATGCAAGAAAAGAATTTTAATAAGTTCAAAATATACATTGAAAAGAAAGAATATGGAAATAAGAGTAAAGATTCTTTAACTTCGATATTAAGTACATCCGAAAATACTTATAAGTCGATAACAGCAGTATTTGCTGAGAAAATGGCTTTATTTGATGACATCAATGTAGCAAATGTAACATCTGACTCTGACTTTGACTTTGATTTATTAGGTAGAGAAGCAACAGCATTATTTATTATAGTACCAGACGAAGATAAAGTTTATTTTACTTTAGTTACGATTATAGTAGGACTTTTATATAAAGAATTGGTAAAACTTGCTAATTTGCAAGATAGTAAAAAAATACCAGTTCAAATTGATTGGATATTAGATGAATTTGCTAACTGTCCACCACTAGCAGATATTGAAGCAATTGTTTCAGTGGCTAGGAGTAGAGGTATGAGGTTTCATTTTTTTATTCAATCTTTTTCTCAGCTTGACAATGTTTATGGCAAAGAAGTTGCACAAATAATATTAGATAATTGTGGGCTTGTTTACTTAAAAACTAATACACAAGATACAGCTGAAGCAATTTCAAAAAGATTAGGTAAGAAAACGATAGAAAGTAATTCCATTAGTCAATCAATGAGTTTAATGAATTATAACGGAAATAAATCTACTTCTTTAATATCAAGGGATTTACTTACAGCAGATGAAGTAAAACAACTTCACTATAAGACCATTATTTTTCCTATAGTTGGTTATCCAATTTTTAGAGATACAGTTATGTATAACAAATTTTCTTGTTATGAAAAAGGTGAAATTGATAGAAAAGTTCAACCATTGAAACAGCTTGATAATACATATTTTACGGTGGAGCAAATCAACTTTGATTATGAAACCGACCTAGACTTTTTTGAAAATTCAAAAGGAAATCAAAATTTTTATAAAAAATCAAATGAATCCGAAAAAGAAATATTTAATACGATTATAGAAAAGTTAAATGAAGTTTTTAAAGACATTACGTATGAGGTGGAGTTTTTAAGAAAAAATGATACTGCTTATGTTCAAGTAACTATTAATAGAGAAAAAACAAATGAGATATGGTTAAAAGTAAACAGTTGTATAGATCAAGAATACTTTCATATCGAGGATTTATCAAAAGCTGATAAAACAATTTTTAATATTCATGTAAAGGGTTTGACAGAAATGTTAAGTTTACTAAATAAAAATCTTTAAGCAATATTTGCTGTTTTGATAACAATAGAAAATATTATCAAATTGATTTGTAAATTTATTATGAATTCAAGAATATTATTTATTGATAGGTTATGCATATCAAATAATAACTGCTACGTATAAACTTATCATAAGATTCTTATTATATTGTAAATAAAGTAAATGTCTTTTTCTTATTTATTACCTTTATTAAAAATTAATTATATTGTTGCAAATCTATAAGCTAAGAAGATAAGAATTTTTTATTGTGTAAAATCTTATTTAAAAACTAAAAGAGAAAGGAAAAAATTTTTGGAATGACTTATAATGTAAAATACAAATTTAAAAATAATGAATCAATATCTGAGAAAGAATTGAAAGATTTGCTTAACAAAAAATTGTTAAATATTATTTTAAAATTAGAAACTGAAAATTTTAGATTAAATAATTCTTAAAAATGATTTATAATAAAAGTGTATTGCAATTTAGCATTTTTAGTTATTCCAAAATATTGGAGGAATGGCTATGTTAGAAAAGGTAGGTGTTTATTGTAGATTATCTGATGAAGACAGAGACAAATTAAATAAAGATGATGATAGTAATAGTATAGTTAATCAAAGAAGTATGTGTTTAAAATATGCTATCCAAAATGGGTGGAATGTTGTTGATATTTATTCTGATGATGATTTTTCGGGAGCAGGAACTTATAGACCGGATTTTGAAAGATTGATAAAAGATTGTGAAAGCGGCAAAATTAATTTAGTTTTATGTAAATCACAATCAAGGTTTTCAAGGGATATGGAAGTTATCGAAAGATATTTGCACAATAAGTTTATAGAGTGGGGAGTTAGATTTGTAAGTATTGTTGATAATGCTGATACAAGTATTGAATCAAATAAAAAATCTCGCCAGATAAATGGTCTTATTAATGAATGGTATCTGGATGATTTGTCACAAAATATTAAAAAATCTTTAAAAAATAAAAGAGAAGATGGATTATTTATGGGAAGTTTTGCTTCTTACGGATATGATAGAAGTGAAGATGGACATAAGTTGATTATAGATCCAGTGGCATCTAAAGTAGTGAAAAAAATATTTGAAATGTATGCAAATGGTTATGGCTATTATAGAATTTGCGAGTATCTAAATAATAATAATATTCCATCAAGAGCTCTTTATAAAAAACAAAAGGGTAGTAAATTTGTATGTTCTACATGTGATTTAAAAACAGTTAAATGGAGACCTGATACAATTGCTCAAATGTTAAAAAACGAGGTATATATTGGTAATTTAGTTCAAGGAAGAACAACTTTTGTAAGTTATAAAAATCATAAACCTAAAAAAGTACCTGAAAAGGAGTGGATTAGAACTTTAAATTCACACGAACCAATTATAGATTTAGAAACATGGAATAAAGTGCAAATGATATTAGGAACACATAATAAACCTATTAAAACTGGTGAAGTACATTATTTGACTAGAAAAGTTTATTGCAGCTGTTGTGGAAAAACTTTTATGAGAAACGTTTTTAAAGTTAAAAGTGAAGAAACCGGCAAACGAGCATATATGCAATGTAAAGGAAATAAAAAATTTGGTATATGTACAAATAATAAGGCAATTAGAATGGATGAGTTAGAAAAAATATTACTTAACGCTATCAATGATTTACTAGAAAAATATTATGATAAAAATAACTTGAAAGAGTTATACGAAAAAAGTAGAATGGGAAGTTCGGATAATCAAAATGCAATAAAGACTTTAGAAAAAGAAAAAAATAGTCTTATCAGAAAAATTGATGATAATAGAGATTATTATCGAAATCTTTATGAAGATAAAGTTAAAGGAGTTATTACTAGTGATATGTTTGCAATGATGTCTAGTGATTATTTAAGAGAGATTGAAGCTATGACTAAAAGAATAAAAATAATAGAAAATGAATTAACTTCTTTAGAAAATGTTAAAGAAGAAAAAAAGCAAGCGGATGATCTTTTAAAGAAATATAAACATATTAAAGAATTAAATAAAGTAGTAGTTGATGAATTTATTGATAAGATTTATATTGGAGAATACAATAAGGAAACTAAAACAAGAAGTATAGAAATACAATGGAATTTTGATTTTTAATTAATTTTAAATTTATTTGGATTTTTCCGATTCCTCCACATGGTGGTACTGATAACGGTGCAAGTGGAAATGATATAATTGAAAAAAATATGACTTTAGCTATTAGTAAAATAATGTATGATGAGTTAAAAAGACTTGGGATTCCTGTTTATATTACAAGGGAAACAGATGAAACATTGAGTCCAACTCAAAGAGTCAATAGAATTAAGAATGCTTTTGGAAATGATAGTAATGTTATTGTTGTGTCTAATCACATAAATGCAGGAGGTCTTGTGTGCCGTTGCCTCGGCACTTGATTGATATTAAGATATGCTAGTTAATATAATAACTGGCTTTTTATATATAAATAAAGAACTATAGTTAACAGGAAAAACACTGTAATTTCATTTATTTATATCAATAAAAATGGTATAATATTATATAGAGAGAAAGGAGCTGATTATCAAATGAAATGTATTCTTATGAATAAAGATAAGGAAGTGCTAGTAACTGAGTATGATTCTGGAGTTGGCGTATTTACAAGAATTTATGATGTTTATAATATTGAATATGCACCTTATATATTAAAAGCTTTTTATACTAAGGAAGATTTTAATAATACTCCATTTAGAACTAATCTTAGTAAATGGTTTCAAGGAAGAGGAATTCCATCATGGCGAGATAAGTTGGACTTGTTGTTGCATCGATTAGATATAATTGCTCCTAGCGAACTATTAGATAAAGCTTTTGGTTTATCTTTATCTGATCAATTTTGGTTAAAACCTTACGATAGTGATATTAAATATGATGATATCAATTTCTTTGACAATGATTTTGATTATACTGAATTTATGGAAGCATCTTTATCTTTAAATACCAAAACTATAGCTAGCGGTGAATCATTAAAGACACCAAATAATACAACAGATGGAATGCTAAAAAAAGCGTGGATTATTGAAGATAAGACAAGATATTTACTAAAAGGTGGTTATAAAAATGAGATATTACAACCTTTTAATGAAGTATTAGCATCAATGATTTGTGAAAGATTAGGTTTTAATCATGTTACTTATACTATAGATACTTATAAAGATATGGTAGTTTCTAAATGTCCTTGTTTTATAACAAAAGACACAGAACTTATTACAGCATATCAGATAAGAAATGATATGAAAAGACATGATAGTATAGAAGATTATGAAGATTATGTTAAACTTTTAGAAAGAAAAGGTATTAAAGATGCTCGTGAAAAATTAGAAAATATGTATATCTTAGATTTCTTAATAATGAATGAAGATAGACATTTAAATAATTTTGGTATAATTCGTGATGTTAATACTTTAGAATGGTTAGATATGGCTCCAATATTTGATAATGGACAAAGTTTAAATATTCAAGATTACAATGATGAAGAAGTTGTTATTTCTGGACATGGTCGTCTATTTTATGAAGTTAAACCATTTGATGAAATAATAAAAGTAGTAAAAGATATTAAGAGAATAGATGCATCTAAGTTAGATGGCATAGTTGAAGAATTCGATAGCTTATTGCATAAATATCAGCATATTACTAAAATGACGGATAGAAGAATTAATAAATTATGTATCTTATTAAATAGACAGATTAACAAATTAAAAAAATTGATAGAACAATAATACTTTGTTTTTAGAACTAGTCAAAAAATGGCTGGTTTTTATTTTGCATATTTTTATAATTTAAGAGAATATATTAAAATTTAGTTATTGTAATTGAAGGAGGAAAAGTATGATATTTATAACAGGTGATACTCATGGAGAGTTCTATAGATTAGGTCATTTGAAACAAACAGATGAAGATATAATTATTATTTTAGGTGATGCTGGAATTAATTATTATTTAAATAATAAAGACTCTAAATTAAAAGAATTTATAAGCTCATATAAAATAAAATTATTTTGTATTCAAGGTAATCATGAAGAAAGACCAGAGAATATTAAAACTTATAAAGAGGTAGAAATGTTTGATGGCAAAGTTTTTATTGAAGAAAAGTACCCATATATTATTTTTGCAAAAAATGGAGAATGCTATGAACTTGATGGTAAAAAAGTTCTTGTTATAGGTGGTGCATACTCAGTAGATAAAGATTATAGATTATGTAATGGATATCAGTGGTTTAAAGATGAGCAATTATTTGACAGGGAAAAAGAAATGATATTAAAAAAATATAGTGGTAAACATGTTGATGTGATTTTGTCACATACATGTCCCTTAAAATATGAACCTAAAGAAACTTTTTTACCATTTATAAATCAGTCCAAAGTTGATAAATCAATGGAAAATTTTTTAGATATTGTTGAAGAATTAATTGATTATGATAAATGGTATTGTGGACACTATCATATAGAAAAAAAGATTGATAAAATTGAGTTTATGTTTGGAAGAGTTAAAGTTTTTAATAGTGATGAATTTGCTCCTAAATATGATTATTTAAATGGATATGAAATAATTAGAGATTTTTGTACTAAAGAAGAAGTATTTAAAGATGATGGAGTATTTTGTCCTAAGTGCAAATCTAAAAATATAGTTATTCAAAAAGGTGATGGGGAAATAATTGAAGGATTTGATGCTATAGCAGTAATATGTCATGAATGTAAAAAAGTATATGGATTTAAAGATGTTCTTTATAAACCACATTGTCCTAGAGAATTGTAGGTGATAAGAAAATGAAGCAAATTAATTCAAATGTTTATACAAGAGGAAAGTTTGGAAAAAAAACCAGAGAAACAGTTGATACTGATAATGAATTTCTTTTTCTCATGGAATATATCCAACAAAAATAAAAAGAGAAGATTTACCAGAAAGTTATGTAGAAATTCGCAGTAGAGTAATTTGGTATATGTTTGGCTATGTTAAAACTGCTGATGTAGTTGATATAGATTATATACCATTAGAGATTAATCATTTATTTAAAGATGATTATCTGTATATATCTTATAAAGATAAAATTTCTTATAAAAATAATGGATATGGATTTATGAAAGTTGTGAATTATGATGTATGTATTTGTGGAAATTCTATTATACCTGTTTTGTTAGGAATTGAAAAATACTCTAATATAAATACTTCAAAGGTTAGAAAAAAAATAGAAAATAAGTTCAATTGGTGGAAAACTAATTATCCCGAAGATTGTAGTAGTTCTATTAAAACTATTGATGATATTTATGAAAAATATAAGAATGTAGGTGGTAATGATGACAGAAAAAGTTTTAATTAATGCTGGTTATAAGGAAGCATCAGTTCCTGTAGTAGAACAGTATGCAAATAGATTTTTTCAAAAGAAGGTAAAAGATGATAAAGGTATAAAATATTTCATAGATGTATATGAATATGAAATAAGTGATGAATATAATTATGAATTTAGATTAGTAACTCAAAAAGATAAATTTTGGGTTAGAACTACAATATATTCGATTGAGAATATGACACTTGAAGAAATAGAGAAAGAGATAGAAGATATTTGGAAGAAGTGCAAGTTTAATTATTATCAACTTAAAAATCCAAAAATTTAAACATATTATAGAGAACTAAATACAAATTGTACTTAGTTCTTTTTTTATACCCAAATGGGATACATAGCCATTATTAAGATGGCTAAAAAAGAAGGAGGTGAACAGATGAAAGAAGGTAAGATTATAGCAATCTCTAATCAGAAAGGAGGAACAGCAAAAACAACTTCTACATTCAGCCTTGGAGTAGCACTTGCTAAAAAAGGACAAAAAGTCTTATTAGTAGATGCTGATCCACAAGGAGATTTAACAACTTATATGGGATGGCATAATGTAGATGAGATACCAATTACTTTAGCAACACTTATGCAAGATTCAATAACTGATAAAGATGTGAATCCAAAAGAAGCAATCCTTCATCATAGTGAAGGTGTAGATTTAATTCCATCCAATCTAGAACTTTCGTCGTTGGAAGTAAGTTTGGTAAATGCAATGAGTAGAGAATATACAATGAAAAATGTCCTACATGATTTAAAGAAAGATTATGATTATGTACTAATTGATTGTATGCCAAGTTTAGGAATGATAACAATTAACGCTCTTGCTTGTGCAGATAAAGTTATAATTCCTGTGCAGAGTCAGTTTTTAGCTACTAAGGGTATGGGACACTTATTACAAACAGTAATTAAAGTCAGAAAGAAAATTAATCCTAACTTAGAAGTCGGAGGAATATTACTTTCTTTAGTTGATGAAAGAACAAGATTAGCTAGGAATATTAGGCAAGAATTAAATGACACTTATGGAATGGTATTTAAAATATTTGATACACAAATTCCAAGAGCAATAAAAATTGCTGAATCAACAGCACAGGGGCAAAGTATATTTTCATATGATAAAAATAGTAAAGTTGCACTTGCTTATGAGAATTTTGCAAAGGAGGTATTGAAAGATGGAACAAAAGAAAAACATAGACCTAACAACATTCAAGTTAGATGATTTCTTTTCAACTCAAGAAGACAGAGATGAAGATAAGAAAGAAAAAGTAGAAATAATTGATTTATCTTTAATAGATGATTTTCCAGAGCATCCATTTAAGGTACAAGAAAATGAAGATTTATCAAAGTTAAAAGAAAGTATAAAAGATAATGGTGTATTAGAACCAATTATTGTAAGAAAAAAAGAAAATAATAGATATGAAATAATTGCAGGACATAGGAGAAAATTTGCTTCTGAATTATTAGGTAATAACTTTATACCATGTATAGTTAGAGATATGACAAAAGAAGAAGCAATAGTATATATGGTAGATTCAAATCTTCATAGAACCAACATTCTTCCAAGTGAAAAAGCAAAAGCCTATAAAATGAAAATGAATGCAATAAAAAATATTAAAGGTGGACCACTGGGCCACAATGCTAGAACAAGGGATATACTAGGTGAAGAAAATTCAGAAAGTGGAAGACAAGTACAAAGGTATTTACGTTTGAATGAATTAATACCAGAACTTTTAGAAACGGTAGATAATTCAGTTTTGAACGAAAAACCAGCAATGGCATTGAGACCAGCAGTTGAAATATCATATTTATCTAAAGATGAACAAGAAATGCTTTTTAATTCAATAGAATATTCTGATGCGACTCCATCTCATGCACAAGCAATAAAATTAAGAAAAGAGAGTGAGTTAAATGGGTTAACAGAGGAATTTATTGAAAATTTAATGAATGAAGAAAAGCCTAATCAAATAACTAAAATTAAAATTAGTGAAAATAAGATTAAATCAGTGATGCCTAAAAATTATAAAGTAAATAATATGGAAGATTTTATTGTAAAAGCAGTTGAATATTATAGTAGGCATTTAAATAGAGATAGAGAGCGATAATTAAATCTTTTTATGAGAGAAGACAATAAATTGAATGCACAAGAATTTGAAATTAATAGAAAAAATAATTATACGATTGTAGATAACTCTATTTTACGAAATAAAAAAATATCTTTAAAAGCCGTTGGGTTGTTATGCAAAATGTATAGCTTACCACCTGATTGGGATTATTCATTTAATGGATTAGTTTCGATATGTTCAGAAAGTAAGTCAGCAGTAAGATCAGCAATTAATGAATTGAAAAGATTTGGTTATATTGATATATTGAAAGAACAAAATTCTAAAGGGTTATTCGTTTATAAATATAAAGTATTTGATACTCCTCAGGAATACATTTTAGAAAAAAATAATCCAGGACCCGATTTTCCAGCTATGGATCATCCAACGTTGGATAACCAGCAACAATTAAATACTAATAAATTAAATAATAAAAAATATGATAAATATGATAAATCGACTTACGTCAATAATTCTAGATTTTTAAATGAATTAATTAAGTCTGGATATATAACGATTGAGGATAATGATATTAAAAACTACTATGAATTGTTTAATAATATAATGCAAGAGTATTCTTCTGAAGATATTTATACTTCTATTCATTACATTACATCAAAAATCAAATTAAATAAATTTAGAGATGAAGATGGAAATGAAATTTCTAATAAATTTGGTTATTTTAATAATGCTTTAAAAAGTAATTTAAATAAGTTGGAGTATATGAAAAGTGAAACTGATTTATATGGTGATGACTTATTTGATGACATTTTAAATGTTAAAAGTGATAATGAAAGATAAATTCGCACATTTTAAATTAATTTAAATTTATGTAAAAATGATTCAAAGGAGTGATACAAAGTGAAAAAGAAAGTAATTTTATTTGCTATTTTATTAATGATTATATCAATACCAATTATAATCAAAGTTACTCACAAATCCGAAACACCAAAAACGAAGACAGAAGAAAAAATAAATACTAAAGAAGAAACAAAAACTGATGCATCAGAAGAAGAACAAAAAACAGAAATAACAAAAGAAGAAAGAGAAGGTGATAATACTTCTAAATCTTCTAAAGAATCTAATACAAATAAAAAGAATAGTTCAACAAAAGATTCATCAACAAATAATAAAAATACTTCTACACCAATCAATTCTAATAATGAAACAAAAGAAGTAGAGGTAAAAGTAGAAGAACCTAAAAAACAAACAGATGATAAAAAACATTATATAGATGTTCCTGATCCTAATTCTTATTACTATTCATTTCATCACGGACACATAGATTTTTCATCATTAGACGAATGTCAAAAAAATAGTGAGAAATATTTAATGATGGATGTAAATGATATATATGGATCGTGGTGTATGGAAGTTCAAGACGAGAATGGAAAAGTATTAGGAGCATATCTATATTTAAAATGTACATCTGGAAATTGTGATAGATATAAAGGTTATTAAATTGTACTAAGAAATTAGTGCTTTTTTTATTTTCAAATTAAGGAGGAAAGCAGAATGAAAATAAAGAAAATATTAATGGGAGTATTTGCACTAACACTTTCAGTTGTAGGATTAGTTGTAGGCACTCACACAGTTAACGCTGAATCAACCACATTAAAAATGACTGATAGTGGTTGGTGGTGGCAAAGAATTCAACCAGATGATGGAAATTATCATAGTTGGCATTTAACATGGTATGAATTTAATGGAAGAATAGCATATTGTATTCAACCAGGTATTCCAGAAGGAGATACTTATCAAACTGGAAATTTAGATTCATATAATATTTCAAATGAACAAAAAGAAAGAATAATGTTAATTGCATATTATGGTTATGACTATACTGGACATCAAACAACTGAATATAGAGCAGCAACTCAAGCTCTTTTATGGGAAACAATAAATGCAGATCAAACTGTATTTTCATCAAGGAGATGGGCACAAGGTACTATATATGATATTAGTACTCAAAGAAATGAAATAGAAAGATTAGTAAGAAATCATTATGTAAGACCTTCATTCAATGGAACTACTATTAATGCAAAAGTAGGAGAAGAAGTAATACTTACAGATATAAACAATGTTTTATCAAATTATTATGTATCAGCAAGCAATGGTGCAGAAGTTAGAATTGATGGAAACAAATTAATAGTTAAAACAACTAAAATTGGTAAAGTAACATTGCAATTTAAAAAGAGATTATATACTGATAGAGAATATTTAGTTTATTACTCAAGTGGCAAACAAACTATGATGTCATCAGGAGTTGTAGATCCAGCACTATCAGTAGTTAATATTGAATCACTTGGAGGTAAAGTTGAATTTACAAAGTATGATAGAGATAACAATTCAACAATTCCTAGTGGTGAAGCAACCTTAGAAGGGGCAGTTTATGGAATATATAATGCTGAAACTGATGCATTAGTTTCTAAAGTTACAACTGGAAAAGATGGGAAAGGTAAACTAGAACATTTACCAGCCTTTGCGAAATACTACTTAAAAGAGATTCTTCCATCTAAGGGTTACGAATTAGATACTAATAAATATTATTTTGAAAGTACTTTAGAAAATATTGATAATGAAATAGCAGTTAACGAAAAAGTTATTAATAGAGATGTAGAAATTACAAAAGTATATGCAATAAACAAATCGGAAATAATGACACCAGAGCCAAATGTTGAATTTGGATTTTACAATAATAAAGGGAAATTATTTACTAAAGGAGTTACTGATAAAAACGGAAAACTTACAGTTAATTTGGTTTATGGAAGCTATACAGTTAAACAACTTACAACTTCAAAGGATACAACTAAGGTAGATGATTTTAATTTAGATGTAAGGGAAAGTGGTAGTAAAATTTATTACACAATTTCTAATGCTAAAATAACAGCAAAATTAAAAGTTGTTAAGATAGATAAAGATACTAAAGAAGTAATTAAAAGATCTAATATTTGTTTTCGAATATTCAATACAGATAAAAATGAATATGTATCACAATCAGTAACATATCCTAAGAAAGAAACACTTGATAAGTTTTGTACTAATAATGATGGTGAATTAATCACACCTAATCCATTAGAAAGTGGTAATTATAAATTAGAAGAAATTGATCAAGTAATCGATAAATATTTATGGAATAAAGAATCTCAAAAATTCACTATAGGTGAAGATTCAAAATTAATCAACGATAATGAATATGGAATATTATTTGAGGTTAAATTTGAAAATAAAGAAGTAAAAGGTACTATTAAAGTAAATAAGAAAGGTGAAAATGTAGAACTTAAAGAAAATGGATATGAATATAAAGAAATAGAATTAAAAGGAGTTAAATTCGGTTTATATGCTAATGAAAACATCACTGATGGAACAGGAAAAGTAATTTATAAAAAAGGTGATTTAGTAAAAGAAGTATTAACTGATAAAGATGGTAATATTAAAATAGATAATCTTCATCTAGGAAAATATTATTTACAAGAAATAGCAACTGTTGGAAATCATGTATTGGATAAAACTAAATATGAATTTGAATTAAAGTATAAGGATCAATATACTGATACAATCGAATATACAACTTCAATTAAAAATCATTTGGCATCAGGGAAATTAGAATTTACTAAAATAGATTTTTCAACTAGTAAGCCACTTCCAGATACAAAAATAGAAATATATACTGAAAATGATGAGTTAGTTTTTACAGGTGTGACTGATGAAAATGGAAAAATCATAATAAACAGACTTCCTGTTGGCAAATACTATATTCTTGAAAAAGAAGCCAAAGAAGGATGGGAGATTAATCCTGATAAAATGTTCTTTGAAATAAAAGAGGATGGAGAAATAGTTAAATCAGTTATGAAAGACAACCAAATAGTAGAAGTACCTAATACTTATATTACTGATAATAATCAATATGTAATTATTGCTATAATTGTTGGTGTTGCAGGTATAGGAACTATTGCTTATGGAGTAAAAAAGAATAGAAAAAAATAATTAACATTAATAAATGTATAAAATTAAAATTTACAGATTTTTCTTTTTATAAGCTAAATGTTATCATGTTCTTGTGGTGAGAATATGAAGGTTAGAAAGACAATAAATTTAAATGATTTAATATTATTAGAAAAAGTAAGGATGATTTATAATGAAAAATATGATGGTATAAAGGAAAAGAAAATCTTAACTGAAATATATAACATACTTAACAATAAATTTCTTAAATTAGAACTTGAGGATAAAAAAGAAATAAATGATATTAAATATATTAAAGTATTTAAATTTGCAAGTGGAAAAACATTAGAGCATGAAATGAATATTTATAATGAATTATTAGCAGAAAATTTTAGAATAAATGATTCATATTATGAGTATAGATATGAAGATAAAGCCATTATAGATTTACTTAAGCAACTTCATAAAGAATCAATATTGTACGAAGATAAAGTTGCAACAAAGGATGAGAGTGATCTTATATCAGAAGAATATTATATGGAGATAGAATACAAGGATTAGTATTCTGTTTTTATTTTGTATGGAAGGATACGATATGAAAAAAATAAAATTTAATAAATATATAATTATAGGAATTATTTTAATATTATTTGCAATAATAGGGGGCAATTACAAATTGCTCCTTAATTATTTTAACGATAAGCAAGAAGAAAAAATGATTCAAGAATTTTATCAAGATGATTTATCAAATGAAGAAACTGAACAAGAAAATATAGAAAGTGATTCAGATAACAAACAAGCAGAAAATAAAAAAATCAATTATGTTGCAGTGCTTAAAATTAATAAAATTAATTTAGTTAGAGGATTAGTTGATGAATCTAGTTATTTAAATAATGTTAAATATAATGTACAAATAATAAAAGGTTCTAATATGCCTGATGTTATTGGTGGTAACTTAATACTTGCTGCTCACTCTGGTAATGCAAGAATTTCTTATTTTAGAAATTTAAATAAATTAGAAATTGGGGATGAGGCAACAGTTGATTACAAAGATAAAACTTATACTTATAAAGTAGTTAATATTTATGATGTTGATAAGAATGGTAAAGTTGAAATTAAAAGGAACTTATCTAAAACAACATTAACTTTAATTACTTGTAGGCATAATACTGAAAAACAAATAGTTATGATATTAGAACTAGAATAGGAGGATAGATTGGAAAATAAAATAATTAATTTAAGATATAAAACTATTCTAAAATTGATAAAAAATGGAATAGATTCTGATGAGAAAATTAGAAATATCAAGATTGATGATATTTTTAATATTAAAGGTATAACAACTGATGATATTAAAAATATTAAATTGTTGAGAGAAGCCATAAGAAACAAAAATTTTATGACTTTTTTTATTTTGAAAGAAGGTGATAAAGATAATGAGTTTAAAAAATAGCACGAAAGGAGGTGGGAAAATGTTAAATCAAGTTATATTTGTTGGAAGACTTACTAAGGATATTGAATTACAAGAATCTGAGAATGGTAATAAATATGCAGTAGTAACATTAGCAATTCCTAGAACATTTAAAAATGCAGAAGGTGTTTATGAAACTGATTTTATTTCAGCAAAAATGTTTGATAGAGTTGCTGAAAATTGTTCTGAATATTGTAAAAAAGGAGACATAGTAGGTGTTAAAGGAAGAATGCAATCTAACTCTTATGAGAAAGATGGAGAAACAAGATTCTCAACAGATGTTATTGCAGAAAAGGTAACATTTCTATCAAGTAGAAGTAAAGAACAAGAAGCAAGAGATGAAAGATAAATTCATCTCTTTAACTTTATAGAAAGGAGAAAATAATGAAAGAATATACTGTAGAAATATTTGCAGAATCATACAATAGTTACGTGGTAAAGGCTGATAGCAGTGATCGTGCAGTTATGGAAGCCATAAGCGATTTTCTAAAAGAAAATGATACTGAGTCTATGATAACTATTAAGTCAGTAAAAAATAATGACCAAGAAACAGAAGATGAGGAGTAATATCCTCATTACTAGCAAGCAATGAATTTGTATAGCACCCTTGAAGGTGCTTTCAAATTCAAATATGGGGAAACCCCAATCCCCTTAATATAGAAAGGAACAAAATTATGAGTAATTTTTTATTTTTCCTATTAGGTTTAATGATAGGAGGATTATCAGGTATAACATTAATGTGTATGTGTATAATTTCTAAAAAATCTGATTTAGAATTGGGATCTTATGAAAAGAACAAGACAGAAGAACATAAGACTAACGAGTGAAGAAGAAAAATTGTTAAGAAAAAAATGTTTTGATTTAGGAATTACTGAGTCAGAATTTTTTAGATCATTGGTTAATGATTATATGCCTAATACTAATCTTAATAAAGAAATTAATAAATTAACTTATGAGATTAGAAAGATAGGAATTAATATAAATCAAATAGCAAAGGTTTCTAATCAAACGGGAACTGTTAATTATATTTATTTAGAACATTATAAAAAAGAATTAGATAAACTAATTTTAGAAATAAGAGATAAAGTTTTAGATATTGGTAGGATAAGAAGGTGATTTTATAGCAGTAACAAAATTATGGAAAATAGGGAGTAATTTAGGCAGAACTATTGATTATGCAGAGGATAGAAAAAAGACTAATTCCAATCTTATTGATTTAAATGTTGCTATTGATTATGCAATGAATAAAGATAAGACTGAGGAATTTTTTTATGTATCTGGAATTAATTGTGAAATAGCTACAGCTTTACAGCAAATGAATCAGACTAAAAGATTATTTAATAAAACAAAAGGTATTTTAGGATTTCATGGTTATCAATCATTTAAAGAGGGAGAAGTTACTCCAGAATTAGCTCATGAAATTGGAGTTAGACTAGCAAATGAAATGTGGGGTGATAGATTTGAAGTAGTAGTTTCAACTCATTTAAACACTAAGCATTTTCATAATCATTTTATTGTTAATTCAGTTTCATTTGTTGATGGCATGAAATTTTATTCTAATAGATCATCAACAGCAAGATTAAGAGAAATTAGTGATGATTTATGTAAAGAATATGGATTATCAGTCTTAGATGAAAAGCCAACATCTAAAGGTAGAATTTACTTTCCGTATTATCTTAAGAATACTAACAGAAATAACTATTATAAAAAAAACAAAAAAGATATAGATATTGCTATAGCTAAATCATCAAATTATAAAGAATTTATTGAAATACTGTCTTCTATGAATTATGAAGTTCAGAATAGATATGGAAAACTTTCAGTTAGAAATTTAGATTATAAAAGAAATATTAGAATTGAGAGATACTTTGGTGAAGAATATTCTATAGATAATATTAAATCAAGAATATTAGAGGAAGAATATATTGACGATGTATCTCAAAATAATAAGAGCTTTTATAAGAAAAATTTTAATCAAAGGCATCACGGAATTGTTGCTTTATATAGATATTATTGTTATCTATTAAAAGTTTATCCTAATAAAAAATATAATAACTATACCTATATCAAAGATGATGTTATGAAATTGGAAAAATACAATTCAATTATTAGAATGTTTGATAGAGAACAAATAACTGATGATGAATCATTTAGAAGGTATGAAATTATGATAAATAATAAATATGATGATTTAATCAATATTAGAAAGAAGTTAAGAAAACAATTTTCTAGTATTAATAATGAACAAGAAAAAATACGAATCATGAAAAAGATAAAAGAAATAAATGAAGAATTACCTAAATTAAAAAAAGAAATAGATTTATGTAATGAAATAAATGTTGAATCTAAATCCATTAAAGAAAAAATCGAGGGATTAGAAAAAGAAAATCAAAAGGAAAGGAATGAGTAAATGAATCAGTCAAGTGATGCTGCAGAACAAATTGTAAGAATGAGTTTAGAAGGCTTTGAGGTCGCTGCTAAAGTAACAGGAAGTGGTGCTAAAAATATTGCAGTGCTTTTATATACCATCATGAAAAATAAAGAACAAACAAGTGGTAAATCAAAACTTTCAAGTATGCTAAAAAGTGGTAAACCTCTTACAATTTTTACTGTTAAAAAAGATGATCTTGCAAAGTTTCAGCAAGAAGCAAAAAGATATGGAATACTTTATTGTGCATTAGTGGATAAAAAAAATAAATCTAAAGATGGAATAGTAGATATAGTTGTTAGGAAAGAAGATTCAGCAAGAATAAATAGGATTGTAGAAAGATTTAAATTTGCAGAATTTAATAAAGCAGAAATTATATCTAGCATTGAAAAAAATAGAGAGAGTGTTAATAAAGGTAAGGAGCAAAATCCAAAATCAAGAGTCAAAAAGAAAGAAGATAATTCCTTAAACCCCCATTTGGCAAAGACAGAAAAAAGCCCTCTGTCAAAGCCTTTCTCAGAAGTGCAAAAGACTTCACCAATTAAGGGTAATAATTTAAAAAGTAAAAAGCTATCAGTTAGAGCAAAGTTAAATGATTATAAGAAAGAAATAAAGGATAAATCTGTAAGTAAAGAGATTAATATTGATAAAAACATAAATAAATCAAAGGGTAGAACTAAATGAAAGATGTAAAAGTTTTAGAATTAGATAAATATGAAGAAGGACTTATTATAAATGCATTAAATGAATTTAGAAATAAATTAATTGAGGAAGGAAAGGATACAACTTTTGTAGATGAATTATTATTAAAAGTATTAAATCTACCAGAGAAAAAGAGAATGTTTCCAAGAAAGTATATTGAAGAAAGATAATTATTTAGTTTATATATTTGGAATTATTCCAGTTATATGGTTAGGAGTACTTATAGCACCAATATCCTCTGATGGACTATTTAATATTATTGAAGGATTTAGTGATGTTATAAGTCATCCGTTTAATATAATTTTTTGTAAAAATACCATACCAGTAGTATTTATTTTTGTTTTAGTTTATGTATTCGGAATAACAATTTATTTAATGGATAAAAAGAATTATAGAAAAAGAGAAGAGTATGGCTCAGCTAAATGGGGAAATGTTCACGAATTAAATAAGAAATATTCTCAATATCCATTTGAAGTTAATAAAATATTGAGTAGAAATTTTTCTATAGGATATGATGCCCATAAGCATATGAGAAATTTAAATACTATTGTAATTGGTGGTAGTGGTGCTGGTAAAACAAGATTTTATGCTAAGCCTAATGTGATGCAAGCCAATACATCGTTTGTAATACTAGATCCTAAGGGTGAAATAACTAGAGCAGAAGGTAATTTATTGAAACAAAAAGGTTATGAAGTTAAAGTGTTGGATTTAATTAATATGGAAAAATCTCATTGCTATAATCCATTTGTTTATATAAAAGATGAGAATGATGTTCAAAGATTAGTTACCAATCTTTTTAAGAGTACAACTCCTAAAGGTTCAACATCTCAAGATCCATTCTGGGACACTGCTGCTTCCATGTTACTTTCTGCTTTAATATTTTATTTAAAGTATGAGGCACCTGAAGAAGAACAGAATTTTCCTATGGTAATGGAAATGATAAGAGCTGGAGATGTTAAAGAGGATGACGACTATTATGTAAGTCCTCTTGATATGCTATTCAATGAATTAGAAGCAAGAGAGCCAGATCATATTGCTATAAAATATTATAAAGGATATAAATCTGGTGCTGGTAAAACATTAAAATCTATACAAATAACTTTAATAAGTAGATTAGAAAAATTTAATCTTGATTCAATGAGTAAACTTACTCAAACTGATGAATTAGATTTAGGTTCATTAGGAGAAAAGAAAGTAGCCTTATTTGCAATCATACCTGATACAGATAAGTCTTTTAATTTTATAGTCAGTATTTTATATACTCAATTATTTCAGCAATTATTTTATTTAGCAGATAATTTTTATAATGGTGCACTTCCTGTTCATGTGCATTTTTTAATGGATGAATTTGCTAATGTAAGTTTACCTGATGACTTTGAAAATATTTTATCTACTATGAGAAGTAGAAATGTATCTGTATCCATTATTCTACAAAACTTAACCCAACTAAAAGCACTTTTTGAAAAACAATGGGAATCTATTGTTGGTAACTCTGATACTTTACTTTATTTGGGAGGGAATGAGCAAGAAACTTTTAAATTTTTATCAAATCTTATGGGAAAAGAAACCATTGATACAAATACTTATGGCAAAACAAGTGGGTTAAAAGGTAATTATTCTACCAATTATCAAATTACTGGAAGAGAGTTATTAACGCCTGATGAAGTAAGAATGATAGACAATAAAAAATGTTTAATTTTTATTCGTGGCGAAAGACCAATTATAGATTTAAAATTTGATATAAAAAAACATCCAAATATTAATTTTACTCCCGATGGAAATGGAGAAAATTATTATCATGGAACAACAAATGAATCTATTGGAGAAGTTAGTATTTCTTTAATAGATGAAAATACTGAATTTAATGAAATAGAAAAAATCAAAAATAAATATGAAGTCATTTATTCAGAAGAGATAGATGATTTTTTAGAAAGAAAGGGAAAATATGAAAGAAAAAGAAAAACAAAAAAACAAACTAAAAAAGACTGAATCTAAATTAAAAATGATAGGTCTTTCTTTAGTTCCATTATTAAATACTAGAACTGTTTATGCAGCAGATGATCCAATAGCAGCAGTGAACAATTTAACAAATTTTATTTTTACTTTGGTTCAATCTTTAGGAGCAATAATGCTAATCTTTGGTGTTGTCCAATTTGGTATGTCTTTTAAAAGTCATGATGCAAGCCAAAGAGCAAGTAGTGTAATGACAATAGGTGGAGGGTTAATAATTTGTTTTTCAAAAGCAATTATTACAAAAATATTAGGATAGGAGTTGTTATAAATGAGTGATAATTGGGTTGTTCAAAACTTACAAAATGCACTTGATACATGGAACTCAAAATTAGCAGAAATTTGGAGTTTAGTTACAACTACACCAGAGACCTTTAAAGGAGGTGCAATATGGAATGTAATTAAAGGTATTTATAATTCTATGCAAGGAATAGGACTAGGATTACTAGTTCTATTTTTTCTTGTAGGAATGATCAAAACATGTGGTTCTTTTGATGAAGTTAAAAGACCAGAACAGGTATTTAAATTATTTATTAGATTTGTTTTGGCAAAGATAGTTGTTACCTATGGAATGACATTAATGCTAGATGTATTTAAAATAACTCAAGGTATAACATCAAAAATAATATCTACAGCCAATATTACTTTTAGTTCAAAAAGTACCTTACCTAATTCTATAATTACAGCAATAGAGTCTTGTGGTTTCTTTGAATCTATTCCATTATGGGCAGTTACATTAATTGGAGGACTAGTTGTAACTGTTTTATCATTTATTATGATAATGACAGTATATGGTAGGTTCTTTAAATTATATTTATATACAGCTTTAGCCCCGATCCCTTTATCAAGTTTTGCAGGTGAACCAACCAGTAATATTGGAAAATCTTTTTTGAAAAGTTACACAGCAGTTTGTTTGGAAGGAGCGATTATTGTATTATCTTGCATTATATTTAGTTTATTTGCATCATCACCACCAGTAGTAGATTCAAGTGCTGCAGCAGTAACGCAGGTCTGGAAGTACATTGGAGAATTAATATTTAATATGTTAGTTTTAGTAGGAACTATAAAAATATCAGATAGAATAGTAAGAGAAATGATGGGACTATGATATAATATTTTATGAAAGCTGTTAAATATTATATTAGCTTGATAAGTAGTAATTTGTAAGGAGAAAAGAAAAATGGATTTTGAAGAGATTATAAGAAAACGAACAGCAATAAGAAAATTTAGTGATAAAGAGTTGGAAAAAGAAAAATTAGATAAAATATTAGAGGCTGGAAGATTAGCACCAACTGCTAAAAATAATCAACCAATTAAAATTTATGTTGTTCAAAGTAATAATGGAATTGAAAGAATAGATAAAGCATCAAGATGTAGATATGGTGCAAAAACAATTCTAATAGTGTGTGGAAATAAAGAAGAAGCTTATCATAAAGAAAATTTTACAACTTATGAAATGGATTCCTGTATAGTTGCTACACACATGATGCTAGAAGCAACAAATCTTGGAGTAGATAATATATGGATAGAGGCTTTTGATGAAAAGATATTAAAAGAAGAATTTGATATTCCAAATGAATTAATCCCTGTTTGTCTACTTCCATTAGGATACAGAACAGTAGATTGTCCGATTAATCCTTTGCATAATAAAAGAAAAAATATAGAGGACATAGTAGAATATAAATAGTAATTTGGAAGGGTAATGAATTATGAAAAGGAATATATTAAAAATAGGTTTAATGATTTTTGGAATAGGAATTTTGGATTATGGTATTATCACAGAGATTGATGGAATAGGAAGATTTGCTATTATTTTGTTTGGAACATCATTTACTATTATTGCAAGTCTTATTTCATTTAATAAAAAAGATAAGTAATAATTTGAAAAAGTGAAAATTAATGAATATAGAAAGAGAAATATTTAATAGATATACAATAAACAGTAATAGCTTATTAAAATATGGCTTTAAAGAAGATAATAATAAGTTGATATATCATCAAAAAATCATGGATAATTCTTTTGATGTGATTGTTGAATATTGTGATAATTGTATTATGGGAAGAATTGTTGAACTAGCTTTAAATGAAGAATATACTAATTTTAGAACAAACATGATTGGAGAATTTAATCAAAAAGTAAAAGAAGAGTTTAAAAACATATTATTAGATATTAGAAATAAGTGTTGTGAAAAGCAGAACTTTATTTATAAACAATCTAATAGAATAAATGAATATATTAAAAATTCATTTGAGTCGTTACCTGAATTTTTATGGAATAAATATCCAAACTATGCTGTATATAGAAATAAAAATAATAAATGGTTTTCAATAATAATGGATATTCAAATGAATAAAGTTGAAAAGAAAATTAATAATGATACAATTATAGAAATTATAAATGTAAAGATAAATCCAAATGCTAAGGATGATTTACTAAAGATAAAAGGAATATATGAAGCATATCATATGAACAAGAAATATTGGTTGTCTATAGTATTAAATGATACTTTGTCAGACGAAACAATATGTGAGTTAATAAGTTGTAGTTATAATTTGACATCAAAATAATAAATTATGAGATTTATTATATTATTAAAAAAATTACTTAGCAAAGTCTTAATTTAATTAAATTTATACCAAAAAGTAAGTATCTAACAAAAAAGTGCATACTTACTTTTTATTTTTCATTATTCTATAATTTAATTGTCAAGGAAAAGTGCACACCTCTTTGAACAGAAAATTAGGAGGAAATAAAAATGAAAAATAAAAAGATAAATTTAGATAAAGGATATGTTTTGGTTTATGATTTTGGAGAAGTAAAAGTTCATAATTACAATACAGCAGATTATATTGATGACCAAGTTATTTTACTTGAAAAGAATGGAAAGATTGCTGTTATAGAATCTCCTGCATTTTATGATAATAATAAAGAATTAGAAAAATATATTGAATCATTAGGAGCTGAACTTGATGGAGTATTACTTTCATACCATATGGGAGGAGGAACATTCTTAAAAGATTCTAAAAAATATGCTACTAAAAAGGCTGATGAATATGGACATACTGGTGGAGGTAAAACATTAGTTGATAATTTTACAAAGGCATTTGGAGAGTCATTTGATAATAATATACATCACGTAACTGATTATATTAATGGTGGAACTATTACTTTAGCAGATATAAAAATGAATATTATTCCAACAAGTGATGCTTTTGATATTGAAATACCAGAAATAAATTCTATATACACTCATATGTTAGGTAGTGACTGTCATTCTATTATTGCTGGTGTAGATCATGCAAATACTATGATTGATACATTAAAAGGATATATAGAAAAAAAATATAATTTAATTTTAACATCACATTATATTCCAGAAGATATTAAAGCAGTTGATACAAAGATATCATATATTGAAACTTTATTAAATATTGCTAGTACTTGTAAAAGCAAAGATGAAATGATAGAAAAAGTTAAAGAAGAATATCCAAATTATAGTGGAGTTAATTATCTAGAAATGACAGCTGGTTTCTTCTTTGGAGAATAATTATAAAGTGAAGTAACATTCACTTTTTTTAATACTTACCAAAAAGTGCGTACTTACTAAAAGTAACATATAATGGTATAATGAAAACAGGAGTTGATAATAATGGCTAAAGTTTATACAAATTGTCCTGTTGAATATACGGCATCTATTATTTCAAATAAATGGAAAGTTTTAATTTTGAGAGATTTAATTACTGGAACAAAAAGATATAATGAACTTAATAGATCTGTTGTTGGAATATCTGCTAAGGTTTTAACACAAAATTTAAAAGACTTAGAGAATGATGGGATAGTTAAAAGAAAAGTTTATCCTGTTGTTCCACCAAAAGTAGAATATTCACTAACTGAAAAAGGTATGGAACTTAAAGGTGTTCTTGATATGATGAAAGAATTTGGTATTAAATATAAGAATCAAAAATGAATAAAGAAAAATTGTTATTAAAGATAATAGAATATTTAATTCAGGAAAATAATTATGATATTGAAATACCAGATTCTTATGAAAATTTAAAAAAATTGTATAAGACACTTGTTAATATAAGACCACCTAAACCAATAAATGAAGAAATTTTAAAGTTAGAAGATGAATATTTAAGTCTAGAATTAAAAGATAAAAAAGTAGTTGATGCTAATTTTTTAAAGAAAAGCGAAGATAATATAATTTTGTGGCAAGGAGATATTACTACTTTAAAGTGTGATGTTATTGTTAATGCTGGTAACAAAGAGGGATTAGGTTGTTTTAATCCAAGTCATGTTTGTGTAGATAATGTGATTCATACTAATGCGGGAATGAGATTAAGACTTGAATGCAATGAAATTTTAAAAGGTAAAGAACTTTCTACTGGTGAGATAATTGTTTGTGATGCTTATAACTTACCTAGTAAAAAAGTAATTACAACTGTAGGGCCTCAAGTCTTAAATGAAGTAACAAAACAAAATGAATTAGATTTATCTAGTTGTTACAGAAATTCTCTAGAGTATGCCATTAAGAATGGTTATACTTCTATTGCATTTCCAAGCATATCAACAGGACTCTTTGGCTACCCAATAAATAAAGCAAAAATAGTTGCCTATAACTCAGTTAAAGAAACGCTAAGTAAGTATAAATCAAATATAAAAGTTATACTTAATGTTTTTAGTGAGAGTGATTATGATGAATACAGAAAATTATTTAAAAATTAAAGATTTAATAAAAAATGCCGATGCAATCGTTATTGGTGCTGGAGCTGGATTATCTGCATCAGCAGGCATAGATTATTCGAAAGAAAGTTTTAAAAAGAATTTTCCAGAACTAGTTGATGCTTATGGAATGACTGATATGTATACATCTAGTTTTTATAATTTTAATACAGAGGAAGAAAGATGGAGTTATTGGGCAAAACACATTAACTATTCATTTATAGCTCCACCTCCATTAAAGGCATATAAAGAATTATTAGACATTGTAAAAGATAAAAACTATTTTGTTATTACGACAAATGTAGATGGACAATTTGAAAAGTCTGGTTTTGAACATGATAAAGTATTTGAGGTTCAAGGTAGTTATGGAAAAATGCAATGTTCTAAAGGTTGTCATAATAAATTGTATGATGATACTGAGTTAGTTAAAAAGATGTTGAAGTCTAAAGACAATTTAAGCGTTGATAGTAATCTCATACCATATTGCCCAGTTTGTGGCGAAAAAATGGAGATAAATATTAGAAAAGATGCATTCTTTGTTGAAGATGATAACTGGGATAAACTTAGTAATAATTATGAAAAGTTTATTAATGATAATATAAATAAAAAATTAATTTTAATCGAGTTAGGTGTTGGATTTAATACACCTGGAATCATTAGATTTCCATTCGAAAAATTAGCATATACACATGATAATGTTACTTTAATAAGAATAAATGATAAATATAATGATATGGCTTATGAATTAAAGAATAAAGCAATATGTATCAAAGATGATTGTGCAAATGCTATTACAAACATTTTAAAGAAATAAATTTATCCAGTAGATCAGAATAAAATTTCTGGTCTTTTTATTTACAGAAAGAAGGTGATTTAATTGAATACAAAAACTAAAGATGAATTAATAAAGATGTATCTAGAATCTTTAGAAGAAAATAAAATACCATGGAGACAAAGGTGGAACACTTCATTAAATAAAAATGGTATTACAAATACTTCTTATAAAGGTATTAATCAGTTAATATTATCTTATGTTTCATATAAAGAACATTATGAGGATAATAGATGGTTTACTTATGTTCAAATTAGAGAAAAAGGATATAAGTTAAAAAATAGTAAAGGTAAAGGTGTTCCTATAGAATTTTGGTCAGTTTATGACATTAAGAATAAAAAGAGAATTTCTTTTGAAGAATATAACAAAATAATAGACAAATCTCCTGAACTTAAAAAACAATATAAGACATTTTGTAATGTTACTTTTGTATTTAATGGTAGTTTAATAGAAGGACTTAAAGAAATAGATAAAGCAAAAAATAATAATATTCAAGTAAATAGCTATATAAATAAAATTATAGATAAGTTAAGAGTTAAATATAAAGAAGAAGGCGATAAGGCATTTTATAATACAAAAGAAGATCAAGTAGTATTACCTGAAAAAAGCAAATTTTTTGATAAATATTCATATTATGCAACCCAACTTCATGAATTATGTCATTCTACTAGACATGAATCTAGGCTAAATAGGTTTGATATTAATAATAAACAAGATTACGCAAGGGAAGAATTAATTGCTGAGATTAGTTCTTCTTTTTTGATGCAAAAATTAGATATAAATCCAAAGACTGAGGATTATAACAATCATAAAGCATATATTCAAAGTTGGATTCAAATATTAAAAGATAAACCTAATGAATTATTTAAAGCAATAAATGAGTCAAATAAGGTATGTGAATATATTGAAGATAAAATGAGAAGTAAAGAAAGGAAAAATATTAGATGATAGATAATTTTATTGATAAGAAAACAGAGAAGTATTTGTTAGATAAATTAAAAGATTTAGATAATAACAATTTCCATAATGGTATGGAAATAGAATATATCTTATACAACAAATTGCAAAATGAATTTAAAGTATTAATATCCGATGGATATGAATCTTCATACGAAGACACTGTAGATGTATTTTCAAATAGAATAACAAATGAAATATATGTTCCTGAATGGGATTTTAATTTTGACTATTATGTATTTAATGAATTAGAAATTAAAGGTAATAGATTGTTATATGTATCACCAAACACTCATCATGGATTATGGAATTCACTTCATGAATTGTATCCAAATGATATTGATTGTAAAAAGGGTGTTCAAAAATATTTAAAATTTTGTAATCAAAATAATATAACAAAAGAAACAATAGAAAAATATTGTGAATTTTCTAAATTACCAGAAGATTGTATGAAATTTTATAATGGAAAGGATAAAGAAAGATAATGGAAGTAAAAATTAATAAAGAAATAAGAAACTATTCTGAAAATATATTTTTCGGATTATCTTTAAGGCAATTTATTTTTAGTATTTTAGCTTGTGCAAGTGCACTCATATTATTCTTTATATTCAAACCAGTTTTAGGAACAGAAATAACATCATGGATTTGTATAATTGGTGCTACTCCATTTGGAATAATGGGATTTGTTAAATACAACGGTATGACTGGTGAGCAATTTATACTTACTTATATTAAATCTGAGTTTTTAACTAAAAGAGAATTAGTCTTTGAACCGACTAATTTTTATTATGAATTAATAAATACGAGGGAAAAGGAGAAAACAAATGAAAGCAATGAAAAAAGTTTTTAAATTCAAAAAAGATGTAGATGAATTTGATATTCCTAAAAATGTTCAAGGAATAATACCTATTAACAGAATATGGAAAGATGGAATATTCTTAATAGGAAAAAATAAATATAATAAAACTTATATGTTTACTGATATTAACTATGCAGTTGCAAGTAGAAACGATAAAGAAGCAATATTTTTAAAATATTCAGAACTATTAAATTCCTTAGATAGTGATGCTACTACAAAAATAACAATAATAAATAGAAAGTTAAATAGAGTTGATTTTGAAAAGAATATATTATTAAAAAGTTCCAATGATAACTTAGATAAATATAGAAATGAATATAATCAAATGTTATTAGAACAAATAACTAATAATAAAAAGATGATTCAAGAAAAATATATTACTGTATCAATCGAAAAGAAAAGTGTTGAGGAGGCAAGAAACTATTTTAAAAGAATTGATGTCGAGTTTAATAATCATTTAAGAGAACTTGGTTCACATTTGATAGAATTGGATGCTAGTGAAAGGTTAAGACTCATTCATGATTTTTACAGATTAGATGATACAGAAACATTTAATTTTGATAATAAAGAATTAATGAAAAAAGGACATAATTTCAAAGATTATATTTGTCCTTCGTCAGCTTCTTTTCAAAGTGATTATTTTGAATTTGAAAATAAATTTGGTAGAGCAATATTTTTAAAAGAATATGCTAATTTTATTAAGGATGATATGATTTCAGAATTAACTGATATTGATAAAAGTGTAATATTATCCATAGATATAATGCCTATACCTATGGATGTAGCAATTAGAGAAGTAGAAAATAGAAGATTAGGTGTAGAAACTAATATTACGAATTGGCAGAGAAGACAAAATAGTAATAATAACTTTAGTGCGGTTATTCCTTATGATATGGAACAGCAAAGACAAGAATCTAAAGAGATGTTAGACGATTTAACAACACGTGATCAAAGAATGTTTGTATGTGTCATTACTTATGTTCATACGGCTGATACAAAGAAACAACTAGATGAAGATACAGAAAGTATCTTATCAATCGGTCAACAACATTTATGTCAATTAGGAGTATTAAAATATCAACAATTAGATGGACTTAATACAGCACTTCCTTATGGTATAAGGAGAATAAATGCTTTAAGAACACTAACTACTGAGTCACTTGCAGTTTTTACACCATTTAGAGTACAAGAAGTAAATCATACAAATGGTATTTATTATGGACTAAACGTAATAAGTAAAAATATGATAGTAGCTGATAGAAAACAGTTATTAAATGGTAATAGTTTTATACTTGGAGTATCAGGTTCTGGCAAGTCATTTTCTGCTAAAAATGAAATAGTTTCACTAGCATTAAGAGATCCAAATGCAGACATATTAATAATTGATCCTGAAAGAGAATATGCAAAACTAATAGGACCTTTGAATGGTCAAAATGTTGTTATTAGTGCAACTAGTAATAATCATATAAATCCCATGGATATTAACTCTGAATATGGAGAAGGCAGTAACCCAGTAACTTTAAAATCAGAATTTATATTGTCCTTATGTGAGATATTGATGAAAGATAAAAAATTAGGACCACTAGAAGAATCTATAATTGATAGATGTACTAATAAAGTATATAGAAGTTATCAACAAGGAAACTATCAAGGAGTTCCACCAACACTTATTGATTTAAGAGAAGAATTATTAAAGCAACCAGAAAAAGAAGCAAAAGATTTAGCAACAGTTCTTGAAAGATATACTAATGGTTCATTTAATACTTTTGCAATGGAAACAAATGTAAATATTAATAGTAGAATAATCAACTATGATATTTTAGAGTTAGATAAATCACTTAGATCATTTGGTATGTTAGTAGTACTTGATAATATTTTAAATAGAATAACATTGAATAGAAATAAAGGTAGAAACACTTATATTTTTATAGATGAAATATACTTATTATTTCAACATGAATATTCTGCAAACTTCTTATTTAAACTTTGGAAAAGAGTCAGAAAGTATGGAGCATATTGTACTGGTATAACACAAAATGTAGAAGATTTATTACAAAGTCATACAGCTAAAACAATGTTAGCAAACTCTGAATTGATTGTTATGTTAAATCAAGCAGCTACTGATAGATTGGAATTAGCAAAACTTCTTAATATATCTGAAATGCAATTAAGTTATATTACTAATTCTGAACCAGGAGAAGGATTATTAAAAATAGGAAGTAATTTAATTCCTTTTGAAAATCATTTTCCTAAGGATTTAGAATTATATAAATTGATGAGTACAAATCCAAAGGATAAATAGTTGTGAAAGATATTAAAGTAAAAGAAAAATATAAAACAGGTATTAAAACTATTGATAAATCAGTTGTATGGACTTCTAAAGTAAAAGATTCTATAAGTGATATAAGAGATAGAAGTAATATGCTTAATGAAGAAAAAACATCTAATGTAGAATATGCTGATAACAAGATTGAGATGATGACTAATAAATCTAAAAATGCAACGATTAATAGTTCTAAAAAAGTACTTACTAAAACAAAAGATAGAATGATAAAGAATTATAAAAATAAAAAAGTAAATAAAATTAAAACTGGTGTAGAAAAGAAAATTAAAGATAAGACAATTAAGGAGGTTAAAGATACTCCTAAAAATATTGAAAGAGCAAGAAAATTTGCTATAAAAACTAAACAAACAGCACAAAAAACAGCAAAGGTAACGGCTCGTGTAACAAAGAAAATAATAAAAGCAATGATTAGTTTTACTAAATCGTTAATTGCTGGTGTTAAATCTTTAGTTGCTTTGCTTGGTACAGGTGGAGTAATAGCAATTATAGTAGTAATATTAATTTGTTTGATAGGATTATTATGTTCATCTATGTTTGGTATTTTCTTTTCTAATGAATCTAATAGTAGAACAATGAGTAGTGTAATATCCCAGATTAATAATGAGATTTATGAGAAGGCAGAAAAGGAACAATTAATGACTCCTAATAGTGAAATAGTTGTGGATAATACAGTTACTAATTGGAAAGAAGTAATTGCAGTATATTCTGTTAAGTATGCAAATGATAAAGAAAATGCTGATATAATTATGTATATAAACGAAAAAAATATTAAAAATATACGAAATGTTTTTAATGATTTTAATAAAGTGAGTATATCTAAAGCATCAAGTAATGGATATTTAATAGCAACAGATGGTTCTTTTATTCAAGGTAGTTCATCTAATACACAAACGAAAACTGATGATGGTAAGACAATTATTCATGTTATTATTCAATCAAAAAGTTTAGATGAGATAATGAATCAATATAATTTTACAGATGAGCAAAAGAAAAATACTAGAGAACTATTAAGTGATAAGTATTCAGATTTATGGGCTCAGTTATTATATGGAACAAACTTTGGTGATTTTATTAATTGGAAACAAACTGATGAAACTTGGGCAAGTACACCTATTGGCACATCTGGTAAAACTTTAAGACAGATAGGTTGTTTAGCAACATCTATTTCTATATTAATTGAAAGGTCTGGAGCAGGAAAGACAATAGTACCTTTTACTCCACAGACATTTGTTCAGAAGATGAATGAAAATGGTGGTTTTGACGAAAATGGTAATTTACAATATGGTGCAATTGCTAAGTTTATTCCAAGATTTTCTTTTGTGGGAAGAGTAGATTTGGAAGGAAAATCTAAAAATGAAAAGTATCAATTAATTAATAAGTATCAATCACATAATTATTATCTTGCAGTAGAAGTAATGGGCAATACAGGACAACATTGGGTTGCAGTAATAGATACAACAGGTAATAGAGTTACAATGGCTGATCCAGGTAGTAGTGCAACTGATTTATGGAGTAAATATAAGTGGCAAAATACTTCTCAATTTGTATATTTTAAAAACAATTAAAAAGTCTCTCTGTTAGTTCAGAGGGACTTTATTTTTTTTGTTTTAAGTTAAGTTCTTTAAGCTTGATATCTATTATTTTATTTAAGTATTCATACAAATCATTATCAAAACCTTTAACTAACATTTTAGATAATGTATCATTGTTAGAATATTTTCCTAATAAGTAATCATATAGTTTTAATTTTTCATCACTTTTAATAAAATTTATATAGTCTCTATATTCCATATTATTTAGTAGAGTATTAAGTTTTAAATCAATTTGTTCCATTCGCTTATCTGGTAAATTAAAGTTCATATTATTTAATATTTCTGTTAATTCTTCTGCTACATTTACTTCTTTATTTTTATACATTATATACCTCATTTATTTTCTCTTAATCTATATTATATATTATTTACACAATTAAAGAAAGTATTACTAAAATTCAAAAAAATCTCTAAATTTGCAAGAATTTATTTCAAAAACTAAATAAAAATGTTATACTAGTATAGTAGGAAAGAAGATATATGGAGGAATGTGTATGTCTATTAGTTACAATAAGTTATGGAAATTATTAATAGATAAAAATATTAATAAAACACAATTAGGAGAACTAGCAGGAATTTCTACTAATATTATGGCTAAGTTAGGTAGAAATGAGTCTGTTCAAATAGAAAATCTTGCAAGAATATGTAATGTACTCAATTGCAATGTAGGAGACGTAGTTGAATTTATTAAGGAGGCAAAATAATGAATAAACAGCAATTAGCATCAAAGATTTGGGAATCAGCAAATAAGATGCGTTCAAAAATAGAAGCAAATGAATATAAAGATTATATTTTAGGATTTATATTTTATAAATTTTTATCAAATAAAGAAGTAGTTTCGTTAGAACAAATAGGAATGCAAAAGGAAGACATTAAAAACGAAGTTAGGGAAGAAAATGCAGAAATAGTAAATAAATTAAAAAATACAAATGGTTATTTTATTTCATATGAAAATTTATTCTCAACATGGATAGATATGAGAAATGATTTTGATATTTCAAATGTACGTGATGCTTTATCTGCATTTAATAGATTGATAAGTCCTAATCATAAAAAAGTATTTGAAGGTATCTTTAATACATTAGAAACTGGGTTAAGTAAGTTAGGTGATACATCAACAAGTCAAACAAAAGCAGTTAAAGATTTAATTTATTTAATTAATGATATTCCTATGGATAATAAACAGGATTATGATGTTTTAGGATTTATATATGAATATTTAATTTCTAACTTTGCTGCAAATGCAGGTAAAAAGGCTGGTGAATTCTATACACCGCATGAAGTTTCTTTATTAATGTCAGAAATAATTGCAGATTATTTAAAGGATAGAAATACAATTGAAATATATGATCCAACAAGTGGCTCTGGTTCATTGTTAATTAATATTGGTAAAACCGCTTCAAAATATATTAAAGAAGATAATAAGATTAAATATTTTGCACAAGAATTGAAACAAAATACATATAACTTAACAAGAATGAATTTAATAATGAGAGGTATTATTCCATCTAATATATTTACAAGAAATGGTGATACACTTGAGGATGATTGGCCATATTTTGATGAACACTCATCATATCAACCATTATTTGTAGATGCAGTTGTTTCAAATCCGCCATATTCACAAAATTGGGATTCGACTGATAGAGAAACAGATGCAAGATATAAAGAATATGGTATAGCGCCAAAATCTAAAGCGGATTTTGCATTCTTATTACATGATTTATATCACTTGAAGAGTGACGGAATTATGACAATTGTTTTACCTCATGGAGTATTATTTAGAGGTGGAGAAGAAGGCGAAATTAGAAAAAATCTAATTGAACATAACAACATTGATACCATAATCGGTTTACCATCAAACATTTTCTTTGGAACTGGTATTCCTACTATTATAATGATTCTTAGAAAAGATAGACAAAATACTGATACTTTAATAATAGATGCATCAAAAGGCTTTATTAAAGAAGGTAAAAATAACAAGCTTAGATCATCAGATATTAAAAAAATTGTTGATACAGTAATTGAAAGAAAAACAATTGATAAATTTTCTAAAGTAGTAACACGAGAAGAGATTAGAAACAATGATTATAATTTAAATATTCCTCGTTATGTAGATTCAAGTGATGAAACCGAAACATATGATATATATTCATTAATGAATGGTGGAATACCATCTACAGAAATAAATAAATTTGATGATTTCTTTAAAGTATTTCCTAATTTAAAAAATGAACTATTTAAAAATATAAATGATTCATATTATGAAATTGCTACAGATGATATTCATAATTTTGTTATGAATCATTCAGATGTTATGAAATACAAAGAAATGTTTAAAGAGCAATTTGATAATTTTGATGATTATTTAAAAGCTGAATTATTAAATAATATAAATGAAATTGATATTCCTTCTGAAGAGGGAAATATAAGCAAAGCTTTATTTAATAGAATAGAAAATGTACCATTAATGAATAAATATAATTCATATCAAATATTAGATGATGTATGGAATGAAATTTCTGGAGATTTAGAGCTGATCTCTACTGAAGGAATAGAGGCTTGTAAAAAAGTTGATCCTATCTTTGAAATAAAGAAAAAAGGAGATAAAGAAACAGAAGTTCAAAATGGTATAAAAGGGCATATTTTCCCATTAGATTTAGTTATAGATTATAAATTATCAAATTTAAAAGATAGTATTTCGAACAAAGAAAATAGATTATCAGAAATAGATTCTGAAATAAGCGAGATTTTTGATAATTTATCAGATGATGAAAAATCTGAAATTGAAGATATTTTGACTGAAGAAAATGATGCATTTGTTCCAAAGGAAGTTGCAAAGAAAGCAAAAGAGTACCTAAAAAGTTCAATTATTGAGGATTCTGTTGAAAAGAAAGTTATTGAAGTTAATCATTTGTTCGATGAACAAAAAAGACTTAATAAATCAATAAAAGATGGTAACAATGAAATAATAACTGAAGTTGAAAAAGAAATAGAAAATTTAAACTACGAAGATATTATGGTTTTATTGGAAAGAAAATGGATTTTACCTATAATAAATGGATTAAATAAACAAATTGATGAAATAATTAGTGATTTTGCTAAAAATATTGAAAAGTTATCAAATAAATATAACAGTACATTAAATAATATAAATAATGATATAAGTAAAACTGAAAGAGAACTATCTTCTATGATTGGTGAACTTACTGGTTCAGAGTTTGATATGAAAGGACTAGAAGATTTAAAATCTTTATTAAATGGTGATTAGAATGAATGAAAATATACCAAAAATAAGATTTAAAGGCTTTACTGATGCTTGGGAACAACGTAAGTTAGAAGATTTTGGTAAAGCTACAGGTGGAACATCAATAGAATCAGAGTTTTCTGAAAATGGTATATATAAAGTAATTAGTATAGGTAGTTATTCTGAAAACAGTAAATATAATGATCAAGGAATTAGGGCAATGTTATCTGATAAAACAAAAGAAAAAATATTGAACAAGTCTGATTTAACAATGATTTTAAATGATAAAACAGCAAATGGTAGAATTATTGGAAGGGTCTTATATATTGATAAATCAGGTACTTATGTATATAATCAACGAACAGAAAGAATTGAAATCTATAAAGAGTATTTTGAACCAATATTTATATATCAACTATTAAATGCACCTCAAATAAGAAATAAAATTATAAAGCAAAGTCAAGGAAATACACAAATTTTTGTAAATTGGAATGGGATAAAAAACACTGATTATTTAGTACCTAACAAGACAGAACAAATAAAAATAGGTGACTTATTTACCAATCTAGATAACCTTATCACTCTTCATCAACGTAAACTCTATCTATTTTCTAATTACTTAAAGTTGTTAACGCTCTCATTATTTTATCTATATCGGTATTTTCTAATTCTTGAATTATATGCAAGTAAGTTTTTTGCGTTGTCGACATACTTGCATGTCCTAATCTATGTGCAACACTAGCTATTGAAACTCCTGCATAAAGCAAAATTGATGCATGAGTATGCCTTAATCCATGAATTGATATTATAGGAATAGATACATTTATACAATGTCTTTTTAAAATATCATTTATCGTTGAATTATAAATTTTTTTATTTACAAAAACAGGTTCATCTTGATTTAAATTCTTTATCAATTCTGAAAACTTGATTACTGTTTGCCAATCCAATTGCACCTTACGTACAGAAGATTTATTTTTTGTTGGTTCAAATCCACCATTTTCCTTATAATTCCATGTTTTGTCAACATTTAGCGATTGATGTTGAAAGTCAAAATCTTTTGGTGTTAAAGCTAAAGCTTCAGAAAATCTTAAACCAGTTTTTGCAATTAGATAAATCATCCAATCATAATTTATTATTTCTTTTAAATCCAAATCTCCTATTAATTTTTGTAATTCAAATTGATTTAGATATTTATCTTTTTTAGTTCTAGGCGTTTTACCCTTAATAATTGCTTTTCTTGTTGGATCTCTATTAATAATTCCTTCATCTACAGCATCCAATATTGCAGCTTTCAAATGGTGGTGAAAATCCATTGTACTCTGCCTTTCATGTTTTTCAGCATATTTGTTTAATATTTCTTGATATGTTATTCTATTTATCTCACTTATTTTTAAATTAGGAACAATTTGTCTTAACCATTTTAACGTTAATTTATATTTCAACATTGTTGAATTTCTAATTGCACCTTCTTTATATACATTTATCCATTTTTCATAGTAGTCACAAAATTTATCATTATTTTTATATTCATCGTAAGTGTTCATTTTTTCTATTTCTCCTCTTTATTCTATTATGTTGATGAAGAGTGATAAGGTTATCTATTTCATAAAAAAGTTCCCCTATTTTTTCTTGTTCTTGATTAATTGGTAATTGAATGTCAATATTCATTACTCCATTTTTTGAAATATTATATCTTGAAATACCTTGTGCCAATAAAGTCATATTTTCCCTGAAATTCTTGGACCTAAGCATATATGCCATATAATATGGATCATTTTTAACGAATGGTCTAAATCCAAAACAAAAACTATTTAAATAAATATTTCCTTTATTTTCAAGCCATACAGAGGACATACCTACTTCATCAGGTGTTTCGGAAGATGTAGTAAAAAATACATCTCCATATTCTACTTGATTTTGTTTATTATCTATTTCAATTGGTTCAGTTTTATTAAATTGAGCAATTGGATTACTAAAAACATTCATATATGTAACAAATTTTGCTTCACCGTGTCCAAAATCCTCTTTTGTTTTTCCAGATAAACCAGTAAAAGTATTTCCAATCTCTCCTAACTTACGTTGTTCCCAATAATTAAAAATCTATTAATACTTACGTTGATGAAGAGTGATAAGATTATCTATGTTTTTAAAAATGCTTCCTATATTTTGCTGTTCTTTACTATTGATTGGAAATTTAATATCTACCTCGCCTATTTGGTCTTTATTTATCTTCATTGGTATTGCAGTTAATAAAGATCTATTTCTCAACCCCCACTGTACAAAATCAGAAGAGATAGAAATATTCAAAAATTCCGGATCTATATTGATTGGTCTTATCAATGCAAGGCTTACATAATAAGCCTTTGGAGAATTGTCCTTAACAATATTTGTGGTTCCTATATCACCAATTCTTGTCATTAAAATATCATTTTTTTGAGGGTAAATTTTAAAATTTTTTTTAAAATCTTCATTAGAAATATATTTTTCAGACGTTAAATTTTTAATATTTTCAACTGATAAAAACATTACTCCATTATTTGTATAATTTGGAGTTTGATGTGTTCCATCATAAACATTTGATATTTCTTTTAACTTACGTTGTTCCCAAAAAAAAGGATAAATTCATTTTGAACTTATCCTTTATATATCTAAATTATCTAAATCAAAATCACCTTGAATTATAAATTTTCTCAATATCTTATCAACTTCTATATTTATTTCCCAACGCTTTAGCTCTCGTTTATATAATTTCTCAAGTGTTTCTTTTGACTTGTCGTTATCTATTGTTTTTAATAATTCTTCAAATCTATTGTATTCGTTAATATTATATTCAGTCACAACGGATGACATAATTTTTCTTAACTTTTCTTCATCTAAACCAAAAGCTTCTGAAATCTTTTTTATTTGATCATTTTCGTTTGCTTCTTCATAATCGGTTATATAATCCATAAAACTTTTATTTTCGTCTACTATTAAATCTCCACTTTCAATATCATGTATTAAAATGTTTGCATATTTTTGTTTATCTTGAGATAAAGAAGAAAATGATTTATGTAAATTATTTAATGCTTCCTGTAATTCAATTGTATCATAATGTTCTTTATTAAGAACCTTTAAAAATTTCCTGAATCTATTATTCATATAGTTATAATCTATTTTCCCATCATCAATTTCAATTAAACTACCTTCAATATCATATGGAATTTCATCTTCGTTTGAAGTATGATTTTTACCGATATCAATATATCTAGCTTTTATTGCGTCAATCGCTTCTTGAGTAATTGGACTTTCTAAAATTGATTCTTTAATTACTTGATTATTTTGACCTATTTTATTATGTTCTTCAGTTTTATTTCCATATTCTACTGTTTCTTCTGCAACAAATAATGGTTCATATGAAATACTATCATAATAATCATCAGCATTTTTCTTTGGAACATATCCTTGTATCCTTGCTGCATTTAAATAATTACTAAATTCATTATATAACTTTACAAATTTTTTCTTAACATCTTTATTATCTGGCAAAGATGAGAAATCTTCTATTCCTTCAGATTTAAATAAATTTTCAATATCTTCAAATATAATGTTCATCTTTTTTATATTTTCATCCAATTTAGGTACAAATAATTGAAAAGGTTTATCCCCAGAATATAATTTTATAGCTTTTTCAATATTAAATTCCATTGTATATGGTTTTCGATAATATTTTATAATTCCAAAAGGTTTTGTTTGGTTATTAAGAACTCTATTAGTTCTTGAAAAAGCTTGTATAATATTTTCATATTTTAAAACTTTATCTAAATATAGGGCATTTAGCCATTTGGAATCAAACCCAGTTAACATTTGGTCTACAACTATTAATAATCCTAACTTATCAGCTTCTTGAATTCTATTATATGGTTTTTTATGAGCCAATCTATTACTTACATCCTTCTTAAATCTAGCAGCTGTTGCAATTGTGAATTTTTGGTCAAAATTATTATTATAATCTTCTATTATTTCGACTAGTCCATCTTCTTTAAATATTGCACCATCATTATTATCAATATTTGGATCAACAAGAACTGTAAATTTAAATAATTTTTCAGCTTCAAGTCTCTTAAATAATCTATAATATTCAATCGCTTCTGGAATACTACTTGTCGCTAATATTCCACTAAATTCATTATTTTTACTTATTAAATTCCATTTTTTTATAATATTCCTTGCAACTTGTTCTCTATGAACATTAGAGTCATATTGTTTTGATGGAATATAATCTTCTATGCCTGGAATATAATTACCATTTTCATCTTCTTTTGGTCCCATTTCAATCTCTTGCATATATTTGTAATATTTTGCTGTTTTGTTTGGATCAGAAATTGCTTCCATTTCAGTATTTGATTTTACCTTGTCCAATGCTACCGCTTGTCTTATATCATCATCAGAAAAAGTTGGTACTTTATATAAATCAAATCCTAAAACATTACCATCTCTAATACCATCTGCAATAACATATCTGTGAAGTTCATTGCCAAATACATCGGCTGTAACGCTTAATTTTTTCTTATTTTCATCAAATACTGGTGTTCCTGTAAACCCAAAGAAAACAGCATTAGGAAACATTTCTTTAATTGAAGACATCATAGTACCAAATGTATCTCTATGACACTCATCAACAATAAACACAACTCTTTTTCTATTTATAGATGCAAGATCATGTTTATACACTCCGACAACATCTTTTATTAAACTCATTTTTTGTATTGATGTGACAATTAGAATACTTTTGTCATCTTTTAATTTAGTAATCAAATCTTTAGTATCTTCAGTACCTACTACATCATCTTTATTATCTGCAAATCCTTGATAGTCATCTAAACTTTGTGTTCCTAGTTCTATTCTGTCCATCAAAAATATTACTTTATCAGCATCTTTTGAATTTGCTATAAGTTGTGCTGATTTAAATGAAGTCATTGTTTTCCCAGAACCAGTAGTATGCCAAATATAACCACCTCTTGTGTTCGGATTTGACCAATCTGTTTTAGATACAATATCGGATATCTTATTTGATGCATAATATTGATAACTTCTCATCACCTTTAAAATTCCGTCAGAATCATCTGCTACAGTATAAAAACCTATTAGTTGATGTGCCATAGGAATTGATAAAAATGTTCTTGTTATTTCTTTCCAATTATTTAATATTTCATTATTAAAATCTTCCCAATGAAAGAAAAATGCAGGGTTAAATTTACCTTCTGGCCCAGGATTAGCAAAATATACTGTTTCTTCAGGAGTCATAGCCACAAAAATTTGAACTAATTGGAAAATTCCTGTATAAATTCCTTCATGAGCATATTTTTCAATTTGATTTGTTGCTTGTTTAACAGGAATATTATTTTTCTTTAATTCTATATGAAATAATGGCATACCATTTATTAAAAGCATTATATCTCCTCTTCTATTATTCAACATTTGAGATTTACTTTTAAATATTGGTTGTTCTGCTATTTGATATCTTGATTGTCCAGCTGCAATCTCTTGTCTATCATATACTTTCAAACTTATTTCTTTACCAAGATGTGCCTTATCATCGGGATTATCTCTTACAATACTTATTGTTCTGCCATTTATATAAGTATTAAGCTTTAAAGGAGTTTTTAACTCATTTATTTTCTCAATTATTTGATACATTTCTGTATCTGTTAATGGATAATCAGATAATCTGTCTTGCGTTCTATTATTTTCAAATAATATTTTAGCCCAGTTCTTCAATAAATCTTCTTCAGTTGGATGATTTAAAACACCATCAGTCCAACCATTTTGTTTTAAAGCTTCAACTAAATCGTGTTCAAATTTTAATTCATCATTATACATAAAAAACTCCTTTCTAAACAAACATTTTATCTAATAATGATTGTTTTATATTTTTTAATTTATCAAGCTTACGTTGATGAAGAGTGATAAGATTATCTAAATCTGTTAATAACTTAGATATTTTAATTTGTTCATCTTTATTTTTTGAATAATTAACTTCAACTTTATTTAATTCTTGATATGACAAAAATGGTAACCCACTTCCTCCACAGATCTTATTAAGTTCTTTCCTGTATAACATATAGTATCCGAATTTATCATCAATATTATTTCTCTTTGGCCTTGTAATTGTGCCGTTATACGTTACAAAGTGTTTTCCTTCGGCCCATAACACTGAACCTGCATATTCTCCCATGTGACCAATTATAATTGAATCTTCAGAATTGAATTTATCATATCCTCCTATAATTCCGTTGGCACCATAAACATCATATTTTCCACCATTACTTGGATTATGATTTCCATCACCATATCTAAAATTATATAGCTCTCCTAACTTACGTTGTTCCCAAACGTCAGTAAAACCTTTAAATCTAATTTCAGGAATATTTGAATAATTTTTAGGAAACATTTTTTCTAGCAAAGATTGCTTAACATTTACTAATTTATCATACTTACGTTGATGAAGAGTGATAAGGTTATCTAAATTAGTCATTAAATTAGCAATTGCTTTTGATTCTTTTTTATTATTGCTAACAATTAAATTTAAATTTGATAATTCGCTAGCCTTTACAAGTGGCTGTCCAGATCCAAACGATAATTTTTTTAAATTAAATTTTTTGAGTAAATAAAACAAATAATCTAAATTATCTCCCTGCAAATACACCGTATTATCAGTAATTTTAACCTTTCCCCTATATCTATATAATTCTCCGGCATATTCGCCAACACGAGCTGTAAGAATAAAATCTCCACTATAATCGTAAGAAGTATCATACCCTATAATATTTCTAGAGCCCAAAATCGGATACTTGTCGTAATTAGATATGGTATATTTGCTTTTTCCTGTTCCTACACTTTGAACTAAATCTTTTAACTTACGTTGTTCCCAAAAAAATGTATATTTAATAATTTGGCTGTACATGAAAGGTTAATTTTTATGTTTGGAATGTCTTTTTATACCACAAAAACAACCTTTTAGACAAAATTCGACATTTTTCGCACTATTTGTGTGTTATTATATCAACCAATTAAATTTTGAGGGGAATTTAATGTTTGCAATGCCACATATAACATCTGTGATATTGTAATAGGGGTTTGTTTTGGTTGAATATAATTAGTCGGTTAAAAGAATAATGCTATAACTTATACATATTATATGTATTTTTCGTTTTAATTATGTAATAAGACAAAACTCTCACATAAGGCATTTGCTCAGGGGAGTTTTTGCCTATGAAAAAGATAAATCGAAAATATTATTGGATAGTTTTTAGAAAGAACAAAAGGAAAAAATTAATAATATATATTGCTAGTAAAAAAGTCTTTTCTAGTTTTACTAGCCCTAGTTTTGTTGACGTCAGATTAGGAGTCCTTAAATGGATTACCTTGTCTGACGTCTTTTTTGTTTGTACAAATGCAATTCTAAGTTGTAGAGGTCCACCTCTAATCAATTCAAAAAAACGAATTGATTGGAGGATAAGAAAATGGTTGATAGACCAAAAAGAAGAAAAAAGATGGACAATCCATATAACTTAAAAATAATTAATAATAACTATTACATAATATTTAAAAGTAACAATAAATATAACGAAGTAGAGGTAACTAAAGAAGTATTTGATTTGATGAATAGATTTGAGCTTGATGATCTGAAAGAATTAAATGAATTTGATAGACATATAGAACATTCTGAACTTACTGAACATACTTTAAATAATAGAATGTTATTTAAACAAAAATCTATAGAAGACTTAATCATAAGAAAAACATCATTAGAAGATTTAAGAAAAGCAATTAATATGTTACCAGAAGTGCAACGAAGAAGAATTAAATTATATTATTTTGATGAATTAACTGAAAAAGAAATAGCAAAATTAGAAAATGTATCACAAAAGAATATTTCAAAGAGTTTAACTGCTGCTAAAAATAATTTAAAAGAAATTTTAAAAAAATTAGTTTAAGTGGGTATATTTTTAAAAGTTAGTGAGGAAACAGTTGAGAGGGAATAAAACCTTTCACTGTTTCTTTTTTTTGATTGAAACAGAGGTTCTTTGAAAATTAAATACTCATTCATCAAATACTTTCCTATTATTAAGAGCACTTTAACAAATACGCTTGTCGATTAATATTTGGTTATAAAATTAAATAGCATTTAATTTGCGATGACTAATAATAGAATTAAAGATACTCCTGTCTAGCCACAGTCTAAAGCAATGGAGACAGTTCGGAGAGAACCTCGGAAAGGTGAAATTCCTGTGAGATTGAAATAGCTTTTCAATCGTTTGATGAAATCCTCAGCTGAAGGTACTTAGAAAAATGTCAGTTATAAAAATAAAGAAATATTAGACACAGGAGAAATTCTGTGTTTTTACATAGGAGGATTTTTAAGATGAAAAAAAGATATAGAGTAACTGTAAAAGTTGAATATGAAATAACTATGGATCATACTCAAACGAGTATGAAAAAGGCTAAGGCTGATGTACAAAAATTGATTGATAATTATTTAGATAAAAATAATAATTTGAATTTGAGGTCTTTATTTAATAATACAAGACCAAAAACTATATATAGGGTTGAGATTAAAGATGAATACGATAAATAAGGGAGATATTTATTACGCTTTTTTAGATCCTATTGTTGGAAGTGAACAAAATGGAACTAGACCAGTTGTAATTATTCAAAATGATATTGGAAATAAATATAGTCCAACAGTATTAGTGGCACCTTTAACAAGTAGGGTTAAGTCTAAACCACATTTACCAACTCATGTACTAGTTAAATCTGTGCATATAAAACATAATTCAATAGCACTATTAGAACAAATCAGAGTATTAGATAAATCAAGATTAATATCTTATGTAGACTCATTAACAAAAGAAGAAATTAAAAAACTAGATATTGGTATTATTAAAGCATTTAATATAACAAATGAATGTTTTAATGATGAGAACATATTATTTTAATGGGTGTTGTTATGAATGAAAATATTAATAAAAAGATAACTTTTGAAGATCTTATTTTGAGATATCTTATAGATGAAATTATGAAAGAAAGGCAAAACTTAAATACTTGATAAATCGCAGTTTTGTTTAATTTTTATTCAAGTGTTATTATTTTATTGTCTTAATATCAATCGAGTAATTAAGATTGGAGGTAAAAATGTATAATAATTACTTGAATGATATAGATTTTAATGTTGGAATTTATATAAGATTATCTCAAGAAGATAGAGACAAAGATAAAAAATACGAATCTGATAGTGAAAGTGTTGTAAATCAAAAAGAATTATTAAGAGATTATGTCAAATGTCATAATTACAATTTAGTAAATGAATATGTAGATGATGGTTTTTCTGGTACTGATTTTGATAGACCTGGTTTTCAAAGATTAATGGAAGATATTAAAGATAAAAAAATAAACTGTGTTATTGTTAAAGATTTATCAAGATTAGGTAGAGATCATGTTATGACAGGATATTATATTGAAACATATTTTCCTGAGAATAATATAAGATTTATATCTATATTAGAATCTTATGATAGTTTTAAAAATCAAGCTAGTAATGATTCTTCAACATTCATAATTGCTTGTAATGATTATTATAGTAAACAAAATTCAGTGAAGATAAGAAATGTCTTAAATGAAAAAAGGAAGAAAGGTAAGTTTATTGGTAGCTTACCAAGTTATGGATATATGAGAGATCCAGAAGATAAAGGTCATCTTATACCTAATCCAGATACGGCACCAACAGTTAAGAATATATTTAAATGGAGAGCAAATGGAATTGGACCATCAGAAATAGCAACTAGATTAAATGAGGAGGGTGTACCAACACCGAGTGCTTATAAAAAAACTGCATACTCTTCAAGATTGATTGATGCTACTAAATGGAATATATCTACGGTTAGAAAAATTTTAGAAAATAGAATCTATACTGGTGATATGGTTCAGCATACTCAAACAAAGGTTAACTATAAATCAAAAAAGAAAATAACATTAGATGAAAGATTATGGGATATAGTTGAAAATACACACGAAGCGTTAGTTGATAAGGAAACATTTGAATATTGCCAATTAATAAAGAAAAACAAAGATAGAAATTATCATATTAAAGTAAATAGACCTAAAAGATTGCTAGAAGGCAAAATATATTGTGCAGAATGTGGCAATAGATTATCTATTTATTATAGAAGTAAGAGAGACTATTGGGAAATTAATTGTAATAGATATTCTAGGGATCCAATAAGAGTTAGATGTTATCCTCATTTTTATCCTTATGATTATTTAGAAGAACAATTGTTAGAAGTTATAGATAGGGATATAAATTATCATATAAAAAAATTAGATATAAAAAAATTAAGTTCTGAAGTTACTAAAAAAGTAGGTGAAAGTACAGATGAAATTTATAAAGTAATAAAAAAATATGAGGTAGAAAAAAATAAGCTAACAAAGAGATTGTCAACACTTTATGAAGATAGATGTGAAGAAGTTATTTCTGCTGAAATGTATAAAGAATTATCAAAAGAATATGATGATAAATTGAAAGAAATTAATGATAAAATTGAAAAGCAAAAAATGGAAGTATATAGACTTAAAAATAGTTCTAATATTCTTCCAGACTATACTAAAAAGATTAAGGAATTACTAAATTTAAAAAAATCAAAAAAAGAATTATATGATATGCTAATTGAGAAAATTCAAATTGATAAAGATAGAAATATCATAATTAAATATAAATATGATGTTATTCCAGAAAGTAACTTTACATATGAAGACAGATATCCGATTCGTAATCCTTATGGAAAAAAAGGTAGGAAAAATGAACAAATAAAAAAGGATTAAGTATTGATAAAATTAACAATAGTAATTTATTATATCAGTTTCTTGATTTCAGGAAATTGATAAATATATACAAAAATATTAAAAAGAAATGTTTAGCTTTGCCAGAGGCAAGGGCACTTAGGAGGTGCTGAAGGTGCTGAAGTAATTTATGCTCTTCGTAATAATGAAACTTTATCCTCTAAAGTGTTAAATGAGCTTGCTAAAAATGGTCAAACAATTAGGAAATACTATCAAAAACGTGGAACATCTAATCCGAACAAAGATTATTACTTTATTTTAAGAGATACAGATCCTTATGAATCAATAATTGTAGAATATGGCTTTTTGGATAATACTAAAGATGCAGCTAAATTAAAGAAAAATTATGAACGTTATGCATATGCAACTTTAGAAGCTCTTCTAGATTATATTGGTTACTCCAAAGATGATCTAGATTACTATACTGTTAAGTCGGGTGACACATTATATTCGATAGCTAAAAAATATGGAATAACTGTTGATAAGTTAAAAGATTTGAACAATTTAAAAAGTAATATGATTTCTGTTAATCAAAAATTATTAGTTAACGACCAAAAGAAGGATCAAACCACTAATGCGTATGTAGTTGAGAAAGGTGATACTCTTTATTCAATAGCTAAAAAATATAGTACAACGGTTAGCAAAATTAAAGAACTTAATAATTTAAAATCAGATACCTTATCAATTGGACAAAAACTTATTATACCTAGCAGTTTTGATGTAAAAACACATATAGTAAAATCAGGGGATACATTATATTCAATAGCAAGAAAATATAATACAACAGTTGATGCTATAAAAGTTGCTAATAACTTAACTAGTAATGTTTTAAGTATAGGAAAAGAATTAATAATACCAGCGTAATCTGGTATTTTTTTTGCTAGTATAAATAATTTTTGCTTGACTTTTTCACGTAATGTGATATTGTTTAAGTAGAAAAGTCAAGAGGTGCTATATGGAAAAGTTAACTATAAAGGAGTTTCAAGATAAGAGTAATATTGAAATTATTGAAGAACTTATGAAAAGAAATAATGGATATATTACTTCAAAAGAACTTGATATGTTTGATATACACAGAATGTATCTTTCAATTATGCAGGATAAAGGTATTATAAAAAAAGTGGCATCAGGTATTTATATTGATACTAAAAGAAATGAAGATGATTATTATATTTTTTGTTTAAGTATGCCTAATGTTATATTTTCTCATATGACAGCTTTATATTTTCATGGATTATCTTTAGAAGATCCAAGTGGAGTCTATGATATAACTGTAAAGAGAAACTATAATAGTATTCACTTAAGAAAACACAATGTGTTTTATGTTGATAATGATATTTATGAACTTGGTCTTGTTGAAGTGAAAACTCCTATGGGTAATAAAGTTAAAGCATATGACGTTGAAAGATGTATATGTGATATTATTCGATCTAAAAATAGAATAGATTTAGAACTTATTAAATATAGTGTAAGAGAGTATTTAAAAAGAAATGATAAAGATCTCAACAAGCTATCTTTGTACGCAGAAAAAATGGGTATAAAAGACGTTGTAATGACTTTTATAGATTTGGTGTATTAGTAATAAAAAAATAATTATCTAACAATAAGATATTAGTAAACAGGATACAATGAAAAAAATGTAAAGATGTTATTGAGTTATTTAAATTTGAAATAAAAGAGGAGGTTATAAATGAATCAAGATAAAATGCATTTAATTAATAAAATATTTAATAATGAGACAATAAGAACTGTATGGGATAAAGAAGATGAAAAATATTATATCAGTGTTGTCGATATAGTCGGAGTAATTTCGGAAAGTAAGGATAGTAGAAAGTATTGGAATAAATTAAAACAACGATTAAAAGAAGAAGGTAATGAAACGGTGACAAATTGTCACCAGTTGAAATTAAAAGCTCAAGATGGTAAATATAGATTGACAGATGTTGTTGATATAGAAGGAATATTTAGAATAATTGAATCAATTCCTAGTAAAAATGCAGAACCAGTAAAAGTCTGGTTAGCTAAATTAGGAAGTGAAAGAATAGATGAAGTATTTGATCCATCACTTGCAGCACAAAGAGCAATAGATATATATCGTGCAAAAGGTTATGATGAAAAATGGATTTCAAAAAGATTAAAAGGAATTCAAGATAGAAAAGAATTAACTGATATTTGGCAAGAAAACGGTATAACTGAAGGTAAAGAATTTGCAATATTAACTAATGAAATTTATAAAGAGTGGTCAGGTATGACTGCAAAAGAATATAAACAATATAAAGGACTTCGTAAAGAGTCTTTGAGAGACAATATGGATAATATTGAAATAATATTAACTGATTTATCAGAAGAAACCGCAAAAAGACTAGCAGAGAAACATAAACCACAAGGTTTAGAACCAAATAAAGAAATTGCTAGAATGGGTGGACATGCAGCAAAAGTTGCAAGAGAAGATATAGAAAGAAATTTGGGAGAATCTATTGTTACTAAACAAAATAGATTAAATTATGAATATAAAGAAACAAAGGAATTGGAGGAATCTTAAGAAATAAGTATACTTTATGAGAAAATGTAAAATTAACGAATATTTAAAAAATTATAGAGGGAAAGTTAGCGGGATTTTATGATTAGTCAAGTATTGGTTACAGACTTTGCAGATATTATAGGTAAGTTAACAATTGCTATTAACTTAAAATCATTAAAACTAGCAAAAAACGACTATGAGAAAGTTCTTAATGCATTGATTAAGTGGGTTAGTTATTATTATGGACATGAAAATCTGAATATTGTAACTCATGATGAGTCACTTGAAATCCATAATATTTTATTGGATAGATCAGTTGATTTGATGATGGATGCTAGTATACCTGCTATAGAATCGATTCTTTCAGATGATATACTAAATAGATATGAAGTTATTATTAAAACCATAAATGACCAAAGAAGTGGTAAATAGAAAAAGTAATAATACCAGTGTAATCTGGTATTTTTTTCATTAAAAAAGCAAGAATTTAATCTTGCTCGTTTTTGACTACATCAAATGTTATAGATG
>CAKOPW010000002.1 GCA_934101115.1 uncultured Bacilli bacterium | reverse complement strand
TTTTCTTCTTAACACTTATAATTTTATTATTTTTTAAGCTTATTGTCAATTGGTTGTATAAGTTTATAAAATATTCTCAACATATTCAATAAAGTATAATGGAACATTTATAATAGCTCCATCTTGTTTTAAATTATTAAGGCTAAATCTTAAACATTTTTGTGGCTTATATTTATCACAATATTTAGTCAAACTATTATTATTAGTGCTTTTATTAGATTTAACTTCTATTGGAATAATTTCATTTTTATATTGAATAATAAAGTCAATTTCATTTCTATCAAAAGTAAAATAATTTAATGAATTGCCAAACAAGCTAATCAAAGTTTGACAAACATAATTTTCTGTAAAAGAGCCCTTAAATTCCTCGAATAATTTATTTCCATTTATAATTATACTGCTATCTAAATTAGACATTTTTCTTAAAAGACCGATATCATTCATATATATTTTAAAAGCACTTAAATCATTGTAGGCAATTAACGGAAAATCACATTTGCTGACATTATAGCATTTATAGATTAAATTAGCATCATTTAACCAATTCAAAGCACCTTCATATTCTCTAGCTCTAGCTCCTGTTGCAACAGCTTGATAAACAAACTTTTTGTTTTCTCTAGCAAGTTGAGATGGAATTCCATTCCAGATTAAAGATATTTTATTTGCTTCACTTGCCTCTGTATGTTTAGAAAAATCACTAGAATATGAATCTAAAATATTTTGTTGAATATAATTTACTCTTTCAATATCCTTCTCATTAACCCAAGAATAAACAACCTCTGGCATACCACCAACAATATAATAAATTTTAAGTTTTTCAATCAACTCATCCTCAAATATTTTAGGGATGTTTTCAATGTTATGAATGGTTTTCATAAATTCTACAAGATTTCCACGACCATCGGCTTCTAAAAATTCACTAAAAGTCATTGGGTATAAATTTAAAAAATCCACTTTACCAACTGGAAAAGATGTTTTAGAAAGTCTTATGCCAAGTAAAGAACCAGCACAAGCAATATGATATTCCGGTTCATCTTCACAAAAATATTTTAAAGAATTAAGTGCGTCAGGACATTCTTGTATTTCATCAAATATTATTAAAGTTTTTCCCTTTTCAATCTTTAAGCCATTTACTAAAGATAGTTGTTCAATTATTCTGCTCGGACTTTTACTGTTTTCAAACAAACTGTATAAACCATTATCATGATCAAAATTAAAATATGCAACATTATTATAGTATTTATTACCAAATTCTTTTAAAATATAGGTCTTCCCAACTTGTCTTGCCCCTTTTAAAATTAAAGGCTTACGATTTTTACTATTCTTCCATTCTATAAGATTGCTCATTATTTTTCTTTTCATATGCATCACCTATATCTAGTATATCACAATATTTTTTATAAAATCACACTTTTGCAGGAACCTTATACACTTTCATCACACTTTTGCAAATATTTTACGTGATTTTATCACACTTTTGCAAAAAAAGCTTCTACTTTTTTCTTTTAGTAGAAGCTTCATACAACCCTAATTTCACTTTATCAATATCACTTATCATTGAATCAAGTATTCTATTTACCCTTTTCATATGTTCACCAATTAAACTATATTACTTAAATTTTATAAGTTCAATAGATTCGACAAAAGTAGATAAATCATTCTATAATTTGATAATATTTTAATATTGAATCAGCTATATTATAACCAATTAATTTTTTATTTTGCATAATCCATAAAGCATCTTCATAATAATCATGATGTGCAACTTCAACTAAAATTCCAAATGGAAGATAATTATCATTTACTTCTCCTAAAGCTCCATTCGCATATTTTACACCACGATCAGCATATGCTTCATCTTTATCTGGATATATGCTTACTAAATCTTTTTGAATTAAATTAGCAAGACTATAAGTATCACTATTCTCTGAATGAATCCAAGTTTCAATACCACGAGAAGTATGATCAACTGATGCATTAGAATGAATTGCAATATGCAAATTAGCACCAAAATAATTGCTTTCTTTTAACCATAAATTGATATTTCCACTAGAATTATTTCTTTTTATTTTTACGCCAAAACGTTCAAGTCTTTCAACTATATAATTGGATAAATCATTCATTTCATCTCTTTCATTAGTGTAAAGAGCTTCTTTAACTCCAAAGTTTTTAGATTGATTTGAAGGACTTATATACACCTTTAATTGAGCCATATCACTTACGTCAATGTTATATGTCTTAATGATACTATTTGTTTTATTATCACTTACAGCAACTGCTTTTAATGTAACACTTTCATTAATCGTGATAGGTTCTTTATAAGGAATACCAAAACTTTCTGGATTATTTCCATCTAACGTATAATAAATAGTTGCATCTTTATCAGGACTTGCTAAAGTAATTTTAGTTCCACGTTTTATATGATTCCAATTATTAGAAATATAAACCGGTTTTAATTGTTCTTTTTCACTCATTTGAAAATTAACACTTGCTTCTTTTTTATATTCACCAACAGTAGGAATAACTTCTATTTTATAATTTAATCCAGTTTTAAATAAATCTTTAGATAAAATAACTTTTTTCTTAGTTGTAGAACTTGTTTTAATAAGTTTTTTATTTTCATAAATCTTTATCTCAGTACTTTCAGAATTATCTCCACCAGTAAACTCCAAATACACGTCATTATATTTAAGAATAGAATTATCTTCAATGGAAGTAACAGTTACATCACTTATAGGATTCATATTGTTATAAAAACTATGCTCATCAACAATCTTTTCACCAGATTTAATTTGAACTTTTAAAACACCGGATAATCCTTGATAGATACTCTTACTAACAACGTATTCATCTTTGGTCAGATCTTCACTTAGTTTAACATCATCATTAAAAAGGCATTCTATTTTATAATGTTTATTTTGTAAATCACCATCAATAGTTAAATATAAATCTTCATCATTTAAGATTGTAGAATCATATTCCATGCTTGCTTCATCCCATTTAAATTTATATTCACTTTTAGCAGGACGAGTTTCACCTGATTTATCAATTGCATATACCATTAAAGAATACGTGTTATCATATTCAAGATTATTTAGATTAAACTTAGCCACATTAGAATCAAATATCTCATCATATATTTTTATATCATTTTGATCATATATAGTTATACGATAATTAACAGCTGCTTTAACTCGTTCATACTTTACAGTATATTCTCGCATATTATTATCTACACTTATAATCTTAAAATTAGTTAAAATTTTATTACTATTAAGTAGAATAAACACACTTAAAATTGTAGCAACAATAAATGAACAAACTAAAGTTATATATAGTTTTTTTCTACGCACTTTAACCAACTCCACTTATTATAAGTATACACTAAAAAGATATAAAAAAAAAGAGACATAATATTTTAAAATTACGTCTCAACTAAAAAAAGCATAAAATAGAAAACAAACATTATATTTATAATCTAATTTTCATTTACTGCATATATTTTGTGTTTCCACACGGAATATTCTTGTTTTCAAATCTTCAATTTAAAATATTACTAATTAAACAAAGTATATTGGGTTTTCTTGGGGATAGACTAGTTGCAATTGACAGAACCAGCCGAGTCCACAGTGCAGTACTCACCAGTTGAGTTATCAATGCAATGCATAGTGCCATTTGAATCAGCAGTGCAGTCGAACGCAGGAGAGCCGCAGCTGAAGTAAGAATCAAAGTCATCACAAGCTGATTCTCCAAAATGATTCTTTAATGCTAAAACTGAATTATCATAATCATTTGTTTTTATACAAAATAATCCATTATCATTTATACATACACCTTTTGAATCATCTGTTCCTAATCTTACAAATACATTTTTTCCTAGTGTTGTATAATCTGTTGCACTTGATGTTGTTGGTGTTCCAAACTCATAATAATATATTGGTTCACTACTACCTAATGTATCTCTTTCTACGGCATTAAATTCTAACTTACATGTATATTCTTCACTTACTTCTTCGGTTGATGTTTTATCTAAGTTAACAGTTAATGTTCCATTTACTGAACTTTTTGCTTTAACTACTGTTGCATCATTTTCTAGTTTATTTTTGATACTTGTATATTTTGCTGTTGTTCCTTCCTTTGGTACACATGTTACACTTACATTTGCATCATAATTGCTCGAGTTGTTTGTTACTTCGTAAGTTAAGATACTTGTTTGATTAAGTGTTTTTAATTCACTTGTTTCAAATGTTATTATCTTTTTTGTATCATCTACAACTGTTGAATATACATCTTTTCCATCTAGACTTGCTGCTGTAAAGATAACTGAGAAGTCATCTTCATTTTCGCTTACTTTTGCATTTCCATTTATTACTAATGTTGTTGAGATTGCTGCAAATCCAATTGCCATTAGTAATATTGTTACAATAAGCATTCTTTTCTTCTTCATATTTTTACCTACTTTCTACTATTTCATTTTATAATACCCCCCCCGATTTTCAAGGAGTTTTGGAGGGTTTACACAAATTTTTCAAATTTTTTTTACACTTTAAGAAATTTTAACTTACATTTTTTCTTTTCACCTAATTTCACACACCTATCCTATTTTTAATTATACTACATATTTGTTGTAATATATAAACTTTATTTTTAGGCGTGTAAAGTTAGTTTTAAATATTCATATCAATTAAAAAAGTTACACAAAATGTATAACTCTATAAATCTAAACTATTTTTATTTAATAAAAATTTTTTTCATTAAATTTTTTTGATATTTTGGGCAGTTTTGTTCATTGAAACTAATTATTTTCAAAAAAAAAGAGCAAAACTTGCTCTACTTTTCTAAATTTTCTATTGCACTTATAAGTCCAAGCTTACCATACTCGTAAGTTAATCCACCTTGTTGATATGCTATAAATGGCTCTCTTATTGGAGCATCACATGAAAACTCGATACTTGAACCTTGAGTAAATGAACCTGAGGCCATTATAACTTGATCTGTATAACCTGGCATATCCCAAGGAATTGCTGTAACGTTTGCATCAATTGGAGATCCATATTGAACACCTTGAACATATTTTATTAATTTTTCTCTATCTCTAAATATAATATTTTGAACAATATCACATCTATGATCATTGTATTTTGGTTCAACATCATATCCAAGGTTTTCCATAACTTTGCTTGTTAAAACTGCTGTTTTTAAAGAGGAAGCAACAACACTTGGTGCAAAAAATAAGCCTTCTAAAATTTGTTTATTTATTCCAAGCGTTGGTCCAACTTCTAATCCTTCTCCAGGAAGTGTAAGTCTTTCGCCTACCAATTTAATTAAATCACTTCTTCCAACAACATAAGCTCCATTAGGTGCAATACCTCCACCTAAATTTTTTATTAAAGAACCAACGGCAACATCAGCTCCAACTTCAATTGGAGATTTTCTTTCAACAAATTCACAATAACAGTTATCAACCATAACTATAATATCCTTATCAATATTCTTTATTAATTTAATTACTTTTTCTAACTTTTCAATACTCAAAGATTTTCTTGTTGAATAACCTTTACTTCTTTGGATTTCAATAACTTTAACTTTAGTTTTCTTTAAATAAGACTCAATTGCCTCATAGTCAAAATCATCATTAACTAAGTCTATTTCATCGTATTTTATATTAAAAGATGCAAGTGAACTTGGGTTTTCTTTTATTCCAATAACTTCATGTAAAGTATCATATGGACATCCACTTATTGAAAGAAGTAAATCTCCTGGTCTTAAAAGAGCAAAAAATGTAACATTTAAAGCATGAGAACCCGATATAAATTGACTTCTAACAACAGCACTTTCACTTTTAAAAATATCAGCATAAACTTTCTCAATAATTTCTCTACCTAAATCATTATATCCATAACCAGTAGTGGAATTAAAAGCATTTTCACTTAAATTATGTTTTTTAAAACTATTCAACACTTGTTCACTAAAGAAAAATTTATTATCATCAATTTCTTTAAATTCATTTGTTAATTCATTTTCACATTCTACAACTAATTTTTTTATTTCATCTCTTGTCATAAATTTTTTACCTCCACAATTTCTCCGCTTTCACGTTTTTCAGCATCACTTATTATATATTTAACTAAATCTTCTGGATCAATCAATTTCTTTTGACTGACTTTTTCCATTTCTATTCTTAAAAAATCTTGATTCATATTTACTACTTCTTCAGTACTTATCCAACCTGGAGCATAAGCAATCACTTTTCTATCAGTAACAACTGCAAAATCTTTTGTTAACATATTTACTCCTGCTTTAGAAGCATCATAATCAATACTAATTGGATTAAAATTATCCAAAGAATTATTTGAACTGATATTAATAATTACTCCGTTTTCACTCATTTTAGGTAATGCATACTTAGTGACTAAAAAAGTTCCCACAACATTAGTTTCCAAAACACTTAAAAAATCTTTTCCACTTTTTTCAAATATATCTTCATCTTTTGAAATGGCCGCATTATTTATAAGTATATCTATATCATCTATATTAAAAAAAGTATTATCAACTTCACTTTCTTTTCTAATGTCACATTTTATACATCTTAAATTATCATATTCATTTTCCATAATATAAGCGTTATCAACACTTTTATTATAAATCGCATAAACTTTATAACCTAAAGAAAGTAAATACTTAGTAAAGACCTCTCCTAATCCTTTGCATCCACCAGTAACAACAGCAATCACTTTTACCCACTCCATTCATATTTATTATATAAAAAAGACCTGTTTCAAACAAGTCTATTTAAGTACTAAAAAGTATAAAAGAACAATTATTCCAAGAACAATTCTATACCATCCAAATGCTTGGAAATCATGCTTTTTAATATAAGAAAGTAAGAATTTAATAACAATAATACTTACAATAAAGGCAACTAAAGAACCGACTCCTAAAATCATAAGTTCTCCTGATGCAAAAACAAGTCCAACATTTTTGATGTATTTAATCACTTTAAGTAAGCTTGCTCCTGCCATTACCGGTATAGCAAGTAAAAATGTAAAATCAGCTATAGTTTTTCTTTCAAGTCCAATAAGCAATCCACCAACAATAGTTGCTCCACTTCTACTAGTTCCTGGAATTAACGCAAGCACCTGAAAAAGTCCTACAACTAAAGCTTGTTTATAAGTAATATCTTTTAAACTTTTTGTATGTTTACTACCAATATTTTTTTTTTCAAAAACAATAAAGATAATACCATAAAGAATAAGCATTATTGAAACAACAATGCTGTTATAAAAATGAGCATCAAACCAATCATCAAATAAAAGACCAATAATTGCTGCTGGAACACAAGCAACTAAGATTTTACCCCAAAGTGAAAAAGTTTCTTTTCTTTCTTCTTTTTCTTTGTTAAAAGGCCAAATACTTTTAAAATAAAGTATAACTACTGCAAGTATAGCTCCAAGTTGAATAACAACTTCAAATAACTTATAAAATTCACTCGTAACATTTAAATGAATGAAATCATTTAAAAGAATCATATGCCCCGTACTTGATATCGGAAGCCACTCAGTAATTCCTTCAACTATACCAAATAATATAGCTTTTAAAATTTCCATAAATATCCTTCTTTCGCTTAATTCATTATATCATATATGAAAGTTTTTTATTCATCTAAAAACTTATTTACACATAATTTTATATTATCCAAATCTTCTCCTTTTACTAAGCATGCATTTATTCCTAAAGATAAAGCAGCATTTATATTAGGTTCAGCATCATCTAAAAATAATATATCACACCCTTTAAATGGAACATTATTTAAAACATATTCATATATTTTTTTATTAGGTTTTACTTCACCAATTTCAAAGGATAAAAAGACATAATCATATTCGCTTAAATTAAGTTGTTTATCAATTCGTGATTTATCAAGCACAGAAAGATTAGAAAGAATTCCAATAAAACACTTGTCCTTTAAGCTCTTTTCATATTCACTTACATCTTTAAAATATTCAATCTTATCATAATACTTATAATAGATATTTAAAAATTCTTCAAAAGTAATAGTTAAATTAAATCTACTACATAGATCTTTAAATACAAATTCAATATCTTTAATAGATGCTTTAGATGATAAAGAATATTCTCTTAAATTTGTTTTGCCTAGTAATCCAAGTTCACTTAAAAACCCATCAAATTGTTGATACATTCCATTTTTTCCGGCGTGTTTTTCAACTATTCCTCCCCAATCAAACAAAACAAGTTTATTTTTTTTCATAACATCACCTTGTTAATTTTATCAAAAAAAGTATGATATTTCTATCATACTTGGTGAGAAAATGTTTTCATTTTATTCAGCTTCTCTTTTACTTGCTAAAAAAGAAACTTTATCAACAATTACTTCAGTTATATATTTTTCTTCTTCTTGCTCATTTTTATACTTTCTTGTTTGAAGACGACCTTTAACACCAACTAAATCACCTTTATGGCAATAGTCACTTGTGCTCTTAGCTATACCATTCCAAAGAATACATCTTATGAAGTCAGTTTCATATAAACCATTTTCATTTTTATAGCTTCTTTGAACAGCTAAATTAATTGTAAGCATGTCTTTTTCATCGCCAATATTCTTAAGAGTTGGATCTTCTGTAAGTCTTCCAATTAAGTAAACAACGTTATGCATTTTCTTCCCTCCTTTCATGGTTTTTAGCCTATCACAAAGGCCTATTTCTTGTAAAAACGCAAAATTTTAAATTTGGAGGGTCAGATTTTTAATATCTGTATCGATTTATATGCAAAACGTAAAAATCTGTCAAAAAAAAGCTACCAATTTTAAAGTTTGGTAGTTTTAACATTTTTTTCAATTTTTTTTAAATTTCTTTCATTAAACGGTTTAATTCAACAGCGTATTCCATAGGTAATTCTTTCTTAAAATCACTTATAAATCCCATGATTAACATCTCTTTTGCTTGATTTTCCGTTAATCCTTTACTTCTTAAATAAAACATCTTTTCTTCACTTATTTTAGAAACTGTTGCTTCGTGTTCAAGCTTGCTTGAGTCATTATTAACTTCATTAATTGGATATGTATCACTTATAGCGTTATCACTTAAAAGAATTGTATCACATTTGATAGAAGCATATGAGTTCTTAGCACTTTCAGCAATTTTTACTTTTCCACGATAATTAGCAATTCCATTCTCATCAGCAATACTCTTTGAAACAATATTACTTCTAGTATTAGCACCGACATGTATCATCTTAGCACCAGCATCTAAATGTTGATTTTCTTTAGCATAGGCGATAGAAATAGAATTACCAACAGAGTTATCTCCAAGTAATATACAAGAAGGATATTTCATAGTAACTCCACTTCCAACATTACCATCAACCCAATCCATTACACCATTTTCTTCTACGATTGCTCTTTTAGTAACCAAATTATATACATCTTTACTCCAGTTTTGAATTGTTGAATACTTACATTTAGCTCCACGTTTTACATAGATTTCAACAACTCCGGCATGAAGCGAAGACACTGAATAACTTTTAGCTGTACATCCTTCAATATAAGAAAGTTCTGCACCTTCATCAACAATAATTATTGTTCTTTCAAATTGACCTAAAGAAGATGATTCTATTCTAAAATAACTTTGTAAAGGTCTATCAAGTTTAGTATAAGGAGGAATATATATAAATGATCCTCCACTCCATAAAGCTCCATTTAAAGCTGTATACTTATTTTCATCATACTTAACAAGATTATTAAAATATTCTTTAAAAAGATCAGGATATTGTTTTAAAGCTTCATCAGTTGATAAAAATATTACACCTTTTTCTTGTATTTCATCGCGTCCATTATGGTATATTACTTCACTTTCAAACTGATTTGATACTCCGCTTAAATGCTCTTTTTCAGCATCTATTACTCCTAAAGTTTTAAACTTATTTCTAATGTCACATCTTACATTATTCCAATCATTTGTTAAATTGCCTTCTTTTTTATAATAATTCAACTTTGAGAAATCAAGTTCTATTTTAGGACCAAAATCCGGATTTTCAAGTTCTAAAAACTTTCTATAGGAATTAAGTCTAAATTCAAGCATCCATTCGTCTTCACCTTTAGACTTACTTATTTTTTTTATTAATTCTTCACTTAACATTTCCATAAACATCACGAAAATATTATATAATAAAAGAGTACATTTTTAAAGTACTCTTTTTAATCAAGTTCAAGTTCATATAGAAGTTCATCTCCTATATTACCTTCAATATCTTTTCTATAATCTTTTATCGTATCAATAAGTTCAAAACCGGCCTTTTCAAACATCATCTTAGCACCAATATTTCTGCCATCACATGTAGCATATAAACATTCCAAATGAATTTTCTTCATTTCCCTTATAACACTTTTTAATACTTCGGTTCCATAGCCTTTTCCCCAATGAGATTTTTCAATGAATATATTAACTGATTTACTTCTACTATCCTCTTGATAAAGAAATACGTAACCAATAATCTTATTAGTATCTTTTTCTTGAATAACCGATCTAATCAAATATTCATCTTTATAAGCTCGCATAATATAATAGGTAAAATCATCCTCAGTATGAATATCTTTCATTTCAGGAATGTATCTTAAAACATCCAGATCACTTCCCCATGTTTCATACATAAGAGAAATATATTCTGGGATAAATTTTTTAATAATTAAACGCCTAGTTGTAAATTCCATAAACATTCCTTCTATTCTTACGTTTATTATACCATATCATAAATAAAAGTATACATAAAAAAATGCTGATGTGTAAAACTAATCATCAACATCTGTATTGATATATAAAACAATAAATCTTATCAAATCACTTACCATTTTCTTACTTTCTGGACTTAATTTCGTACTTTCTTTTAATATAGCTAATACATTTTTTAGGTTTCTTCCTTTAAGTTCTAAAAGTGATGTAATATTTGCACGTTCAAATATAGAAAATAAATCTTTAACAAAATTCTCACGAGTTTCCAAATCATATGTTTCTAACCATTCAGTTATACTTTTATCAACTCTTTTACTAAACATCGAAAGCTTAACTCTTTTAAAATAATCCTCATCAACCATCCAACTTGTCAACTCATGAGCCATTATTCCTTTATTTGTAGATTTTACAACAACATAGCCATTTTTATGACGTAATAAAAGTCCAACAACACTGGAATCTGGAATTATTAATTCATATTTAGGTAAAATTCTCTTATACTCTTTAGATTCAATCTCACGTTTTAAAATACCAGGGCCATCATTGCTATAGACCTTTTTAATTTTATTTCTTATTAAAGGATTTGCATACATTGCAGCAACAAGAGCAATATTACCACCTTTAGAATGCCCTCCAATAATATATTTTCTTAAAGAAAAAGGAGAAATATGAGAATTTATATATTTAATAGCCGCTTTTTGAGATGCAATTGGAAACTTATATGCAAGTTCAAAATCCTCTCTCCAACCACTTACTAAATCATCAGTTCCTTCAAAAGAAATATAAGTAAGATTTTTATCAATATCAATAAATAAACATGAAAATTGTAGATCATTACTATATTGATAAGTATAATTATATAACATTAAATCTTTATATCTTTTAGTATCTTTAATACTTTTAAGAACTTCTGTCGCATCTCTTGCAGCTAAAACAAAACCTTTTATTTCTTTTTTTGTGTGATGCTCAAAATACTCTGTTGCACAAGCGTTTATACTAATTTTTTTATGCACCAAGATATCTTTATAATCAATATATGCAAGAGATGAAAATATTAAATTATCTACTTCATTAAAACCTTTTTCAGAAAAAGTCTTATCTCCATAATTTTTTATATAATCAAATATATTTGCCATATACCCTCCATTTTAAAAAGAAAGAATTAATCTTTCTTCATCATCATTCTTTTCAATACTTCTAATAAAACTATTATTAAAGCACCAATTATAAAAAATAATATATTAAATGTTTTAAATGTCATCATTTCCATTGGAACTTCTAAAGTAGTTGGTCCATTAATTATTGCATATAGAGAACCAACCATCATTCCCAAAATAAAATATACGGTTTTACTTCTGTGGTTATTTAAGCAATTTTTTAGTATTCTTACAAATGCAACAATACCAAATAAAACACCTAAACCAAATATCACAAGCAAAGGAAATACTGAAAAATCAAAACTAATAAATTTCTTTATTGCACCAATTATTGGAATATATAATCCAAATATCAATAGCAATGTCGAACCACTTATACCAGGTAAGACCATAGCTGTGATTGCAATAGCTGCTGCAAAGAATATATATAAAATGTTGAAAAGACTTAAGTTATTAACATCAACACCTAAACTAGAATGAGTTGTGAAATAACTTATTCCAGCTACTAGTATTGCTCCTAATATCAAGAATATAATATTTTTATAATGTCCTTTTACAGAATCCTTTTCTTCTTTAATAACTTGAGGAATTGAGAATATTATAAATCCTAAGAATAATGAACTCATTTCATATATCTTACTTGTAAACATATTTGAAAGTATTGTTGCAGCAAGTAAGAAACCAATTACCCAACCTAATCCTAATTTTATTAAGAATATAAATGCTTTCTTCTTTGAATCCATATTTCCTCTAAATAAATCATCTAAAGAATTTATAAACTCATCATAAAAACCTAGAAGAAAAGCAATTGTTCCACCTGATACTCCAGGAACTGAATCAGCTAATGCCATGCAAAAGCCATTAAACATATTTATTAGTAATAATTTTAACTTTTTCATAATTACCATCCAATCTAGAATAATTATACATTACATACGAATTTAAAACAAGAAAAAACATTAAGCATATTTCTTAATGTTTTCACTTGCTCTTTTTACATCCTTTTCATAAGGAATCATTACATATCTTTTTTTACTAGGTGCTGTATAAGTATTCATTGATGCATCCGATCCTGATACACTTTGTCTTTCTATTTTATAAGCACTCATATCTTCAAGTTGATTCTTTACAAGTAACGATATAAGATCACTAGGAATATTAGTTTTATACAATTTGCTTAAAGACGACAATGTTTTATCATACTTTAAAAGTATTGATTTATCCGTTGTAATTTTAGAAATGACGGCTTCTAATACTTGTTGTTGATTTAAAATACGATGTCTATCTCCTAAAGCATACGCATGTCTTTCACGAGCATAACTTAGAGCCTCACCACCATTAAAATGATTCATCCCTTTTTTTACATTTGTTTTTATAGCTCCACCATCACCACAATAAGTTGTGAAGGCTTTATCACTTTCGATATCGATTCCACCAAGTAAATCAACTACCTCTACAACTGATGAAAAACCGACTTTAATATAATAATCAATCTTTATATCAAACAAGTTTTCAACAGTTTTAACACTTGTATCTATACCATAAATGCCTGCATGTGTAAGTTTATCTTTTAAACCCGTTTTACCATATACTGATACATAGTAATCTCTTGGAATACTTGTTAAAAGTACTTTTTTATTTTTAGGATCAACACTTATAATCATATTTACATCACTTCTAGTTTTACTAGCAATATAATTACTACGTGCATCACTTCCAGATAAGAAAATATTAAAAGGTTTAAGTTCATCTACTGAACTATCTTTTTTCACATTCTTTTTTACTTCAACATTAAAACTATATATTAAATTAATCTTACTTTCATCAATTTCTTTTTCATCAACAAGCATATTATAATATGTTTTATCAAGTAACATTGAATTGACTTTATTGTCCAAAAAATCTTGAGCCAAAGAATACATATCATCATAAGCGTTTTCACTTGCATTTACTTGCTTTTTTAATTCTTTTAAAGCCTCATCTGAGTTTTCTTCACTTAAGTATCCAAAATTTTTAATTGATCCTAAATCACGAATTTTATCTTTTAAAACATAAACTCCATATTCGCTTATTTCCACAGAATCATTATTAAAAGCATGACGCAAATAATCAATTGTTTCACTTCCATAATAATAACCTACTACAGAAATAACAACTGTTATTATACTTATAATAAGACCAATTATATTAAACACTTTTTTCTTTGTATATAAAAGCAAACCAATAAGATTAAATAAAATCATTACACTTACAAATATAATAAAATATTTGTTTGGTAACATATTTAAACCTTTAATTGTAAATATACAAATAATCGATAATATAATTGTTAAAATACTAAGGACAATTTTTAATATATTTTTCATAACATTCCCTCACATCGTGGCGTATTATAGCAAATTTTAAGTGTATTTGCAAATTTCAGAATATACGAACAAATGTATTAGTCGTAAATTGATTTGCTGTTATAATTGATTTGGAACATCAGTTGTTGAGTGTCTGCCTCTAATCTTTATAGAGAGGAGGTTTGAGAGATTTGAAAAAACGCGAATACCATATAAAACTGCTTCGTTACATATCACTCATTTTACTACTCTTAACCTTATTGGTTTTAGTAATAAAAAAATAGACACTTAATTCAAAAGAATTAAATGTCTCCACTAAAATAACGGGTAGACATTCAACTCGGAAAAACTGAATGTTCCCTTTTTTATTGTATGCAAGTTTTCTTGCTAAATACATATTACCATATTTTTTATTATTTATCTAGACTGATTTATAAAATTTGCTTTCCATTTATCTATTAAACTAAATACGATTTATACGAACAAATGCATTGATTGTAAATTGTTTTATTGTTATAATTTATTTGGAACATCAGTTGTTGAGTGTCATCCTCCAATCCAATTTGAAAGGAGGCAGATATTAATGAAAACTAAAACTTTCATTTTAAAGTTTTTAAAGTTCATATGTATCATTCTATTACTATCTACCTTATTGGTTTTAGCAATAAAAAAATAGACACTCTACTATGTTAGAGTGCCAAACCCATTAAGAAGGACATTCAACATACCAAAACTGAATGTTCCCTTTTTTATTATATGCAAGCTTTCTTGCTAAATACATATTACCATATTTTTAAATTCTTTTCTAGACTAATTTATGAAATATTTTTTTTATTGGTTTTCTTCAACAAAGCAAAATACACGAACAAATGTATTGGTTATAACATCCTTTGCTGTTATAATTTATTTGGAGCATCAGTTGTTGAGTGTCTACCTCTAATCTTTTTAGAGAGGAGGTTTGGTATAATGAAAAAAAGAACCTTTATCATAAAAGTTCTTAAATACATTACTATCATTTTATTTCTTCTTATCATTTTGATAGTTGTAATAAAAAAATAGACACTTAATTCAAAAGAATTAAATGTCTGCTGTAAAATAACAGGTAGACATTCAACATTTGCAAACTTAATGTTTCCTTTTTTATTGTATGCAAGTTTTCTTGCTAAATACATATTACCATATTTTTTATTATTTTTCTATACATTTTTAGTATATCGACATTTAGGATAATTACTACAAGCTAAAAACGAACCATATTTTCCCGACTTTTGAACTAGTTTCCCACCACATTTTGGACATAACTTAGAATAATCAGCATTATGGACGCTTTTTAAATTTTTAATATGCTCCTTTTTTATTTGATTATCTTTAATATTAGAACTTAATAAAATTTCCGTGATTTCATCTACATTTTCAACTATTTCATTTCTATAAGAAAGAATTTTATCCTTTACTTTTCCATATCTAACAACTTCACTATCATCCTTTATTCTAAGTCTCGCAGCACTAGGAATAGAAACAATGTTGATAAATTTATTTTTATCAATATTTAAAAGTTCACTTAAAGATAATATATGTCCATAATTTTGTTTTATAGGATTTGTATAATAATACTTTTTCTTTCCGACATGTCTAACCCATTTAGAATCATATTTTTCACCAGTAATAAAACCATTATATTGCTTTGTTTCAATAACGAAAATTCCATATTTAGATACCACAATATGATCTATTTGATGAGTAGAATTATTTACTCTAATCATTATATTATTCAATATTTTATATTCCTTCGATAACTTTTTTAAATCCTTTTTAGTCCAAAGTTCACCAAAATATCCTATTATCTTCGATTCAAATAAAAAGCAAAATACACCTAATAAAAAAGCAAAAATTATAATAGGATTTAAAAAGTAATATTTAATAAAAACGGAATATAGTTCATTCATTTAATTTCACCAAAATTATTATAACAAAAAAAACTATAAATTTTCTTTCATAAAAAAAGTTTTTAAAATTGCTAAAAAAAACTTTTTTATATTTTATTTGATGATAATTTGTTTGACGATAAATGTAAAGTGTATTCCTTATTATTTTCTGTTATAACAGAAACATACATATCAGGAATGCTTTCATCAATTTTAAACTGCTTTAAATTAAATAATTCTGAGTTTTTTCGTGTATCTCTCCATATGAAATTCATAGCATTTTCACCGCCTTCAACTATGAGTTTTTCTTCATCATCATACACATAATAGTATTTCACTTTTTTTAACTCTTCAGTTATTTCAAAATGAATTTTACATGGAGAAAAATAAATATAATCCAAACTTGTAACTAACAATCCTTGATTGCATGAAATATCACTTGATTTATACTCCATCTCATAAATGCTATTTCTATTATAGAATTTAATAGTAAAAAGCATACTAAACAGCAGTAAAAATCCACATACAAAAACGGCTATAACTTTAAGCGCTTTTTTATAAAACTTTCCAGAATTTATACTCTTAATTGCTAAATCAAACAAATCATCTTTACTCGTTAAACCAAATAAACTATCTAATGTAATTTTATAATAATCACAAATATTTAATAAAGTTGAGTAATCAGGAATGCTTTTGCCAGTCTCCCAACGAGATACTGCTTGCCTACTAACAAATAATTTCCTACTTAACTCTTCTTGGCTTAAATTATTTTCTAGTCTCAATTTTTTTAGATTATTAGCCAATTTATCAACATTCATCAGTTTTATCACCTCAATTACATATTATCATATTTATTAAAAATTAGAAGCAATTTGTAATTGACATCAATGTTGACATAATAACTTTTTTTATTTTTTCCACATTAATTTATAGCATTTATTATATCATTTGCAACAAATTCAATTTTATCACTATAGTTTAGAATATCTGGATAATTTAAACAATTATCAAAAAATGCTTTATACACTAACTTTCCTTCTGCACTTTCAATAAATGAACCAAGCGATGTTAAAGCACCATCAGTTGAATATTCATTTCTGGATTTTGAACCTACAACTAGAACAATCATTTTTTTATTTTTTAGCTTTTTCTCACTATAAAGAGGATTTAACCTATCAATAAATATTTTCAAGTCACCTGATAAAGTGTTCCATCTCGTTGGAGTAATAAAAAGTAACACTTCAGCATTATTAACTTTATCAATGTTTGCTTTCATATCATCATTAAAATCACATACACCATTTTTGTCACAATCCATACATCCAGTACATAAATATATTTTTTGATTTCCCGGAACTATAATATCACTTGATATTCTGTTTTTATCAAAAATAGTTTTTAAACTATTTGCTAAGTGAATTGAATTACCTTCTCTTCTTGATCCAACTATCATTAATATTCTAGACATATTATCACCTAAAATTATTGTGTTTTGAATTACAAAATTTATACTATATCTTTTTATATTTAATAAAAAAACTGATATTTGACTTAAATATCAGCTTTTTAAACTTTTTTAATTATTAACTTCGTTAGGATCTTTTATTTTTTTTGAAAGTTTTGCACCACCAACGTCACATCCAATTTCTGACAACAAACTTTCATATTCCTTATCAGGAGTATATCCTTCAACTAAAGATTGGACTATTTTTACTCGCTTACTGCCATATCTTTTGGTAGTTACATCGTGTCCATTAGAATCATAACAAACAATAGAAAATCCTCTTTTTATGAGTTCTTCACAAAGTTTAGTATCTCTTGCATCTATAGCTCTTGCTAGAATTTCATTTCTTTTAATGCTATCTTCATCAATTAAAGAAAAACTATCCAAAAGCATTATAATTTGTCTATAATCCAATTTTCCAATATATCTAGAAATTTCATCTAATAATTTATCTTGAGCTCTTTTTAAATCAGTCAATGGCTCATATTCTGACTTTTCTATAATCCAATAGCCTTTTTCATTTATAACTCTATTTGGATCACATATTTCATCAATTGAAGTTGCAAAATTTCTCTTTAAATGCTCAACAATTAATGCAAATAGATTATTACTTTCTTTTGTACCATATTTATATCCCGTAACAGCCTCAATTTTTGGAAATTCTTGATTTGTTTCAATTGTTTTATTTGGAAATTTATTATATAGATTTTGTAAATATTCCCAAGGATTTGTAATAAGTTTTGATAAATATTTTTCATTTAAAAATGTTATTGATTGAGCAAAATAATCATCATTAACTTTAAATCCTTTTTTAACTAATTCATCTAAAATTTCGTTATAAATTATTTGAGCATATCCAGGAGTTATTTTTGAATAAACACTTCGTTTTACAGCATCACTCATAATAATATCTTGACTTGACAATTCAATTAATTTTTTTACAATTGCCTTTTTTGATTGTTCGTATACTTCAGGAGAATAAAATAATTTTCCTGTTTCTATGTTAAATATTTCCGAAAACTCCATATATCCGCATACTGCTAATTGATCAATTGCAATACTTAAAGCACTTCTACCATCAGAACTTTGATAATTAGGATTTAAACCTAATGAAACCAGTTTATCTATTGTTTCAATAACTTCATCTTTGTGATCTAAACGATTATTCTTTAAAAGATAATCCATTAAAACATTATTTTCATTATTATCAATTGAATTAATGTCATAACCTAGCATCAAAGCCTCTTCTATATCCGGAACATCCATTCCAATAACAGCTGGTATTTCTTTTAACATATCTTTTGGCAATTCATTGCTTAATTCAGTAATCGCTTTTTTATATATTGATAATATAACATGCTTTGGAAATGACTGAAAAATCAATTCCAACATATTTTTTACATTATTTAAATGATTTTCACTATCCATCTTTTTTGAATATTTTATACACATTTCAAACCAAGGAGTTGCATTTTTTCGCTTCTTTTCAGAGAACTTTAAACCTTCAAAATAACAATATGTTTTAGTAGGCGAAATCGTAACTACTCCAGGTTCATGTATAAAACTAATAATTTTAGTAAAATCCAAGTGGCTACCATTTTTTAGAGCTTCATCAAAAAAATATTTTGTAGCTTTAAAATCATCAGATTTAATTGTAAAACATATTAAATCTGTATAGTTAATTTCTCCATTTTGAAAAACAGCTCCATTTTTATATAAATATTTAACAATTGCAACTCGACTTTCAAATTGTTTTTCAAAATAATTTTCACTTTCTCTAAAATCAGCTGCAAATTGATAAACCTCCAAAATCGAAGCTGCTCCAGATTTAATTGCATATTCTAGTGGTGGCTTTGTCCATGAAATATAGTTCCATCTATCATCATATGAATGTTTAGGATACAAGCCTTCTTTTTCATCTTCTTGTTCATTATAACCTATATTATTTACACACTTTTGAACTTCTTCACTTTGATCAACAAAGTTTAAATCAGCTCCATTTTTATACAAAAACTTAACCATTTCCAAGTCATTATTTTCTATTGCAACCTTTAATGGAGTTTTAAACACACATTCATTAGTTCCAAACTCAACATATTGGAAATTAACATCGGCACCATTTTCAATAAACAATTTAACCATTTCTATATTTCCAGTTTTTACTGCAAATGTAAATAATGGTCTGATATCTTTGACAGTTGGTAAAAATAGTTTAACTAATTCTAAATCATTAGTGTTACAAATAGCTTCCATTGAACTAACTGTTCTCCTAAAACGTTTAGAATAACCATTACTCCAATATTCAGAATAACAATCGCATAAAGAAGGAATTTCCCTTAGATAATATTGATTATCAGTTCCCGTATATGCTTCAATAGTTTCTGCATTTTTATAATGTTCAACTATTAATTCACAATACTTATAACGTTCCTTAGGATCTTTTATGTACTTTATAATGATTAAAATCGTTGCTACTGATATATTGTTTCCTAGTTCCAACAACGCTTGTACGCCAGAAAAACTTTTCTTTTTAATACACTCATCAATTAAAGAAAGGCCATCAAAATCAACTAAATTGCTAAATTCATTTTCGCCAGTTTTATACACCCATTCTCTATTAGAATCACCATGACCGTATAATTTAATCAATCGAACTTTTTCATCAGCAGTCCAAATTCTACTAAACAATATTGAACGTAATTTAATTTCTGCTCTTGCCTTATCTTCAGTATCCACATTATATAAATTTTCAAATTTTTTGATATCATGTGGCTCATTTTCTATTAAATATCTTAATGCCTTTTCTTGGCTATCAAAACTATATTTCATTTCCATTCCCCCACCTATTGAAATCTTAGTTAAATTTATTATATAACATATAATATTTAGTTGTAAACTTTTTTTAAAAAGGATCATCATTTCAAAAAAGTACGCATAAATGCGTACTTTTTATTAATAAAACAATTTAGTTTCTCTTTATCATATTTATAAAATATTTAAAGTTTTCATCTTTTGAAAATAATAATAACATAATTACATTTGGAACAATTAATGCAATTAATACATTGCTTATGAATTGAAGATAAACATTATCAAAACTTATTAATACAGCTATTGAATAAGTAAATCCTGCTATAAGAGCAAATATTATAAAATAATAGATTGTCTCTTTAATATAATCAATAATTTTTCTTCCAAAAAGTTTATTATAAACATATTTTGGATAGCTATAACACCATAAAACTAGTCCACTTGCAATTGTTCCCATAAATACTCCCATAAGACCAAACTTTTTAACAAATATAATTGATAAAACTATGTTTAAGATTGATTCAATTATAGGAACAAAGCGATCCTCATAAAATATTCCAGCTGCCTCTTTAAAAGCCGCATATGTGGAACGTGATGAAACAATAAAGAAATTTATTACCAAAACTAATAAAACTTTTGTAGGTAAAACAAATTTATATCCTATCCAAATAGTTATAAAACTATCCATTATTACAAATATACAAATTGATGAAAAACATGAAATCCAAAAGTTAACAAAACGAATTTTATTAAAAATATCAAATTGTTTTGCTTTTGATTCTGTTACAAGCAAATTACCAACACTAGCTCTTGTAGCTTGAATAATATGATTTATTACAGTTTGAACAGCATTAATAATCATATAATAATTAGAATATAAACCAACAGTTACTAATCCTAAATATTTAGAAATTATAATATTATCCGTTCCTGATACAATAAAAGTTCCTATTTTGTGAAAAAACAAAGCTCTTATTTTTTGAAATATATCTTTTTCAGTTTTACTATCTAACTTCGTAATATTTTTATCTTTAAGATAACTATATTTTCTATTCACATAAGAAGATATTACAATATTTTCAACTAAACGCATCATTACTTTTATTATTAAATACAAATAATAATCATGAGTAAAGTAAAGAAATGCAAGTTGCAAAGTATTAACAATAATCGTATATCCCATATGGATTAAATTCGTAATATACTCTTTTTGGTCTGCATATAACATACTTCTCTTATAAGATAAAATATAGGAGCAAACAGTTTCAAGCAAGAAAAGAATATAAACTAAATATACATTAATATCCACTGTAACACTTTCAATATCAACAATATATTTAATAAAAGGTATTATTAAAAGACCTATAATTGAAATTATTAATGTAATAATTCGATAACTTTTCTTATAAAACTGCATCAAAGATTTAATCTTTTCATGGTCATCCTCTGCAATAGGTTTATACATATTATAAATTATTGCTGAGCCCATACCAAGTTCAACAATACCAAGCATAGATATTACATTAGAAAAAAGCCCATTCAATCCTAAATACTCAGATCCTAAAATTTTAATAAATACAGCTTGAGCCACAAGTCCAACTATAATAGTTAAAACATTTGAACTAACTGCTGTAATCATATTTCTAAAAGAACTTTTTTTACGTTCACTTTTCATAACTCACCTACTTTTTAAAGGAATAATACGTCTTTGCAACTAAATAATAAATGAAATAGTGTTTTTTAACTAACAATTTCATTAATGCATAATTTGATTTAGATTCATAATTTATTTTATTAACTATTATAACACTGTCTTTTTTAAACATTTTATCAAAAAAACTAGTTGCATATTTTTTGAATTCCTTATATTTTACATTATTTATAAATTTTAACAAAGCAAAATTATATTTAGTAAATAATTTGTTATTTACTAAAATATCATCATGAACATATTGCCTTATAATATCATATACATATTTATTGTCTTCAATATATTTATTAACAACATCCATTGAATTTTTATGCGTTGCACTTGAATTATTTTGTAAATAATAATAACCAGGAAAATTTAAATATCCAAAATCTTGAACTGTTTTTAATAGATTATATGAAAATAAAAGATCTTCTCCAAACTTTAAATTCTCATTAAACATTATATTATTTTCCTTAATAATGTTTGAACTTACTATTATTTTCCAAACTGAATTAAAATATGATGTATTAACTAAATCTCTAAAAATATCATTAAAACTTAATAAAACATCTTCATTTTTATAAGAATAAACTTTTAGTAAATTATATTGTTCATCAACAAAAGTCATACTAGAAGTGACTAAATCTAAATTGTGTTTTTTTAGATAAAAATACATTTTTTCTATATATTTTTCATGCAAATAATCATCACTGTCAACAAACATTAAATAATCACCCGTTGAATGCTTTATCCCAACATTTCTAGTTTTAGATACTCCTTCATTTTTCTTATTTATAACTTTTATTCTTTTATCTTTTTTTTCATAAGAATTACAAATATCTAAAGAATAATCTGTTGAACCATCATTAATTAACAATATTTCCAAGTTCTTATATGTTTGATTAAGAATAGAAGTAATACATTTATCCAAATATTTTGAAGCATTATAAACAGGTATAATAATACTAATTAAATTATTCATCATTAACACTTCCTTTTAAATATTTAATATTACTACAAATAACTAATATAAAGAAATAATAATTTATATTATATGCCTCTGTTAACATTATTACAAAATATGCAAGCAATATAACCGATAAGAATTTTGAAATTTTATCAGTTTTATTGTTATAAAGAGCTTTACTGGTTTCAAACAATATTAAAATATATATCATAAATCCTAAAATTCCAGTCTTGTAAAGAATATCAAAAATTGTATTATGAGTAGTAAAAATATATTTATTATATTGATAAGTAACATTTCCGTAACCAAAAGGATTGCTTTTTATACTTTTTAAAACACTATCCCAAATATAAGTTCTACCTGTAAAAGTTAAATCTTTCTTTAAAATATCCACAATCAAAAATTTAAATAAATTTTGTACTTTTAGTATCATAATGGATACAAAACTTACTAAATATATAAATAAACTGGAATAACTATTAATTAGTTTACTTTTATCAACGAATTTTTTTAATATTAAATATAATAAAATAATCATCATACCAACAATTCCAGTACTACTATTCACAACAATAATGGAAATAAGACAAATTGTAAAAAGCAAATAATTTTTTAAATCTAAACGTCCCTTATTCTTAAATGATAAAACAAAGTTAACAGTTACACATGGTAACAAATACAATATATGTGAATTTTTGTATCCAAGTATCCAATTTTGTTTATAACCAGTTGAATTAATATACATTCCACTAGGATATAAAATTATTGTTATAAAATTAATAATCATCAAAAAATTTAATATAATTGCTAAAGCAGTTAAATATTCTTTTGTATGATTTCTTATTCCATAATCAGTTATTAAACACAAACTAATAATTGTAATCAAATAGTTCAAAATTTGGGAAATCGACTGACCATTAAAGACAGATGCAAAAAAAAGAATAATTAAATATAGCATCATATATATTATTATTTTCGAAAACTTCCTGTTTTGTATAAATAATATCAAAATTATAAAAAAACTTATATAATGAAAAAATTTATATACTGAAAGTAAAGGTGTATATAAATAGTTTAAACTATCAAATTGAAAATACGAAAATAGCATTAAAATATAAAATAAAACTAATTTTATACTTCTTTTATTTATCATTATTTTCATATATATTCACCCTATTTCTTTATTATTTCATTATATATTCTATCACAATTAGAAGAATCGTTATAAAGGAAAAAATTATTAACTCTCTTTTGATATTCTTTATCCATTAAAAAATCATTATTTATAATTTTTATTACATTATTAATTAAGTCATCAACCTTCAAAGAAACTTTTCCAAAACCTAAAGTATTAAAATTGAAATAGCCTTCACCATATTGAGTTTTTCTAAAATCTTCATAATCAGGTTGAAAATAACATATAGGTTTATATTGATAAGCTATATCAAAAAATACACTAGAATAATCTGTAATCAACATATCAGTTTCTTTCAATAAATTAGATAGATCATATTTTTTTGAAGATGCTATTACGATATTCTTTTTCTTTAGATTAAATAGATTTATTCTTTTTTGAATTTCATAATGAGGATAAAATATTAATTTAATATTTTTTTCAGCCAATATTTCATTAAGTTGTTCATTAGTTAATATAGATATTATATTTTTATAGTAATTTGTTTTAACAAATTCTGAATCGGATAGATAAAACAATTCTTTTCTCCAAGTAGGCATAAATAAAATTTTTTTATAATCACTCTTTTTTGTGCTTTTTAAATAATCATATCTTGCAAATCCAGTATATTTAACAACACTTTCATCAAATCCAAAATTTTTAAGAATAAAATCATATTCAGGTTTAGCACCACAAACAAACAAATCTAAATCAACACTATTTTTAGTTAAATATTCAATATAACTTTGAGTTATTCCATGTTGAAGAAATATTTTCTTACCTTTACAATCAAAAATTTTAAACTTCCTAACTAGTTTTCCAAAGCTTCTAAATTCAGGAGAAAATCCTAAGATATGAGTACTTAGTAAATACTTTGCATTCATGTAATATTTAATATGCTGAAATGATTGATAAAAAACTCTTCTTGATGGATCTATCTTATTTATATCAGGAGAATCTTTTTTTATAACATAATAAAACTCTTTCTCCGGATGATTTTCCTGCATATATTTATAAAAAGCATAGCCGTTATCTCTAGCCTCATCGCCTCTTTCGGCTATTAACCATATGTCATTATTTTTTTTATTTGAAGTAAAAACATTAAGCATCTTTGTTAATAAATATTTTAATATTATCCATAATTGCTTAATTCTTAATTTGATTTTATTCATTACCTCACCTCATTTTGTCTAACCAATTTAATAGTTTAAAGCTTATTAGACTTATAATGATACCATATTTAGTTTTTTTACTAATATTTTTATCTTTTAAAACTTCTTTTCTATGATTAACAATATATTTCTTACTATTTTCTTTAATACTCATATTATTTGAACGATTATAGATATAAAAGTTAGCATTTAAAATTCTTGCTTGCAATGGTGTTCTTAATTCATCGTATTTTTTTAAGTTATCGTTCATATTTTCTATTATTATTAATAAATCTTTTATCGTTTTATCCTTAACAGAATGAAGTATACTACCTTCCCTTTGATAATACAAATAGTAAGCAAAGTTTGTTGAAACTATTTTATTTGCTTGTAAAAATAATTTATACATTGTATCCAAATCTTCAAATGCAAATCCTACGGGAAAAAGAATATTTTTAAATAATTCTTTTTTAAAGAGTTTACTTGGGGCCGAATTATCAATATTTCTTTGATAAAGAATTTCCTTAATCGCATCAAAGGAATTATAAACAGTTATTTTTTCGTTTTTATTTATTATTTTATCATCTAAAGAATTTGTTTTTTTCATATTAGAACAAGCAATATCCGAATCATATTTCGTTATTAAAATATATAATGATTCAATATAGTTTTTATCGATATAGTCATCACTATCAACGAAAGTTATGTAGCTACCTTGAGCATTTTTGATACCTATATTTCTAGCATCTGAAAGTCCTCCATTTGCTTTATGAATTACGTTAATACGATTATCAATTTTTGCATAAGAATCACAAATAGAACCACTGTCATCAGTTGAGCCATCGTCAACTAAAATTATTTCTATATTTTTATATGTTTGATTTAAAATTGATTTTATACAGTCTACTATATAATTTTGAACATTATAAACAGGCACTATCACACTTATTAAATCACATTTCATCACTTTTTACCTGCTTTCATTCCTAAAAGTCTTGCTGCCATATCAAATGGATATCTAAAAATTAAGTGCCATTTAAAATCTGTTATAATACGTTTCAACACATATTTTGCAAGTTTTGCACCACTTCCAGTTGTTCCAAATTTATCTAAATAAGAGTTTTCTTTAAAAAACTTACCAGTTAATTTATATCTACCATAAATCTCTTTTAATTTAAATTTATGGGAATGATTAACTACGGAATCAGCACAATACTTTATTTTATACCCGTTCATAATTATTTTATATGCAATATACATATCTTCACTAATTGGTAAATTTTTATTATCATATCCATTTAACTTAACAAAGACACTTCTTTTTATAGCAGACGAAGCATCAGAAAAGAAAAATGTTTTTAATCCTAATTCATCTATATCATTTTTAGAGACTATACGCGATTTATCAGGATAATTATACTCTCTTGTATATTTTTCGATATTGTTATATTTAGATACTTGTCTTGAATACGTTGCTACAACTTCTTCATCTATATCTTTTGTTAAATTATAAAGCCATAATTCATCAGTGATAACTACATCTTGAGTTACAAATACAACGATGTCAGCATTACTTTCCATGGCTTCTTTTTCTCTAACTAAACTATGAGAAAATTCGTTTTTTTTAATCAAAGTATATGGAATATTTGCTTGATCCATAACTTCTTTTGTATTATCACTTGATTCAGTTAAAACATATCTTATTTTATTTAATAAAACATTCTTTTGCATTAAAAACGACTTGTTTAAATCAATTATATATTCACTTGCATTGTAAAGTGGACAGATAATATCAATTTTCATGAACTCACCTCTAAAAAAAACTATATACAAAATACCATTGTATATAGTTTTACTTGGCATTTTATATTTTCTTATAAACCTTTTATCAATACTTTAAATGTTTTTAAGAAAATTTGCATGTCCAATTTTAAGTTTGCTCTTCTAGAATAATCAGCTTCCATTTTACATCTAGATTTAAAAGTTGTTTTACTTCTTCCATTAACTTGCCAATATCCAGTAATACCAGGTTTAGTTTTTACGATATCTTCATAATATCTTCCCATATCTTTGATTTCTCTTTCTAAGTAAGGTCTGTTACCTATTAAAGACATTTCCCCATTAAAAACATTTAATAATTGAGGAAGTTCATCTAAAGATAATTTTCTAATAATTTTTCCTACTCTTGTAACACGAGGATCATGAACTAATTTTTTATGGATATCATATTCCATTTTCATTTCTGGATTTTTTTCTAATAGCTCAAATAAAACTTTATCAGCATCAACAACCATTGATCTAAATTTATAAAGTTTAAAAGTTTTACCGTTTTGACCTATACGTGTTTGAGTATAAATAGCTTTTCCTTTAGAATCCATTCTTATAGCAACTGCAATTATCAAAAATAATGGTGATAATGTAATCAATAAAACACTGCTGATTATCAAATCAAATACTCGCTTAACAAATAAATAAATCGAACTAGTAACAGACATACTTTCTGCTACTGCAATACTTCCTTCGTTCATAACCTTAACCCCTCTTTTATGTACCCTACGTCTTGAATTGACAACTATACTAACACAAAAGAAGAAAAAAAGCAAATTTTCAAACGAAACACTTAAGTATTCTATAGTTATTATAACAAAGAATAAGCATATTTAAGTTAAAACAAACATTTTAGGCATTTTATTTACAAAAAAAAGAGGAAAATTCCTCTTAATATGCATATATTGAACTAACAATAATAGCAAGTAGAATAAATAATACAAGAATGATGAAGAATGTATTACCATAACCTTGATTATTTATTGAGGGTTTAGTATTACAATTCATGCCTTAACACCTCCTTTTTAGATAAATGCTCCTACTATGATAATTAATAAAATAAATAGAACTAATATGAAAGCAGCACCAGAAATATTATTATTGCAACATTTATTCATTATTCTCCCTCCTTTTCATTACTCACTTTATTGTATGGTAAATCGCTCATTTTTGTGCCTGTTTTAAAGAAATTAATATTATTTTTTTTACATACGTGATATAATACCTATTAGGGAGGATAGAGATGAAAAAGAAATTATTAGTTGTAGTAATGGCAAGTGTTATGCTTACTGGTTGTGGTAAAACCATTCCTAAATTAACGAATGGTGAAGAAGCAATAGTTGATTTTAAAAATGGTGATAAAATAAGCGTTAATGAAGTATGGAATGAAGTTAAAACAACTTACGGACTTAACGTAATTCTTGAAAAAATCGACACTAAAATATTAGAAGATAAGTTTAAAGACAAAAAAGATGATATTGATGAATACATGAAAAACTATGAAACATCATTAAAAGCTAACTATGTTGATAGCAATGGAAATTACGATGAAACTTCACTTTTAAGTGCATTAAGTCAATATGGATATTCATCATTAGAAGATTACTTATCTCAACGTAGACTTTCTTATATGGAAAATTTACAAACTGAAAGTTATGCAAAAAGCTTGATCACTGATAAAGATATTGAAAAATATTATAAAAACAAACAAAAAGGTGATATCAGCTGTGTTCATATTTTAGTAAAACCTGCATCTTCAAGTGATTCAGACACTAAAGCTGCTGAAGATAAAGCAAAAGAAATAATAGCTGCTATTGAAAAAGATATAAAAGCTGGTACAAGTGCTGCTGATGCTTTTGCTAAATACAAAGACAATTCAGATGTAACATATCAAGATTTAGGATACTTTAATCATGGCGATATGGTAGAAGCTTTTGAAACAGCTGCTTATAAACTTAAAAAAGGTGAATATACAAAGACACCTATAAAAACAACTTATGGATATCATGCAATATTAAAAGTTGATGAAAAAGAAAAAGATACTTTAGAAAATCTAAAGGACAAAATTAGAGAAACACTTGCAAATGAAAAAATAAATGATGATTCTACTATTTCTATTAATTCAATGGTTGAATTAAGAAAAGAATATGGTGTAAACTTTGATGATTCAGAAATTGAAAGTGCATATAATAAATATGTAAATTATCTAATTAATCAAAGTAAAAGTTCATCTAATTAAAAACAAAAAATAGAGAGGTTAACTTAATAACTTCTCTATTTTTTTATATGTTTCATCTTCTGGTTCTATTTCAAAATCATTATCAACTGTTGTATTAGTTCTTTTTCTTAACCTTTTAGCAATTTTTATCAATCTTGCATAAATTTCTCTATGAGTCTCTTCATATTGTTGAACTAACCATGCAATATCAATGCCATGAGTTAAGTTATAAGCATAATCCATAAAAACATCTTGTGGTAATTCTTGATATATTAAAAGTAAGAAATCATATGCTCGGTGTCTATTAATTGAATAAACATAATCTGATATCAAATTCTCCATTTCTTCAGGATTGTTATAATTAACATAAAAGTCATACATAAAACTGTTTATATAGTCATTATCACCCGTATAGAAATAATATCTATTCACTCCATTTTCAAGATCAGTTTGTTCCTTAAAACACTCCATTAAAACTGAAGGAACAGCTTCTACGCGTTCTATTCTTCTATTGGCATTTTTACTAATAAACTCACCATTATAGGCTCTAATTAAAACATCTATGTAAGAAATCAAGGTATTACGCATACTCTTACTTTTTACTTTTTTTTCTACATATTCTCTTGCTTCAACATATAATCCTCTATCTAAATATGACTTAATATTGTTAACTATTTTATTTACATTTAATCTAATTAAACTTAGAATTATATAATCGGACTTTTCCACTAATCCAGCATAGTTTACATGATCGTGATACAAAATAGTTCTTACAGTAAAATAGTCATGTAAATAAATGCCTTCACGAATAAAATCATTCATTTTCTTTCTATCTGAATTCTTTCTTACTTTTAAATCACTGAATTTTATGGAAGAAGTATGCAAATCAATATCAAGATAATCACTTAATAACATTAAATAAGTATAATAATCACTTTTATCGGAAATTACATTTTCTAATTTTTCTAAATAAATTAAAACTTTCCCAAATTCACCTTTTTTAATATAATTAAGTATCAAAGTACTTAATACATATTCGTTACTATTTTCTTTTTCGTATTCTTCTAATAATTCTATGCCTCTTTCTCTATCTTCAATCAAGGCTTTTTTTATTGTTTCTAATTTCATTTTTGGTTCTCCTTCATAAAATTATATTATAAATATTTTTCAAATGAAAAACAAGCCTAAGCTTGTTAATCACGATCATTTAGTTGTATCAAAAGATAAAGTATTTCTAACATTGATGAAATCACGGCAGCTACATAGGTAAATGCAGCACTGTTTAAAACAGCATCTACTCCGGATTTTTCATTATCACTAATCATTCCATCACTAAGTACAATTGTTTTTGCTCTTTTAGAAGCATCAAACTCAACCGGTAAAGTAACAAGTTCAAATAAAAGTCCTAAGAAGGTAAAACCAATTGCTGCGTAAACATAATCCATGTAGCTTAAAAATAACCCAATAATCATTACTATATAAGCAATTTTTTGACCAATGTTTATAATTGGAAATATCATACTTCTAATTTTAAACCAAGTATATCCTTCTTTATCTTGAATTGCATGTCCACATTCATGAGCAGCAATAGCAAGTGAAGAAATACTAGTCCCATGATATACATCAGTTGAAAGTCTAACAGTTTTTCTTCTAGGATCATAATGATCACTCATAGTACCTTTTGTTTCAACAACATAGATATCACCTAAGTTGTTTTCATCAAGAATACGTCTTGCAACATCAAAACCTGTTAACTTTTTTTCATTATCTATTTTTACATACTTTTTATAACTCAAATTTACTTTGATTGATGCATAAACTGGTATAATTAACATCAATAAAAATATAATCAATAATTCCATAACTAATCACCTATTATTTTATAAGTTGTGCCTTCCCTTGTATCAATAAGCTCAATTCCACGATTATAGAGTTCGTTTCTTATTGAATCAGCAAGTTCATAATCACGACTCTTCTTTGCTTCATTTCTCTTTGCTATAAGTTCTAATATTTCAGAATCATCTTCTAAAGAAGTTTCTTTAATCAAATTTACTGAGAATACTTTATCAAATTTCTTTATTAGTTCAAGTTTTGTATGTCCATTAACTTGTTCATCCTTTAAAAGTTCATACATAACTGATATAGCATTAGCTGTATTTAAATCATTAGATATTTCATTTATAAACATATTGTTATAATTACTGAATTCACCTTCATCTAAAATACCTTCATCTTTAATATTAGCAATTTTATTTCTAAGTTTTTTTAATGTTGCTTCTGCTTGATTCAAAGCATCATATGTGAAAACTAATTGTTTTCTATAATGACTGTTTAAGCACATAAATCTAAAACTTAATGGATCATAACCCTTTTCTTGAAGTAATGATACAGTTAAAAATTCACCTTTACTTTTACTCATTTTACCTGTTGAATCTAGCAAATGTTCATTATGGAACCAGTAATTACACCATTTATGTCCAAGATATGCTTCACTTTGAGCAATTTCATTTGTATGATGTGGAAATATATTATCAACTCCACCACCATGAATATCCAAATGTTCTCCTAAGTATTTAATTGAAATACCACTACATTCGATATGCCAACCAGGATATCCTTTTCCAAATGGAGAATCCCAAAGCATTTCATGATTTTCAAACTTGGATGTTGTAAACCATAAAACAAAATCGGCTTGGTTACGTTTTTTTTCATCAACACTTACAGTTTCTCTTATTCCAACTTTATTACCATCAGCATTCATATTTGAAAGTTCATAATAGTTTTTGCAAGAAGAAACATCAAAATAGATATTACCACCACTCTTATAAGCGATATCTTTTTTAAGTAAATCCTCAATTATTTTAATATACATATCTATATTTTCTGTAGCTGGAGAAACTATTTCTGGCATTTTACAATTTAAACTTTCAAAATCTTTAAAGAATGCTTTTGTATAAAAGTCAGCAATTTCATAAGCTGTTTTTCCTTCTCTTTTACGAGCAACTTCCATTTTATCTTCACCAGTATCAGCATCACTTGTAAGATGACCAACATCTGTTATATTCATTGCTCTTTTAACATTATATCCTAAATATAAAAGAGTTTTTTCTAAAATATCGTGTCCAATGTAGTTACGCATATTACCAATATGTGCATAATGATATACTGTTGGTCCACATGTATACATATTAACAATATTTTCCTTATAAGGAACAAATTCCTCAACTTTTTTTGTTAATGTATTATAAAATTTCACATTTATCACCTACTAAAAATTATTATACTAATTTATGAAAAGTAAAGCAACTATTAACACAAGTTGTTTGCCTTTACATATTCACTTATAGAACTTCCACTTATAAGCACAAGTTCATTCATCTCTTTATTTCCTTTATAACTAAGTTCATAGTCCCCGATCACTAGTAAATCTTTACTATCCTTTGAATTACATAGAGGAGAACCAGCTGTATCACCAAAGTTACTAGAAAGAATAAGCTTTCCATCATAAATCCGTGACACCTCTAAATTAATTGAATCCGTATTAAAAGAAACACTTTCTAAGGACATTCCACTTAAAGAATTAATACCAGTTAAATTAACAATTATTTTGCCATCTTCATCTATTCCAATTAAACGATTTTGTCTAGGTAAATTATTTTTTAAAAACAAGAATAATATATTATCGACTATAGAAACTTTAGGTTCTAATCTATCACATTCTCCAATATTGATGTTATTAACAAGAATTTGATTTTTACCATTTTCAGCAACAACATTTATTTTAAACTTATTCAAACTATAAGAAAATTCATTCGTTATATCATTTGGACTTATATCGATTACATTAAAATAATACTTATTTTTCTTTTCTGATGTGGTTGTTGTAGAAATATTTGCTATAACTTTTTTATTTGGTAAATAAATATATACAATGAAAAATAGAAAAACAGCAATAATTATAAGAATAATAGTTATGAATATAGCCGTTGATGGATCATGCTCTTCATGATGTTTTTCTTGTTTTTTTTCACGCATTTCTTCATCAGTTGGCTTTACTAAATCTTCTTTATTATTTTGTTCATCAACTTTAATAACTTTTGCTACCCTGTTAATTTGGGGAATTTTATCATCATCCATCATATTTGAACCCTCTTTATAGTTAAATTATATCATAAAACTTTCATTATGCTTTTGTTTTTATCTTATCAGTGTCTAGTTCATTGTCCAATAAAGATTCATCATTTTTATTATAACCAACACATACCTCTTTTTTCTTTTTGTCAAAAATTAGAAGTGAACTATTAAAAACAACTTTATCACCCTTATTATCATATATATAACTTTTATCAATTATTGACTTAAATAAAGATATAACTTTTGGTGATGCTGCTTCAATATTTTTTAAATAAATAAGCGTATATGGTTTATATTTTATCTTACTTATTATATTCGTATCGTTATAACCGATATAACCTGGATCACTTCCAATAATTCTATTTATTGAAGTATCAGATATAAAATCTTTCATATCAAGTTCCAAGTAATTATATTTTAATCTAGATACTAAATAATCAACCAATTCTTTTTTATTTTCTTTATTTTCTCCTAATAAAGTAAACGTACTTGCCCTTCTAGCCTCACTGATATTCTTTAAAACTTCTTCAAGTTCACTAAATCCGTACTTTTCTTTTATTTCATGGTTTATCTTCATTGCTTCATCTAAAGTAATAATTTTTATACCTGTCATACTTTCAACAGTTGTTTCAATATCACTTAAATTTACACTTACTTTTTTCATAGTTTTTTTCTTAGTAAGATAAGCATTCTTATAATCTTTATTTTTTAAATACATATCCTCTTGATTGTTTAAAAACTCATTTGAACAATTGATGTTAACACGAGATAAAACCGTATCTAAAAGATCTAAAGATTTATCTGGATTATGATTTATATACATATATTTATTTGCAAGATGTACAATATTTTTAATATTATCATCACTTATTTTAACATTATGATATGCTTCATAAGAGTTCTTTACACCTAAAAGTATTTGTACAGTTTCACTTTCAGTTGGCTCACTTATCATAACACTTTGAAATCTTCTAGATAAAGCTTTATCCGGAGCAATAAATTTCTCATATTCCATAGTTGTTGTTGCACCAATTATTTTTATTTTATCATTAGCAAGATATGGTTTTAAAATATTAGCAGCATCTATACTGCCTTCACCACCACCGGTTTTAACGATAGTATGAATTTCGTCGATAAATAATATTATATTTTTACTTTTCTTAATCTCTTTAATAATATTATTAAGTCTTGTTTCAAACTCTCCACGATATTTTGTATTAGAAAGCATACTTGCCATATCAACAGAAATAATTTTTTTACCTTTTAATTTTTCTGGCACTAAAGATGCATCGATTCTTCTAGCAAGCTCTTCAACTATTGCAGACTTACCTACACCAGCTTCACCGATTAAAATAGGATTATTTTTATTTTTTCTTAAAAGTATTTCAATAATTGAATTTATTTCTTTATCTCTTCCAATAAGTTTATTTGTTCCAACTAACTTTTCACCAATTTCATTTAATTCGCAAAAATCATTACTTGTTAGCTCTTTATATAAGCCATCAATATCAATATCAAGACCTAAAAGAAGTCTTAAAGCAATTCCATCATCACTTGTTAATAATATTCCTAATATTTCTTTTTCACTCACTTTATTTTCTCTTGTAGCATCATCTATAACTTGACGAAGTAAAGGTGTATACAAAATAACTTCACTTTTCTTACTAGCTTTACCAACAACATTAATAAGCTCATTTTTTAAAATCTCATACGTCAGATTATACTTTTTAGTAATTTCATTTACACTCGAACACTTAAGCAAGCTTAAAAGCAAATGTTCAGTTCCTACATAAGGATGATTTAAACTCATACATTCCTTTTCTGCATTTTTTAATATTTTTTTTACTTCATAACTAAAATTATTATTCATAAAAAAAATCCTCCTATTAATTATATGAGGAAATTTTTACATTATTATACATATCTATCTTCAAGTTTTAATCTATCCGCTAAAGTTACAATAAATTCTCCATTAGTAGGTTTTGACTTATCACAATCAACAGAATTTCCAAATAGTTCTTCCATATAGTCATAATCACCTCTACTCCAAGATATTTCAATTGCATGTCTTATTGCTCTTTCAACTCTTGAAGACGTTGTCTCATAACTTCTAGCAAGTCTTGGATATAACTCTTTTGTTATTGCTCCCATCATCGATGTATCATTATACATCATTTCTATTCCATCTCTTATATAAGAATATCCTTTTATATTAGAAGGTATTCCTAAATTATGTAACATATCTGTTATTTTTAATTTTATGGTATTATTACTATTTTTATTTTCTTTAAAATATATTGATGCAACAACTCTTTCAAGTTCACTGCAAGAATAAGGTTTCTTCAAGAAATAATTTGGTTGATATGAATTTATTTGCATCATCATATCTGGACTTACATATTCACTTGTAATAATAACTTTTCTATTTATACCAAGTTCTTTCATCTTTGAAAGAATTAAACTACATAAACATCCACTTAGTAATAGATTAACAACTAAAACATCATAATCTTCTGTTATTGAAGACATTGCTTCATCCCTATTACTGATTGCTTTTACCACATTGACACTACTAGAACTACTGAAATACTCCTCTACTGCATTTATATGATTAACATCTTCGTCAATCAACATTACACGTATCGCCATAATATCTCCTTTTTCTAATAATTATTCAACTGCTAGATTCATTATAGTATAAATAAATGTAAAGATAAAGAGCTAAATTTGTCAATTTACGTCAACTATTGTCACATTATGTCGAACATAAAAAAATTGACACATTTTGTACTATTGTGTCAATAATTCGATTGCTTTTTGAAGTTGATTATCCGTATCATCACAAGGATTTTTAGCATAATTTTGATCAAGAGTAACATATACACCAGGAGTAATTCCTACCTCATCAATTGAATTACCTAAAGGAGTATACCATTTAGCTGTTGTATATTTAAGCATTGTATCTTTTGTCAACCTATAAGTGTTTTGTACCTTACCTTTTCCATATGAAGTTGTTCCAACAACTATAGCACCATAGCTTTCTTTTAAAGATGAAGCTAATATTTCTGAAGCTGAAGCTGTTTTCCTATCGATTAAAACAACTACATCTTTGTCATACTCTTCTTTAGTTGTATCATAATAAGTTTGTTTTTTATCCTTCTCTTCTAAAGAATAAAGAACATGACCCTTTTTTAAAAACATATTTAATATATCAGTTACACTGGTTAAATACCCTCCAGTATTACTTCTTACATCAAATATAAGAGAATCAATCTTTTCTTTATCCAATTCTTTTAAAGCCGTTTTAACTTGATTAGCTGAATTTTCTGTAAAACTTGATAAGTAAATATATCCAACTTTTTTACCGTTTTTAGTAAAAACTTTTCTAGTAACAACTGGTTTTTCAATTGTTTTTATAGCTACTTTAAAATTCTTTTCTTCTTTATCACGTTTTACACCTATATTTATTTCTTTTTTATCTTTAACTAAACTTAAAACAGTTTCAATTGATGATGATGCGTCTATTTTAGTATCATCAATTTTAACAATTATATCTCCACTTTTTAAACCAGCTACACTTGCAGGCGTATTTTCATAAACATTAACGATTTTAATTTCATCATCAATCTTACTTATTTCAATTCCAATTCCTTCGTAGCTTCCCTCAAGTTTACTATCAAGATTAGTTGTTTCTTCCTCATTAAGATAACTAGAATATTTTTCATTTAAATAGCTCATCATTCCATCAATTGCAGCACTTTCTAGTTCATCTTTATTAAATGACTCATAATATTCATTTTTTATTTTGTCATAAGTTGCTTCTACCTTTAAAAGACTTGTATTTCCAACTATTTTAAATACAACGAATCCAACAACCGAACTAACTACTAAACTAACTACTAAAGTTACAATTAAAAGTTCCGAAAAACTATAAGTAACATGTCTTTTTTTTATTTTAAATATCTTCTTGATCTTTCTCATTTTGCCTCCAAAAAAAGACTTAAAATTAAGCCTTTTTAGATAATTCTTTTATAATTTCATCAATATTAGTTGTATAACTTACAATTTTTTTATTTTTTACTTTTATCAAAGTTGGCTTAGTTAACATTAAATCTTTAACATCCTTAACATTTACTTTTTCTTCACCAGCTACATCATAATGATTTTTATTAATAGTTTCATCTAAGTTAACATAGAATATATCACTTTTAGTACTGCTTACTAAACTTGAATAAATTGAAGCTGTTTTAGTATCATCAGCATTATAAGCAAGAACATAATATTCAGACTTTTCGCTTTTTAAAATATCATCAAGAGTAATAAGTTTAGTATTTATACTAACTGCATTTGTAGTACTATCTTGAAATTCATCTTTTGTTACATATTTACCATTTATAAAGAAAAGTAATCCAATAAATAAAGCAACAATAAGTAACACAACTAAAAAGCTAATAACTTTCTTAACATCATCATTCATATACTTAGATTTTTTAATTTCTTTTGTTTCAAATCTTTTTGTTTCCTTTTTCATCCTAACCACCTAATAAATATTCTATCACAAATTACATGTTTTATATATAAAAATATTAAAAAAAATGGCTTTATTCAGCCACTTTAATCTCCTCAATATCATTTTCTAAAATAAGAGTAAGTTCTTTTTGCATTTCTTTAATCGCTTCCTCATTTTGTTTTATTTCTTCTTTTAAAATTTCATTTCTTGATTCAAATGCACTTAATAAGGCATTAATATCTTTTACTTTTTCGTCTTCCATAACTGCACCTCATTACAAGTGCTTATTATACTAAAATAGAATTCTTAATACAATCTTTTTATTAAATTATTTTAAATTTTTCTTTAAAGAAAAAATGGCCAATAAGCCATTTTTATCATCATCTATTTTGTTCTTGCAACTAATGAAGTTCCATTTGTTATACTTTCAGCAATAGTCATCATTTCACTAGAGTTTAATGTATTACTAGTTAAATAGAAATCTACTCCATTGCTAGTCCAATAAACTGAGTTATCTCCTAATGCTCCAATTGTATTACCTAATATTACTGGTTCACCATTAACTGGAACAATTTCCATTTCATCATTAATTTTACTTGCTTCTTCTACTAATATAAATGGATCTACTCCAGCAAATGTTAAGATAACACGTTCACCATCATCAGTACTAACTTTATCCTTTGAATGAAGATATGTATCTGTTGGAACATATAAAGGATAAATTATATCATCAAGAACATTTCCAGTAGTTTCAGTTTTCTTACATTTATCTTTACATGTATCATCACTACAAGTGCTTATACAATCTTCTTCAGTTGTTTTATTTTCGGAAGTGTTTTTGTTATCAGTTGTTTCTGTAGTTTTATTTGTATCTTTATCAGTTGTTTTATTATCCTTTGAACTATCAGTTTCTTTAACCAATGTGTCTAATTTAAAATAACTTGAATCAAACTTTGGAGAATAGTTAATATCATTAATTTTTACTTTTAATAAAGAAACTCCTTCAGAATTTTTAACATTAATTTCTTTAATATCAAATTTCTTATCAGTTATAATAGTTTCTCTTTCAAGTTTTTGATTATTAGGATAATTAACTGATGAATCTATTTCATATCCACCATTAATCTCTTTAATAGTCGCTTTAGCATCATTATTAACGTCATTAATTAAAGACTCTATTAAATATGCTTGACTTGAATTACTTGGCCACTCACTCATGAATTTAAAACTTTTATTTAAGTTAGGTGTAACAACATAAACCCCCTCAGAATTTTTTAGTATCACTTGTTCATGATTGTTAATTGTATTCACTAAGCTAACTTTATAATTAGTTTTATTATCAACACCAACTTTTATATTATAAGTAAATTCATCTTCATTACTTACAATAACCATCTCTCCAGTTAATTCATAACTATTTTTCTTCCCATTATAATCCTTAAATGACTTCATCAAGTCTTTAGTATTGTTCATACATCCTGTTAAAAGAAAAACACTTAGGATTATAAATACTACCTTTTTTATATTAATCACCCTTTCCTAATTAATTACTATGTCGAAAAGGTGTTTTTAATAACTAAAAAAGGAAAGTATTTTATTCATGATTTAATTTTTATAAATAAAAACTTTCTAAAATATTTTGCATATCTTCATATTTATAAAAAGTCTTTTGCAACTCAACAAAATAAGTAATATTTTTGTAAACAAATGAGGCAATAATTGGTCCAGAGTTAGAACTTACAGGATCTAAAATAACAGCAATAGTATCAAGAGATTTTATATAGTATTTTTTCATTTCAGAATTCCCATTAACATAAAATTCTGTTTTCTTATCACTTATTTTAGTTTTAACGGCAAACCCAATTGCAATTTCCATCAATCCAGTGTCCGAACCATCATCATTAACTAACCAAAAATCAAGCTCACTAATAAAACTATCTTTTTCTGACAATAAAGTTAATTTATAATTTGAATTTTCAATCATTCTATTTTTTAAAATGTTTAAATCTAATTTTTCAGAAATATCATCTATTTTATACATTGAATCTTTTTGCAAAATATTAGCTTTATACGTTTTATTGACTACTGCATCAGAAAATAAATCTTTTTCAAAACTATTATCATTATTTCTTAATTCAAAATGATCGATAATCACTTTAGCTGACACTCCTAGACAGCAACAAAACATTATTACAACCAAAGGAATTACAAAAGTAAATTTATGAATAGTATTATTACTCTTTTTATATAAAATTTCGTTTCTAATATTTTCTTTATCTAAAGATGTTAAATCAATATTATCAAAAAAATTTAAATACTTTTTTTCCATTATGCAGTCTCCATTTCTTTTTTTAACATTTTTTTACCATTAGCTAATCGCATTTTTATTGTTGATTCTTTTTCTCTTAAAATTTTTGCAATCTCAGATATTTTATATCCTTCATAATAATATAAAAACAAAGGTACACGATATTTTTTATCAAGCTGCTGTAACATATCTAAAATCTCTTTATCATAATTAACAAATGATTGATTTTCTTCAGCTAAATTTTTAACTTTTCTTTTCCAAAAAGATTTTAAATAATCTTTACAATTATTTGAAGCAACTACCATCAACCATCTTTTTATCTCTACATCAGTATTTTCTTTAAACTTGTTCATATTTTTATACAATTTAATAAAAGTCTCTTGCACAATATCTTTAGAATCAGCATAATTCAAGGTATAACTAAATGCCAATCTATAAACATCACGATAAAAAAGATTAAAATATTTGTTAAATTTTTCCTCCATGTTTTCACCTCAATTAAAGCTCTTACATATTATAAACGATTCAAAATAAGAAAAAGTCAAATATTAATTTGATTTTTCTATGTATAAAATTCTAAAAGCAATACAAAATAATACTAGAAATGAGGTGAAGGTATGAATACATTACAAAAAGTGTGTTTAGTAGTTACCATTATTGGTGCAATTAACTGGGGATTTATCGGTTTACTCGAAGTAAACTTGGTTGAATCATTGTTTGGAGTTGGAACCGTTGTTTCAAGAATAATCTACTCTTTAGTTGGTTTAACTGGACTAATAAATGTTGGTATTTTATTCACTCATTTGGATGAAGATTAAAAAAATAAGTACTTAAGGGTTTAAACTTAAGTACTTATTTTTATTTTAAAGAATCTATTCGTTCTTGAAAATTATCGCTCATACAAATATAAGAGCCGCTTACTAAAACATCAGCTGAATTCAAAAAACTTCGAGTTTCTAAATTAACTCCACCATCAATAGAAACAAGATAGTTATAGTTTTTTTCATGTTTCAATTTTTGTAAAATGTCTAATTTTTCAATTGTTTCAGGAATTAGTTTTTGTCCACCTAAACCGGGATTAACACTCATTACTAAAACATATTCAACATCATCAAAGCATTCAACATTCATAACTCTAGTTTTAGGATTTATCGCAATGCCAGCACCAATATTATAAGAATGAATTAAATCAATATATTTTTTATAATCAGGAATTTCTGCATGAACAGTGATAAATCTAGGATTCAATTCTTTTAAAACTTCAATATAATTTGTAGGATTTTCAACCATTAGATGTATATCTAATGGCTTTTTTATGCCTTTTAAACAATCTAAAAACTCGTATTCATCCATTGTTTTTTCACATGTAAATTTTCCATCCATTATATCAACATGAATAAAATCAGCAGTAGTTTCATCCAATTTTTCCAGTGTATCTTTCACATCAGTTTTGTTTTTTAAAAAGGAAACCGATATTTTCATTCCATCACCATCTTTTTATAATTTTCATATCTAGATTCAAGTATTACTTTGTTTTCTACGTCTTCTAAGACTTTACAACCAATTTCATTTATATGTTTACAATCCCTAAATTTGCATTCATCATTTTTAAATTCTTTAAAAGCAAATTTAATGTTTTCCTTTGGTACATGAATATCTAAAGCTGAAAATCCTGGAGTATCAATAAAATAGATATCACTTATTTCAAAAAGTTCAACATGTCTAGTTGTATGTTTACCTCTACCTAAAGCTTCACTAATATCATCGGTTTTAAGATTTAAAGTTGGATCTAATTTATTTATAAATGTTGATTTACCAGCACCAGTTTGACCAGTTAAAGTGACTGTCTTACCCTTTAAGCATTCAAACAAGGAAGAATATTCTGTGTTTAAAATAGCTTTATAACCAATACTTTTATAATAATTTATTATATTATCAAATTCTTTTCTTTCTTCTTCAGTTAACAAATCATATTTACTGAAAACGATAATTGGTTCAATATCGGATAAAATAATATTAGTAATCATCTTATCCAAAAGAAGAGATGAAAACTCCGGATGTTTTAAACTAGTAACTATTAAGCAAACATCTACATTAGCAACTCTAGGTCTTAAAAGTTCATTTCTCCTACTATATATATCAATTATATATTTATTATCAATATCAACTTTTACTCGATCACCAACTAAAGGAGTAAGCCCCATATTACGGAACTTACCCCTAGCTTGACAATCCACAAAAACATTACCACATTTTACAGTATATAGATTGCTTATAATTCTAACTATTATACCATCGATATAACTATTCAATGTCATCTACTCCATTATCAACTACTTCTTCGGCAATTTTTATTGTTAAAGTTTGACCATTTACAACGGCATCATCGGCTTTTTGACTTTGTTCAAAAATTGTTCCAGCTGGATATTCATCAGTTTCTACATATGAAGTTGTAAGCTTAACTCCATATTTTGTACACCATTCTTCAATTTGTTTTAAAGAATATGTTCCTTTAGTAAAGTCTGGATAAGTCGTTGACATATCAGAAATATAAAGAATAATTGTATCCCCTTCAACAAGCTTAGCACCAGCAGCAGGTTCAGTTTTTAATATTTCTTCACTAGTATGATTTCCTTTATCCTCAATTTTTTCTACTTTAACAAATAAATTATACATTTTTTCTAAGATAGCCTTTTCTTCAATATAGTTCTTACCAGTTAAATCCTCTAATGTATATGCATTTTCACCAGTTGAAATATAAATAGTAACTGATGCACCTTTTTTTCTAGTGCTTCCTTTTGATGGATATGTTTTAGTAACGTTACCTTCTTTTATTGTAGAAGAAGCTTCACTCTTTTGTTCATCCGATATCGTAAATCCTGCACTTATAAGTTTACTTTCTGCATCTTCTACACTTAAACCTGTAACATCAGGAACTTTAATATCTTTTACTGCTGTTATTTTAGGTATTAAGAATACTAAAGTAGTTACAACAAGTATTAATCCTGTAAATATAATTGCTAAAATAAGCAAAAGTTTATTTTCTTTTTTTCTTAGGTCTTTTTCAGTAATCTTTTTAGCTTTTATCTCGACATCTTCTTTCTTCTCTTCAATTTTTTCCTTATCTTTTTCTTTTTCAAGTTCTTTTTTTGTTTGTTTCTTTTCTTGAGGAACTTCGCTTGGAGTTACCTTTTTCTTTATTATATCCGCATCCTCTTCAGGATATTCAAAAACATATTTTGGCTCATTTATTCTTGAATCATCCAAAGCTGTTTTCAAATCATCATGCATTTCTTTAGCATCTTGATAACGGTTTTTAACATTTTTAGCAGTTGCTTTCATAATAATGTTATCAATCGATTGAGGTGTATTTGGTAAAAGTTCTCTTACCGATGGAACACTTTCTTTGATATGTTTTAATGCTATTTCAACAGCATTATCTCCTTTAAATGGTAAAGTTCCTGTTAAAAGTTCATACATCAAAATACCCATTGAATAAACATCGCTTTGAATTGTTGCTCCTTTACCACTTGCTTGTTCTGGCGGTAAATAATGAACACTTCCCATAACCGAATTAGTTTGAGTAAGTTGAGTTGAATTAAGTGCCATTGCAATACCAAAGTCCGTAATCTTAATCAATCCATTTTCTAAAATCATAATGTTTTGAGGTTTAATATCACGATGGATTATATAGGAATCGTGTGCAGCACTCATACCATCAGTAACTTGAAGCATGATATCAACAACTTCAGTTAAAGTTAAACTTCCTCGTTTTTTTAGAAGCTGTTTCAAATGTTTTCCATCAATATATTCCATAACGATATAATAAGACCCATTATCTTCACCAACATCATAAACTTCTACAATATTTGGATGAGATAAGCTGGATGCTGATAAAGCTTCTCTTTGAAATCTTCTAACAAACTTTTCATCAGTTGCCAAGTCTCCTCTTAAAACTTTAACTGCAACATTTCTATCAAGAATAGTATCATATGCAAGATAAACATTGGCCATACCACCTTCACCAATTGTTTTGATGATTTGGTATCGGTCGTTTATCTTTTGACCCTTCATTATCATACTACACATCCCCGCTTCTATCTTCTTTTACTAAATAAGCTATTGAAATGTTATCTTGTCCACCACGAACATTGCATTTTTTAACTAACTTAATAAGTTTATCTTCAACACTTATATCTTCTTCATTTAAAACCTTTTCAATTTGTTCTTGAGTTAACATATTTGTTAAACCATCGCTTGAAAGCATTATGGCATCAACATCAGTTTCAACTTCAAATATATCAAACTCACATGTATCAGCAGCTCCTAAAGCACGCATTAAAACATTTCTCTTAGGATGATTTTTAGCTTCTCTTTCAGATAAATCACCTGTTTCAACTAAAAAGTTAACTAATGTGTGATCATTCGTAATTTTTTTTAATTTACCATTTTTAAATACAAAACCACTTGAATCCCCTATGTTAACAAACATCAAGAAATCCTTAGTTAAAAGAGCCATTACACAAGTAGTTCCAAGTCCCATTGCTTCAGGATGTTCATCACTATATTTTAAAATACTAGCATTAACTTCATTTAAGTTTTCTCTTATCCAGTTAACAGCATCAATTTTTGTACCTATAGTTGATAAAGATTGAAAACGAGAACCGATTTGAGTTACCACCATACTTGATGCAATTTCACCAGCTCTGTGTCCTCCCATACCATCAGCAACAATCATCAAATGTTCACTTGAAGAATTTTTAACAATAGTAACTGAGTCTTCATTATGACTTCTAACTCTTCCTGAATCAGTTATATAAAATGATTTCATCTTTCCACCTCATTTGCTCTAAGTTGCCCACAGGCAGCATCTATATTTCCACCAAACTCACGTCTAACCGTTACATTTATTCCGCGACGTTTTAGAGTATCATAAAATTTCATAACTCGATCATTTGGAGATTTTTTATATTCTATATGACTAGTTTCATTATAAGGAATTAAATTAACATAAACATTCATTCCTCTAAGTAAATCAGCAAGTTCATTTGCATTTTCTTCACTATCATTTACCATACTAAGCATAACATATTCTATGGTAACTCGTCTATTAGTTTTTTCAATATATTCATTTATAGCAGCAATTAATTCACTTATATTATAAGCTTTATTTACTTTCATAATTTTATTTCTAAGTTCATCATTAGGTGCATGTAAACTTATTGCTAAATTAGTTTGCAAATCTTCTTCTGCATATCTTTTTATCATTGGTACAAGTCCACTTGTTGAAACTGTAATATGTCTTGCTCCAATCGCGATTCCAAATGGTGAATTAATTATTCTTATGAAATCCATAATATTATCATAATTATCAAAAGGCTCTCCTATTCCCATTACTACTACACTAGAAATACGCATGCCTTCATCTTCTTCAATCATAAGAATCTGTCTTACAATTTCACCTGGAAATAAATCTCTTACTTTTTTTAAACGTCCAGATTCACAAAAAGAGCATCCCATATTGCAACCAATTTGACTTGATACACATACACTTAATCCATAATCGTGTCTCATAAGAACACTTTCAATTAAATTACCGTCATCTAATTCAAATAGATATTTATTAGTTTCTTTACTTGTTTGACGTCTTACAAGTTTTAACATTGAAATATCAAAATCTTTTTTCAATTGTTCTCTTAATTCAAGTTTTATATTACTCATTTTATTAAAATCAAAAACACGTTTTTTATATATCCAATCATAAATTTGTTTTGATACAAATTTAGAATATCCATTATCTTCTAAATATGATGTTAAGTCTTCTAATTTTAAATCAAAAATACTTTTCACACATTCACCTCATATCCTATAGAAATTATATCAAAAAACGAACAAAAATAATAGAATTAACTATATCAGTTTTAAAATTTAAATATAAACACCTTTATTTATAAAATCATAATTCTATATAAAAATAGAACTCATTTTCTATTGAGTTCTCATTTAATATTAACTTTGTTAAAAAAAGTATATATCAATAAATAAAAAAACAATTAGCTATTGCATGCAAAACAAATGTTTGACATTTTATTTATAGGAACATTTAATAGTTGGGTGATTTGCCAAACTTCAAAAGAAGGGAGGCGATATTATGAGCAAGAAAGACTTTTTAATCTTATCTTTAATCATTATTATCTTCCTATTAGTATCTTTGTTATACATAGTACTAATATAGAAATAAAAAAAATCACCTAACTCAGCAATGATTTAGGTGATTGCTAAAATATTACTAGGCAACACTCAACATGCGAATATTAAATGTTCCTTTTTTTATTATATGCAAGTCTTCTTGCTGAATACATTTTATCATAAAAAAAATATTCATACAAGTTCAATGAATACTCTTTTTTTTACTTTTAATCTTTTTGTTTTTTACTTGGCTTAACAATTTTATCAAGCGTATAAGCCTCTGTTTCTACAGGTAACTTTTTATTCTTAAGTCTTTGATTTACTAAATCAATTATAAGTTCATATATAATCGTGAAACATGGAACTGCAATTAATAAACCAACAAGGCCAAATAATCCTCCAAATAAAGTAATTGCAAATAATACCCAAAATGATGGAAGTCCAGTTGCTTGTCTTTGAATAGCAGGTGTTACAAAATTTCCATCAATTTGTTGTAATACAACAATGAATAAAACAAAAGTAATTGCTTTAACTGGAGAAATCATACAAATAAGTAAAGCTGATGGTATAGTTCCAATATATGGTCCAAAATATGGAATTAAATCAGTTGTTCCAACTAAAGTAGCTATTAAAAGTGCATATGGATATTTACAAATAAGCAAGAATAAAAGTGTACAAGTAAATACAAATCCAAATGAATCACATATTTTACCAATCATAAATTGACAGAATACATGATTAACATGTTTTACTTCATTAATAAATGCATCAACATGTTTTATATCAAAGAAAGAATATAAAGTTTTTCTAATTCCTGCTCCAAAGTTTTTAGTATTAGCTAAGATATAAACAGCAAATACTGCACCAATAGCAAAGTTAAATATAAATGTTAAGAATCCAAATACTCCACTTCTAACTTTATCTAAAGCTGATTGAGTTAATGGAGATATAACTGTATTTATTGCATTCATTAAAGATTTAGAAATTTCATTATATTTTTCTAAAATATCAGCTGACAATTCTTTATTATTTGAAAGCCATCCAGTTATTGCACTTTCTAAATCCTTTAAATAATCAGGAACATTAACTAAAAGAGATTGAATACTTGTTAATAATTGAGGAATAATAATACTTATTAAAGCAACTAATAAACCAATAATAATAACAAATGTACATAAGATACTTAAATTTCTCTTAGTCTTTTCTTTCTCAATTCTATTAAATACTTTGTTTTCAAATAAATTAACTATTGGATGCATTATATAAGCAAGTACTAAACCATATATTAAAGGCATCATTATATTTAAAATATTTTTAATGAAACCAACTATTGCTCCGATATTATAAATTATAAATGAAAATAATATTCCCGCGGCAATTACTAAAAAAGCAGTCACACCAATTTGTACTACTTTGTTATCAAATAGTTTTTTCACATTTATCACCTATAACAATTATAAAGAAAAATTACTTTTTTGTAAACAAAAGTTACTTTTTTCCAAGATAATCTTTAATTGTTTTCTTTAGTATATTAATATTTGTTTCCGATATATCAATAAGATTAATGATATCACTTCTTAGATCTTCATCACTTTCTATTTGAGCCACCAAACCTGATAAACCATAATTTTTTAGATTCAATAAAGCTTTTGGAAATATTTTTATGGAATTTAAAGATGCTTTTGCCGTTGCTTTTATTTGACTTTTAATAACATATTCTAAAATAATTTCTTTCAATAATGCATCACAGCTTACATAGTTTTGAGTAAATTTACCTACTCCATTTAAACAAACGAAAGCTTTTGCCATATCAAACAAGAATTCAGGTGGATCAAGTTCGTATTTAGTAAATATCATAACCATATCCATAAAATAATTAGTTACTTCTCTACCACGTAAGTTATCACAGTAAGTTTTAACTTCTTCTTTTAATCTTTTCTTTTGCTTTTCACTCAACGTACCATAACGTGTTATTATAGAAAATATTTTTTCAAAATCACTTGTATAAGCTGCAAAGAAAAATTCTTTACAAAATTCAATTTCTTCTTTACCTAAAGAAAACAACAACCCCATATCTAAAAAATAAATATTACCAAAACTATCAACACATAGATTTCCACTATGAGGATCTCCATGAAAAATTACATTATCATCCTCTAAAAGAGAATTAAAACTTAGTTTCAAATAACTATTTATAGCCTTTTTTATCAAGTCTTTATTTTCCTCTGTTAAAGGAAGCTGATTGATAGTTTTATAAGGAATATAATCCATAACAATAACATCACTTGATGATAATTCTTCATATACTTTTGGTACACATATTTTAGTTGTATTAGCTACACTTCCGTTTACTTTTTCTGAAAATTCACCATACATTTTTATATTATTTATTTCATTATCAAAATTTGTCTCTTCGCTTATCCATTTTAAATATAAATTTAAAGCATGTTCTCCTCCAAAGAAATTTTTAAAATTGATAAACATTCCAAATCTATGCATAAGTTTTTTTAACTTTTCAACATCTTCTACGATATTTTTTTCAACATCTTTTCTTTTAACCTTTATAACAACATCTTTTCCGTTTTTAAGTTTAGCTTTATATACTTGAGAGATTGAAGCTGATCCAATTGGTGTTTCATCAATAGACAAAAATAAATCACAATAATTTTCACCATAAGCACTTATCAAAGTATCTTCAACAATTTTAAATTCAACAGGTTCAATATTGTCACATATACTCGATAAAGCAACTCTATCACTTTCACTAAAATAATTTTGAAATTCATGCGTTGCTAACATTTGAGCAAGCTTTATATAAACAACACCCATATTAGTTGCAAAATCACGAATCACTTCTCCATTTGATTTTCTTAATATTATTTTTTTCACTACAGCACGAAATACTTCAAAATATAATTTCATAGAAAAAACTCCTTAAAAAAATATTATATATTATTTATTAACAAAAGAACATATATTTTTAACTTTTGGTTAAACTATTTAACGGTGATAATATGGACTATATAAAAAAAATAAGTGAAGACTATAAAAATGTAACTGATTTAAATATTAAAAAAATAAAAAACATCTATATTATCTATCTTGAATCTATTATTGATCAAAATAAAATAAACGATTATATTTTGAAAATCATACCTAAAAGTCATATACCTAGAGATATAAAAGAACTAATTCCCAGTCCTAATATAAAAGATGTTCCTGACTATGATACTTTATCTCTTTATTTAGAATCAGGTTTTACTATCGTTATAAATAGACATCAAGTAATCGCGGTAGAAACAAGAGGAAACTTATCACGTTCAATCGACACTCCAACTACTGAAAGTACAATATATGGTCCAAAAGAAGCTTTTGTTGAAAATTATCAAGTTAACCTAGGTTTAATTAAACGTCGAATAAAATCCAAACACTTAAAAAATAAAGATGTCTTTATAGGAAGATATACAAAAAATACAGCAAGTGTTCTTTATATAGAAACAATTGCTGAAGAAAAAATATACAACGAAGTTATCGAAAAATTAGAAGCGATTGATCGAGATGGCGTTAATGATGTTTCTCAGTTAAAAAAATATTTAGGTGATAAATCAAAAAATGCTTTTCCAGCTTTTAAAGTAACTGAAAGACCTGATGTTGTGGCGGCCTCTTTACTAGAAGGAAAAATAGTAGTTATTCTTGATAACTCTTCCAATGCTTTAATTTTACCTTCTTTTTTAGCCGATTTTATAAATCCAATTGCTGATCATTATGAAAAAGCCATAAATATTAACTTTTTAAAATTATTACGTTTCTTTTGTTTCTTTTTAGCTATCTTAACACCAGCAATATATGTTGCTATAACCACATATAATCAAGAAACTATACCTACAACTATTCTTATAAACTTTCAGGATCAGCGTAGTAAAGTTCCATTTCCAGCCGTAATTGAATGTTTTATTACACTTATCATATGTGAAATTTTAAGAGAAAGTGATATTCGTTTTCCATCAAGTTATGGATCCGCCACTTCTATTTTAGGAGCACTTGTTTTAGGTGAAGCCGCTGTATCTGCTGGTATAGTTTCACCTATAATGATTATTATTGTTGCTATAACTTTTATTTCAAGTTTAATTTTTACAGATCTTGAAATAATAAATTCAATAAGACATTGGAGATTTTTATTTCTATTTGTTGCAGCTATATATGGTCTTTTTGGAATAGGTATTGGTTTTATTGCACTTATTGCTTCTCTTACAAGTTATGAAGTCTTTGATAAACCATATTTTTATCCACTTTCGCCATTTGATTCTACTTACATAAAACAAACTTTATTTAAAATGAAAACAAAGAAACGAAGTAAACTTCTAAGTAAAAATAGATATAAGGAGGCACCATGAAAAAACTAATTATTTTAATTCTAAGTATACTTTGTTTAACAGGATGTGCTAATTATCATGAATTAAATGATCTTGGAATCGTTTCCTCTATATTAATAGATTATAAAGATAATCTTTTTTATACAACAGTTGAAGTTGTTGATGAAGAAGAATTTAAAACTTATTCAGGAGTTGGTAACTCATTAACAAATGCCTTAGATAACGCATTAATTAGCTCAAGTAAATACCTTTATTATGCTCATTTAAATGCCGTTATTTTAACAGAAAATACTCCTATTGATACTACATTAAATTACTTTTTAAGAAGTCCTGAAACCAACAATACTTTTTATCTTTGTATAACTGAAAAAACGGATATATACGATCAGGATAAAAATATGGGAGAAACTTTAAAAAACATTTTAGAAAGAGTTTACAAAGATAATTTCTTCGATACTATAAAAAAGTTAAAAGATAAAAATACCGACTTCGTACTCCCAATTATAGATGAAAACTTAAAAGTCAGTAAGCTTAATTTATACAAGGATAATAAAAAGATTGATACTTTAAACAACAATGAACTTAATACTTTAAAATTACTCTTTGGTTATGAAAATAGTTATATAAAAAACGGAAAAGACAAATATATCGAAATAAATATAAACAAAATAGATAAAAAAATAGATATAAAGGATAAAATAAAAATAACTCTAGATTTAGAAGCAACTGTTAAACAAATCACAACAGGAGAAGAAGCCAACAATATAAAAGATTTACAAAATATTCAAGGAAGATACAATAAAGAAATAGAAAACAGCATCAATGATTTAATAGAAAAATTAAAAAACTATCAAGCAGACATTTTAGGAATAAATAACATGTTATTAAACAAATTTCATAATATGGACAAGCATTTCTATGATTTTGATTTTGATATTGAAGTAAATACTCATATTAATAAGAAAGGACTTCTAATAAAATGAAAAAAGAATGGAATATTTTAAACTTTTTTAATATGCAAGGTTTATTTCTAGCAATAGGATTTTCAAGGATACTAATTTCTTCCAAAGAAAACTTTTTATTCTCTATTTTAATAGGTTATATTTTAGGAATGATTCTTTTATATTTTTTAGATATCAAGAAAAAAAACAATGTTTTTAATATCATACTTTATTCAATAATATCCGTATATGCTTTAGTAATTTTAATTAATATGGCATCTACAATGTATTTAAATTTAATGAGTAAATCTATGATAAGCATACCCCTACTGCTTTTAATGCTCTATGTTCTAAATAAAAAGGAAATCGTTTTATATCGTGTAAGTAATATCATGGTAGTTGTAAATATCTGTATATACCTTTTCGCATTATTTTGTTTACTTCCATATTTTGATATCACAAACTTTGTTTATACTCATACCAAACCAATGAATATTTTAACGTCTGGTTTAAACTATACAATCTTATCAACATCAATTGTAATTATGACTAAAGAAAATCAAAAAAAAGATATAAGTATTTTAAAAACTTATACCTTAGCAACAATGTTTTTAATTATTGACTGCGTTATGATCTACGGAATATTTTCATATCCACTTGTTGAAGTAGTAAGATATCCCGAATACGTTTTACTAAAGAAGATATCAATTGGTGGATTCATCCAAAATATAGAAAATTTCGTATCATTCATATGGTTATTTAACATCATAATGAGTTTACTTTATTTAACAAATAGCATAAAAAATTGCTTAACCAACAAAAAGATAATAAATATAATTATACCTATCTTATTCATATTCGCAAGTTTAGTTAATAAATATTATATTGCAATGCTTACAATGTATAAATATGAACCATTTATATTAGGTATAACTGCATTAGTATTCATAATTTTTAATTATAATTTCAAGAAAAAAAGCCACAAATAAGTGGTTTTTAATTGTCAAAAAATATGTTAAAATTTTGTCATTTTTTTTACATATTCAAATTATATGTTAAATTTTTTATAATTTTTAATTAAATTCTAATTACAATTTACAAATTATATATGATCTTTATAGCGCACACCTCAATATACTATTGAACTACATATGGATTTGTACTTGTTCCATCACCATCAGAATTTACAAGTGTGCCGTCCGCAAGCGAAACTACAGGACGAACACCATTGGTAACATCTACATATGTATCACCCACATAACCAGTACCATGAACAAAGCCAACGTGGGAAAAGCCACGAGCATAATCCGCCATCACAGGGGAGAATGTCCAATAATTACTATTTGTATATAAATAATTTGTTGTATCTTTATAATCACTTGTATTAGAATATCTTGTATTAAATCCGGCAAGTACTACTTCATCTAATGTTATTAATCCTACTGGATTCGTTAACTTTCCATTTCCATTTTTACTCTCTACTGTAAATTTATCATTTTCATTTTGACATACTAGACTTGGGTTTGGATTGTTTGAATATTGTGATGCCCTGTGTGCTGCTCCATACAATGTTGCATTTATTTCATATCCTAAGTTCCCATAAGAAGACATTGAAGTATCTCCAATCGTACTTGAATCATATGCTTTTGTACTTCTATCATTACAAAATATTGTATCTTCTAATTTTGATGCTGCTGTTTTATCAAAATTAGCTTTATACCACTTGTCTATGTATTTCTTTATTGTTGATTCATTGGTATTGGCATGTGTTGCTTCATATGTTGAACTTCCTGCTGTTCCATACATATATCCAACAAATGCATTACCAAACAAATCATCATTAAAAGCACTTGTTCCAATTTGAGTTGATGTTCCTGTGTTATTGCATGTTCCGTTTTTTGTTATTCCATTATAGATTAATTTTACTCCACCTGTCTCAGTTGTTCTTATTATTTTCCAACACATATTATTGAATATTATATTATTATTTACTTTATCGGCATCTCCTCTATAGTAATATACTGGTACATTTCCTTCAGTCACAGTAGTTGTATATATTCCATTTGTTCCACTTACTCCTGAACGTACCTTATAATCTATTACAGTCTTAGTATCTGAATTTTCTTTTATTAAGTTATATAAATTTAATGGCACTACAGTAATTTCGCTTCTTTCCACTGCATTAAATTCTAACTTACATGTATATTCTTCTGTAACTTCTTCCGTTGATGTTTTATCTAATGTCACTTTTAAGGTTCCATTTACTGATTTTTTTGCTTTTACAATTGTTGCATCATTGTCTAATTTATTTTTGATACTTGTGTATTTTGCTGTTGTTCCCTCCTTTGGTACACATGTTACGTTTACTTCTGCATCATAATTACTTGAGTTATTGGTTACTTCATATGTAAGTATACTTGTTTGATTTAATGTTTTTAATTTTGATGTTTCAAATGTTATGATTTTCTTTGTATCATCTATTACTGAACTATATACATCCTTTCCATCTATACTTGCAGCTGTGAAGATTACACTAAAATCTTCTTCGTTTTCACTTACCTTTGCATTTCCATTTATTATTAATGTTGCACTTACTGCTGCAAATCCAATACTCATTAGTAATATTGCTACTATAAGCATACTTTTCTTCTTCATATTTTTACCTACTTTCTACTATTTTATTTTATAATACCCCCCCCGATTTTCAAGTCGTTTTGAAGGGTTTACACAAAATTTTAAAATTTTTTTAATTTTTGCAAATTAAATTACACAACTTATAAATTATTTTACATTACATTTTTTATTTTCACCTAATCTAACACACCTATCTTATTTTTAATTATACTACATATTTGTTGTATTTTACGTAAATCATTTTTAGCATGTGTAAATATTATGAAAAAAGATATTAATTAAAACTTATGTATTTTATTTTATTAATTAGCCTATTTACTAAAAAAACCACCTAAAAAGGTAGTTTCATCTATTTATTATTAATCTTTTAAACATCCTATTGGGACAACAAATACACCATCTTCTCTTTTATATGCATAATTGCCTGTTGCTGTTAAAATCATCATAAATGATGGATTATTCATAACTTCCGTATCTATTTTATTTTTTAATTTTATTAAGTTTTCAGCTCCATCTTGAATTAACTTATCTCCACCTAATTTAATTTCTACAAGACCATAAGATCCATTTCTTAAGTGAATTACTGCATCACATTCTAAATCAGAAGAATCCCTATAATGATAAACTTTACCATTATTTGCTTCAGCATAAACTCGTAAATCTCTTATGCATAATGATTCAAATATTAAACCAAAAGTTCTTATATCATTTATTAAATCTTTTGGTCCTAAACCTAAAGATGCGACTGCAATTGATGGATCAACAAAATATCTTGTATCTGATGTCCTTACAGCAATTTTACTTCTTAAATTCGGATTCCACGCAGGGCTTTCTTCTATAACAAATATCTTTTTTAATGCATTAACATAAGAAAGCACTGTATCAGTATCAAGTGAAGCAGAATCATTATTTATCATATCTTCTTTTAATGTCTCATTATTTGCTTGAGTTCCAATATTTCTTGAATAACTTCTCATTAAATTCTTTGCTCTCATTGGTGTTCTGCTAACACCATCTACCCTAGAAATATCCGAATTAATAACAGCATCGTAATAATCATATGCTTGCTCCAAAGCAACATCATTCTCCATAAATATACTTCTAGGCCAACCACCCCTGCAACATAAAAAAGCAATATCATCTAAAGTTAATTTATTTATAGCACTTATACTATTTGGATTGGAAAATAAGTCATTTAAACTTACTTCTCCAGTTGACTCTCCAGACTCATATAAAGACATTGGTCGCATTGTAAGCCATGAAAATCTTCCTGTTCCCGAATGACTTACACTTTCCATGTTTGCTGGAACAGAGGAACCAGTTAATATAAATTGCCCTTCTTCACCTCTATGATCAACTTCAAACCTTACAGCATCCCATAGTTTTGGAGCCAATTGCCATTCATCAATAAGTCTTGGTACTTCTCCATCTAATAATAAGCTGGGATTAATATCTGCAAGCATAATGTTTTGTTCTTTATCCTCAGGTTTTGCCATATATAAAACACTTTTAGATATTTGTTCTGCTGTTGTCGTTTTTCCACACCATTTTGGTCCCTCAATTAGAACTGCACCTTTACCTTTTAATTTTTTTTCAAGTATTTTGTCTTGAATTCTTTTTCGATATTCTTTCATTATAAAGTCTCCTAACTACTTTAATTATACACATTTATTCTAAATTTATCAAAAATTTTCGGTTAAATGATGATTATTTTTCGGTTAAATGATGATTTTTATTCGGTTAATCGCTGATTTTGAATTAAAAAACCACCTAAAAAGGTAGTTTCATATTTCCATTACTCATTTGTTTCATCATTGTTTTCATGTTTTCAAATTGTTTTAAAAGTCTATTGATTTCTTCAACACTTCTTCCACATCCTTTTGAAATACGTAATTTTCTAGAATTTTTTATAACTTCTGGATGTTTTCTTTCATAAGGAGTCATTGAAAGAATTATTGCTTCTACATGAGCCATATCTTTTGGATCAATATTTATATTATTAAGTCCCATTTTTCTAGCTCCTGGCATCATTTTAAGTAAATTTTCTAAAGGACCTAGTTTTCTTATTTGTTTCATGTTTGTTAAAAAGTCTTCTAAAGTATAATCACCTTTTTTCATCTTTTTAGCTAAATCATTTGCTTCATCTTCTGAAACAACGTTTTCAACTTTTTCAGCTATTGAAAGAATATCACCCATATCTAGAATTCTTTCAGCCATTCTTTCTGGATAAAATTCACTTAATCCATCAAGTTTTTCAGAATCTCCTATAAATTTAATTGGAATATTTGTTAAATGTCTTACAGATAAAGCAACTCCACCTTTTGTATTTCCATCCATTTTAGTTAAAATTGCACCAGTTAAATGAAGTTTATCATTAAATCCATTAATAACATTTATTGCATCTTGACCCATCATTGCATCAATTACTAAAAGAATTTCATCTGGTTTAAACTCATTTTCAACAGTTTTAAGTTCATCCATTAAGGATTCATCTATATGAAGTCTACCAGCTGTATCGATAATTATAAAATCATGATTATTTTCTTTAGCATAAAGAAGTGCATCACTTACTATTTCTTTTACTGGTTTTGTTCCCTCTTCAAAAACCGGAATATTTAATTGTTTACCAATTTCTTTTAATTGATCAATTGCTGCTGGTCTATAAATATCACAAGCAACTAATAAAGGGTTCTTTTTATTTTTCTTTCTAACTAAAGCGGCAATTTTACCTGAAGTTGTAGTTTTACCACTACCTTGAAGACCAACCATCATTACTATTGTTGGTTTTTTATTAACTTCAAGAGGAACATAATCTCCACCAAGTAAAGAAACTAATTCATCTTTAACAACCTTAATAAAAACTTCTTCTGGTTTTAAAGATTTAGAAACCTCCATACCTAAAGCTTTATCTTTAACACTTTTAGTAAATTCCTTAACAACCTCATAGTTAACGTCAGCTTCTAAAAGAGCTGTTCTGATTTCTCTTATTGCATCTCCTATATTTGCTTCAGTAATTTTTCCCATACCTTTAATATTTTTTATGGCATTGCTTAATCTATCTCCCATGTATTCAAACATAAACTCATCTCCTTGTAGCTAAATAATATAATTTATTTTATCATATCTTATTCATAAATAATAATAAAGTAGTATTTGTTATCAACTTTATTTATATTAACACCAACATAATTTAAATATTTATTTGTACCAACATCAGTATTCTTTAAAGTTTCATTCGCGATAACTTTATATCCTGTATTGCTGCTCAAAATATTGCTTTGATATCCATAATAGTTATAACCATATAAATAACTTTTTAATCCATCATCATGAATAGTTTCCCATTTAATAGAAGCATCAATTGCTAAATCTCTTATATCCTTTTTTAAGCTAACAGCATTTAAACCATTATTTTTTCTTGTATCATTAATAATATTAAAGATATTTAAACACCATTCATCAAGATCACTTGGATCAACTATACTTACATTTGCTGTAGTTGTAGTCACGCTTGTTCCTTTAGTTGTAGTCGTTGAATTTTGATTTTTTCCAGTTGTAGTAACTCTTGTAGAACTTGTTTTCGTTGTAGTTATCTCTGTAACTGCTTCTGTAGTTATTTCCGTTGTTGGTTCTGTTGTTGATTCTTTCGTAGTTGTGCTTTCTTGTATTGTTGTTTTATCATGCTTTGGTACTTTATTTTCTTCTTTAATATTAAAGTAAGTTATAACTGTAAAAGAAAGAAGTAATACAACTATAAAGATAATTAAAGTTACTAACATTATTATTTTTTCTTTGTCTCTCACATTCTCACCTAAACCTTATTATACTAAATTTTACTTATATTAGATACAACTATTTGATATTTATCCATTCTTTTTTCGACTCTTCCACGCACTTTAACTAAAGTTCCAACTGAAACATCTTGTAATCCTGAAAAAGCTTCTTTAAATACAGTAAATTCTGAAGTTCCTGTTTCATCGCTAGCTTCCAAAAATGCCATATCATCACCATTTTTAGTTTTTATTTTTTTTATTTTTTCAACTAAAACTACGGTATCAACGACTTTATCAAAGTTTGCTTTAATATTTGCTTGTTTGAATGAATTTACATATTTGCTAGCTGGATGATTAGTAACATAAAAACCATAAAGAGAAAGTTCCATATTCATAAGCTCTCCATCATCAAATTCATCTACTTCATTCATAACAGGCTCGCTTACTAAAGAAGAGTCTAAATCACGGATTAATTCAGCATAAGTTATACTGGAATTTAAGTTAGTTATTAAAGTCTTTCTATTAATAACCAAATCATCAAAAACACCAGCTTTTATCAATATTTCAACTATATTTTGATTTACTATTTTTTTATAACATCTTGCAAGAAAATCATTAAAGCTTTTAAACTCACCATTTTCTCTTTCTTTAATTATTCCATCCGTTACTTGAGAAGAGATTCCTTTTATACTTCTAAATGGAAGTAATATGATATTATTTTCACATTCATATAGATATCCGGATTTATTGATACTAGGTTTAATTATTTTTATATCATTTCCTTTAGCTTCTGTAATATACTCTTTTGTTTTTTCTTCTCCACCAATATTAGTATTAAGTAAACTTGCATAGAATTCACATTTATAATTTACTTTTAAATAAGCCATTTCATAAGCTAAAAGTGCATAAGCAACCGAGTGTGATTTATTAAAACCAAATGATGCAAATTTTTCAATAAATTTAAATACTTCTTCTGCACATTCTTTAGAATATCCATTTTTTATTGATTCTTCAATAAATATTTTTCTTTCACTTTCCATTACTTCTACTTTTTTCTTGCTTATTGCTCTTCGCACAATATCAGCATGAGCATAACTGTAATTTCCCATCGTTCTTAAAATTTCCATTATTTGCTCTTGATATACAATTATTCCATAAGTTTCATCCAAAATACTCTTTAAAGACTCATCAAAAGTAGAATATTTCAAATGCTTGTTCTTACGATCACACAAAACATCAATATTTTCCATTGGTCCTGGTCTATATACAGCTAAAGCCAAAACCAAATCTTCAAATTTATCAGGTCTAAATTTCTTTAAGAAACTCTTCATTCCAAATGACTCAAATTGAAATATTCCTAAAGTATGAGCTTCTTTAAAAAGATTGTAGACTTTTTCATCATTTAAAGGTATTGCCATTAGGTTAAAGTTATCATCGATTTTTCTAATTGTATTTTTAATAATGGTTAAATTTTTAAGAGCTAAAAAGTCCATCTTTAAAAGTCCAAGACTTTCAAGTTCATTCATTGTATATCCTGTTAAAGTTAAATCACTTTTTTTTACTACTGGAATAACATCAGTTAATTTTACACTAGAAATAACTACACCAGCAGCATGCATACTTTCATTTTTCTTTAATCCTTCAATAACACATGCTTCTTTATAAACTTTTTTTAGTAATGAATTTCTATTTATAACTTCCAAAACATTTTTATTTAAATTCTCCTTTAAAGTTTTTTTACTATCAATAAATTGAAGCAACGATTGAATTAAATTTTCTTTAACATTGTTGATTTTACCAACTGTTCTAATCGCCTCACGCGCTTGAAAAGTTCCATATGTAATTATTCTTGCAACATACTCACTTCCATATTTTTCTTTTACGTAGTTAAATACTTCATCTACTCTTTCATATTCAAAATCGATATCAATATCAGGCATAGTTATTCTTTCAGGATTTAAAAATCTTTCAAATAATAAATTATATTTTAAAGGATCAATTTCTGTTATACCAAGAGAATATGAAACTAAAGAAGAAACGGCGCTTCCTCTTCCTGGACCAATTAGAATACCATTTTTCTTAGCATATCTAACATAATCAAAAACGATTAAAAAATAATTTGAAAATCCCATTTTATTAATTACATCTAATTCATATAAAAGTCTTTCTTTATATTTTAAAGGTACATCATTACTAAGTCTTTTGTTTAATCCTTTAATTGCTAAATTTTTTAAATATTCTTGACTGTTTTCAACATATACTGGAATATAGGAAGTAGCATCAGGAAATTCAATATTGATTAAATCTGTAAACTTAGAAGTATCATATTCTTTTATCTCTAAAACAAAATTTTTATAGTCTTTTAATGAAAATCCACCTAAAGTAATATTTTTATTTATCATATCTAAATAATTGATATATTTTGAAGCCTCTTCAGTTAAAGCTAAAGTTTCATTTATATATATAACATCTTCGCTTATGGATAATTCCTTTACTCTTTCCTCATCTGTTTTGAATGATAGAAACACTTTAGAAAATATACTTTTCATATTTTCATATATTTCTAAATTTTCATAATTTATTACACATATAATATCCTCAGAATAACTTCTAAGAGTTTTAAAACTTTTTTCCTCTAAACTAGAAAATTTAAATAAATTAGTAAGTCCATGATAATTAACTGGATACAAATAAACTTTCTTATCTTCAATTACAAGATCTAATCCAATTACTGGTTTTATACTATTCTTTTTACACATTTCATAAAATATATGAGAAGAATTTAAATTATCATCAAGAATTCCAATTACATTTAATCCATTATTTTTAGCATACAAAATATAGTCTTCAATTTTAATAAGACTTTTTAATATACTAAAATCAGTTTTAACACCTAATGGATAAAACATATCATCACCTACTTCCATTATACACCATTACTTATCTAAACTAAATTAAAAACGTAAAAATTATTGACTTATCTAAATTATCTTGATATAATCTTAAAGAATTCTTTAAAGGAGGGAAAACTATGGCAAAGAAATTAACTGGTAGAAAACCTTTATTTGGAAATACTAGATCACATGCATTAAATCATTCTAGAAGAAAACAAAATTTAAATACACAAACAAAGAAAATTGATGGTGTTAAAGTTACTTTATCAACTCGTGAATGGAAAACATTAAATAAGGATGCAGCTTAATCGCTGTTTTTTTATTTCTTTATAAGGAGAAAATATGGAAAATTATAAAGCTGATGTACATATACATTCTAGTTATTCATTTGATTCGTATCTTCCAATCAAAACCATTATTGAAAGAGAAAAAGAACTCGGAAATGATGTTATAGCAATAACTGATCATGTTGAATTTGCTAAAAAAAATATTTTGCAAACTGTCAATAGCTTAGCAAAACGTGAAAAAGAAATAAGAAAATATGAACAAGGAAAAGATCTATTAGTCATCAGAGGTGTTGAAATATCAGAGCCACATTTATATAAGGAGTATGTTGATTTTTTAAGAAATATGTATGGTATTGAATACATCATTGGAAGTATTCACCATATCAATGGTAAATCATTTAGATATAATAAAGATGCGGTTGATGACTATTTAAGATTGATGTTGGACATGGTTACCTATGGAGATATGGATACTCTTGCTCATATGGATTACATCAAAAAGTATGGAACAAAAAGAAACCTTGATAAAGGCTTAATTGATGAAATTTTAACTACAATTATTGCAAGAGGTATAACGCTTGAAATAAACTCAAGTGGTTATCGAAGATGTGGAAGTCCATTCCCTAGTGTAGAAATTCTTGAAAGATATATTGATCTTGGTGGAAGCAATGTTGTTATTGGAAGTGATGCACACAAAAAAAGCGAGCTTTATGACGGCGTAAAACAAGCATGTGAAGATATAAAAGAATTAAAACTAAATAAAGGTGTTATTGTTAATAAGCAATTTAAAAGTATATAGCTAAAAACTATATACTTTTTTTGTATCATAAAGTTCATCATTAATAGAAACAAAAACACGATATCTATCACTAGGTAAATCAATATTAAACACTTTATTAATATTTTTATCATCTTTAGTTTTATAAACAAAAGAATATACTTTACCTCTTCTATTTAAGAAATAAAATTTAACTTCATCGGTTTCATTTATTTTATAATTTGTTGAGAAAGTATGTTTTGTAAACTCAAATGTATTTATCCATTCCATCGAAGAATCAACATCTATTTCTTTTATTGATAAAATATCTAAATCAGATTTTTCCACAGTATCAATAATATTAAACTGTTTTAAATCAACGTTTTTAGTTTCTTCATCATAAAGATTATGTTTAAATGCACGATACTTACCTTCTTCAGTAGTAGCTTTAAATACAACTTTATCATTTTCATCCAATTCAATTATTAAACTATATATATCATCAACGTTTTTTTCAACTTCTACTAAACTATTATCACTTTTCTCTCTAAAATCATCTTTTAAAACATAACCACAGTCAATAAACTTATGATTATTTTCTAAAACATTAAACAATCCATATTTTATAGAAAAATATTTTTTGTCAAAATCATTTTCCCAAACAAGATTAGCAACATTATTTTTTATATCATAGATTTCCATTGCTGTATAGGCTGAATTATAATCACCTACTTTATTGGATTTACCAGCAAACGCTACTCCATAACGGTCATATCCATTATTAAACAAAGCTAAATAACCATCTTTGGTAATTGTTGGAGTATGTTGCCCCATTGGATATCTTCCTGACTTTACTTTAACTAAATACTTCTTCCATACATCAGAAGAGAATAAAGAATCAGCTCCTGTAAATACATAATTAAGCTTTTTATTTTTATAGTCAAAATTAAAAACTGTATTTATTTCTCTAAAGGATACAACTAGATTTCCACTTTCTTCATCATAATAAAATCCATTACGTATGGCTTTTGGCCCTAGATACTCTTCAGGAAACTCGGAATCTATTTCTTTAATAACTTCGTATATATCAAGACCATCTATAACTTTTCCATCACTAGGATTCATTTCATAAATATATTGATGATTAAAATAAATTGCTTTATCTCCACCAGCTAACATATAGTTACCATTTTTTAAAATTTGCATTTCAAATCCATAACCATGCTCCAAGTTATAGTAGTTATATATTTTACCTAAATAATCCATTTCTACTAGACCAACAAAATTTTCACGAACTTGACCTTCAGAAGTACCAATTAAAAAGTGTCCATTTGGAAGCCATTCAACATCCATACGATTATCAACAGTTAAATAAAATCTTAATTTTCCATCTTTATCCCAACCTGTGAAATAAGTTTTATATGAAGCAACCGTAAAAATCATTCCATTTTTATCGTTGATAACTTCATTCTTTTCAACATTTAAAGGATATTCCACATTTGCTTTTTCGCATTTAATATAATATGTGTATTCACTTTCATTCATTTTCAAAGTAACCTTATTATTAAAATCATCATATAATCCATAGATTGGAATTACATGTTCTTGAGAACTTTCCATTTTAGTAAAATGTTCATCATTAATATATACATCTATTGAATTTTTCTCTTTTGTTTGAAATATAATAATAGCTGATAATGGACTTATGCCATAAGGATTTAACTCAACATAAGCATTTTCAATAGTATACTTTTTGCTTCGTCTTATTTTTTCTAAACGATTATTTACTTTTTCTTGAATACTGACTTGTTCAATTGTTGAGGATAAAGTACTTTCCTTAAAATAACTACTTAATCTTCTAGTTTCATTAAAACAATAAACTAAAACTACTCCTAAAGTAACTATGATTAATATAATAAGATTAATTAATTTTTTCATATTTACCCCCAAATATTAAATGATACTTCATTAAAATATCTATATAGTGGATTTAATATTGGATCAACTTCTTTATTTTTTTCTATATCAGCATTTTCATAAACCCCAGATATCTCTAAAGAATTATAAATTGCATGAGTTGTTAAAGCACTTAAATAAAATCCTTCATCTGTAAGTTCTAAAAACAATGATGTGTCATTTATTAAAATATTGTATTGATAATAATTAATAACATTCATCTTTAATTTATCATTGATATTTAAAGAATAACCTTTATTACCAAATGTTAAAGTTATGTTATTTTTTCCTTTAACTTCAATTTTTTTATCATTAATATTTATAACATATTCGTCTAATTTTAAGGAATAACTAGCAACACGTTTAATAAATCCCTCTGTTTTAACCTCAATTGTTATTGTTTTAAAATCAGTATTATATATCTGATTTATAATACTTTTATCTAGCTCATAAACTATATTATTATTTTTAGTGGTCTTATTAACTATTAGTTCTGGTTCTAAAGTTTTTAAACTAGCAAATGTATCAATTATTTTAGTTAAAGAGGACATATCAAAATCTAAAAAGCCATCTTCATTTTCCACAGTAAATATACCATCAATTAAGGAAAAATTATAATTAAACTCACTTGGATTGCTTTCTCCATGAGCCCCCTTATAAAGGGCATTAAGTTTTATCTTTCCAGTTTGATTAAAACTAATATTTATATTTCTTGCATAATCTCCAACTTTAACTATTTTTTCATTTAAATCAGTAATAACATAATCTCTCAATTTATTATCGTCGTTATAGATTGTATGAATGCATACAACACTTATAAAAAGAGCAGCTATTATAAAAAGAGTATTTTTTATTTTTCTCATATATATCACCTATTATATTAATATTATAACAACTAATAAATGAAAAAAAAAGTGTAACAAAAGTTACACTGGTGTATTTTGTAAAGTAACACAGTTAGAAAAACCACTAAAAGAACAAACTGTAGACATATCCTTACTTGCCAAATTAAATGCACTTTCATTATATGCTCTTATAGTTGATGATGTTAGTTTGATTTCACCTAATTTAGTTAAATTATATCCAGAAATCATAAATATATTATTTGTTAAATAAAGATATATTTCACGTTTTTTTTCAACATTATTGATTAGTACATATCCTCTAATATCACTCTTTTTTAAGTCATTTGCTACATCTAGGATATAAACATTTTCCTGTAAAGTTACATCATTTAAAGAATTTATTAGATCCATTACTTTATTGTAAAAATTTTCTTTTCCTCCGACTTCATCGTAGGAAAGATCATTTAAATTGCTACAACTTTTTTTACTATATGAACGACATATATCCGTAACAGTCTTAGTTGATATTGTTTCATCTTTTTTCGTAATTTTCGATTTTTTAAATTCATCAGCATATTTATAGTTAACATACATATACATATCATTATAAACTGTATAAATATATTTTACTTCGCTTATATCTTGAGCATCAATGATGACATAACCTAGAAATCCATCTTGATTAACTTCATAATAATATATACCACTTGTATTAATCCCATTAATACTTTTTATTTTTTCAATTAATTTTGAATGAACGTCATTTAGACTCGAAATAAATATATCTTTTGAACTCAAATTATCTTGAACTTTAAATTCACCTGTTAAATTTACTTTATCCTCTAAATAAGATTTTATAACAATCTTTATCGACATATTTGTCTTTTTATAAGCAATTAAATTATATATCAACTTATCCGTTAAAATACTCTCGTTTTTAAGTAATTGATAATTATCCTCATTTATTTTATAGTAAATTGAATATTTAATTAATTCATTCGTAACATTTAAATTATTAATATTTATTGAAAGAGTAACATCCTTATCAGTTTCATTGTTTATATCAATATCTTTCTCATATACATTTCCATACGTAATATCCGTATTAAATAGATTTCCGGCCTTATATGTTACTCCTATATCAACATTATCAACTAATATTTTACTTATGTAATCGTTTTCATAATCGCCTTGAATATCTTTTCGTTTAAACAAAAAGGAAATACTTATTCCCAAAATAAAAACGATTATAATTATAATAAATGGTAACTTATTTTTCATATCATCACCCTATTTTAATTATAATCGGCTTTTAAACTCATTTCAACTACTTTAGTTTTTAACTTTAAAAATTAAGGTTACAATAGCTGCACATAAAATAGATGAAACTATACCTGTAGAAACATTTCCAAGCATATTTAAAATTCCTAATTTTACCGCACCATTATAAAGAGTATTCCCAAAAGACATAATCACAACGCTTGCTCCGCCACCAAAGAATTTTACAAGTTTGTCATATACTCCAAAAAAGCCTAATAAAGCTCCAATAGAAACAAACAAACTAGTGATATGTCCACTTGTAAGTTTAGTATTATCTTTAATAATTTGAGCAATAACACAGACGATTCCTGTAAATATAAATGATTTAATTATCATAACTTACCTCCAATTCTACCGCGTGAGCAATTGCCGGAATTGATTTCTTTTGATTAACAAGTGTAGGATTATGTAATGCACCAGTTCCAACAATAAGTATTTTTTTATTTCTTTTACTTAGTAAAACTTTATTGAATAGATAAAGTGGCAACACTACTGGACCACTCGCTCCACTTAATTTGTTTTGATCTTTTTTATATAAACTAGCACCCGCATCAACTATATTAGATGCACTTATTCCATGTTCTTCTTTTAGAATCATTAGTAAAAGCTCATTTCCTAAAGAGCCAAGATCACCAGTTAAAACAACATCATAATCATTTATTTTTTTATGACTATTTTTTAGATGTTCAACAATTACTTTAGAAGCTGCTGGAGCCATTACTGCTCCCATATTAGCAACATCTTTAATATCATAATCAACTACACTTCCAATTGTTGATGATATAATTTTACATTTAGTTTTTTCATTAGATATTACACATCCAACACTTCCAGTTGCTGTAATTGTTGTATATTTTGCCTTTAACGAACCATATTCTATTGGAAATCTAAACTGTCTTTCACTTGTAAGCTCATGCGAACTTGTTAATAAACAAACTTTATTTACCTGTTTTGAAGATATAAAATTTGCACCAATAAGCATTGATTCTACAAAGCTTGCACAAGCATTATAAACTCCTAAAAATGACATATTATTATTTTTTAAGGTATAATTCATACAGCCAAGTTGATTTGATAGATCTCCTCCAATTACTAAATTGAAATCATGTACACTTGATAAATTATTGATAACTGTCTTTTGCATCTTTATTTCTGCATCTTCTAAAGTTTTTTCTCCATAATATTTATCTTTTAAAACCATATTAACATTTTTAATATTACCATTTGCTTCATCACTTCCACATATTGTAAACCAATTATTTACATAAACATTATTATATTTTATAGTAACCATATTAATCCTTTCACTAAAGCAAGTACACTTGCAGATAATATTCCATATAGAATTACACTTCCAGCAAGTTTAAAGTAATTGCTTCCAATTCCTGTAATAAGTCCTTCATTTTTATATTCTAAAGAAGCAGACGTAACTGAATGAGAGAATCCTGTAATTGGAATAATTACTCCCATTTTAAACTTATCAACAATATCATCAAAAACTCCAAGACCAGTTAAGAAAGATGCAATAACAATCCAAATAACAAGCATATACTCAACAGAAAAACACTTCACTAAAACTTCTGAAATCGCCCCAATAGTTCCACCTGATAAAAATGCTATAAACATGTTTTTTAATCTATTTTCTTTTGGGGTTAAAGATTCAACTAACTTTTTATAATTCATATAAAAACCTCCATTTATATTATGGAGATTTTTTAAGAAATATATTCAAGCAATTCTTGTTTTCCTTTACTTTCTAATCTAGAAACTTTTACCTGAGATATTCCCAAGACTTTAGCAACTTCACTTTGAGTCATATCTTCTTTATATCTATACTTAAGTACTAAAGATGATAAAGGATCTAAAGATTCAATTGACTCCATCAAAATCAACTCATCTTCATTTATGGAATTAACACCAATTTGAATATTTTCATATTCATCATCTAAACTAAACATATCTTCACAAAGCATTGAAACATATTCAATTTCTTCTACAGGAAATTCAATATAATCACTTATTTCTTTGAATGTTGGTTCCTTATTCAAAACCTGTGCTAAATATGACCTTGCTTTAATCACAAGTTTATATAGATTAAGATAATACTTATTGAGTTTAATGTTACGACTTTTAACTGAAAGTTCATACATCTCCCCAAAAATGTATTTATAAGCATAATTTAAAAAAGGTCCAAACTCCTCTTTATAGTTTTTCTGTGCTTTGATAAGTCCCAAGTAGCCAGCTTGGTAAAGATCTTCCTTTTCTACATTATAGAATTTTTTTGCTATCTTACGTATTAAAAATTCTTCTTCAGAAACTATTTTTTCCACTAAATTTTCAAAAGATCTAAAGCAACTAATTCATCAGTTATTGTATCAAATCTCAAACAAGTATTTATTTTATTATTTATTAGTAATACACGACCATCATTTTCTTTTACACTTTTTCCTCCACTTAGAAGAGCATTTTCACCAACTGAATCAATAGATGAAAGTCCTTCTAAATTGTAAACCATGTATTTTATTCCATAATCTTCAATAATAGGTAATGTATATTCCATAAATTTTGGTGCAGTATTTTTGTTTAAGTTACCTTTAAGTCTTACAAACAATATTCCCTTCCTATACTCCAAATTAATCTTCAACATTTTTATCACCCACATTCGTTATAACTTAAATAAAAAACATATAAAAGGGATTCGACAAAATGGTATTTTATCCTACTTTTTTCTATGTAAAGTAAAGATAATTATTTGTAAAGTAATAATAAGAAGAATAACAATTATCACAAATTTAACTTTATTTTCACGATCATTTGATACCACCTCATTAAATAAAGGCTCCGCTTGTAGGATATCATTTTCCTCACTAATATTTTTTTCTACATTATTATTTATTAAACTAGTAACTTTATTGGATTTATTTTTAGTTTTAACTTGATTTGTTGCTACTGTTTTATTTTCACTTTGTTCACTATTCAAATTTTCTTCGCTTTTTATTTCTTGAATATCATCATTTATTTCTTCTCTTGTTCTAATATAATAGTTGTATTTAGTTATATAATCATCATAAATTAGATTACTTCCAACGGCTACATAGTTATTCAAAATAACTTTTTCTTCTCCATAGCAATGATATTTTATTATTTCTTTCTTATAATATGGATTTAAAGATTCAAACGTCTTCCCTGCGCCATCAGTAAAATCATAATCTATAGATCCATACTTATTTTTTAACTCATTAGAATTAAACTCATCAACAAAATAAATATTGTTAGCTAAAACTTTAAGAACTGGCATTTTTCCACCATTAAATAAAATAAATATTTTTGAGCTTAACTCATCACCTACGATTTCAATTACTAAATTTTCGGCTAAAAAAGTCCCTTTTAAATAAATACCAAGTTTATCATCATTTTCTAATTCTACATATGTATCAATATCACCATCATTTAAATATTTATATTTTTCTTGATAAGAATTTTCAAAATAATAATCGACTTTATTATCATTATCATAAATATTAAGTTCGTTTATTTTGATTTTATAATCAAAATCATAAAGCATAAAAAAGCTAAACTTAGTACTTAAAGCCAATATGGGTTGATATTTAATTCCACCCTTTATTTCATCACCTGATTCTAAAATTTCTGAAATATAATTGGATGTATCACAGTTAATGCATTCTTCTTTATAACCCAAATCAACTTTCTTTATTTCATAAGTATTATAAAATTTAACCTCCTCTCTTTTTAAAGTATCAGTTTCTTCCATATACTCGTCAGTATTCATGATAAATTCTTGATATTCTCCATAAACAAACTTAGCATATACAAAAGATGGGCTTATAATCAAAAGTATAATTATAAGTATCAATATTTTTTTCTTCATATATCCTCCCTTCTACTTATATATTTCACGATTAAAATCCATTTTTCTTCTTTTTTACACCTTTTTTTAATATGAAATGGACAATTAAACAAAATTATAGTATAATCATAAGTACCTGGAATCTTTATTATAAACTTAATTTAGGAGGAAATTTATGAAAGAAACAGAGTCCACTACGTCTGTTTTTGCTTTAGGTGGCTTAGGCGAAGTTGGAAAAAACATGTATGTTATTGAACATGAAAATGAAATAGTTATTATCGATGCTGGAGTTATGTTTCCAGAAGATGATTTACTTGGAATAGATTATGTTATCCAAGATGTAACATACTTAAAACAAAATGAAAAGAAAATAAAAGCTTTAGTTATTACACACGGACATGAAGATCATATAGGAGGAATTACATTCTTACTTCAAAATGTAAATATTCCAGTTATTTATGCATCTCAAATTGCAAGTGACTTAATCAAGAAAAAATTAGATGACAAAAATATGAAATACGAAAATATAATAGTTTATAATAAAGATACCGTCATCAAATTTAAAAAATTAAGTGTAGAATTTATTACAACAACACACTCAATACCAGATTCATTTGCAATCGTTATTCATACACCAAATGGTGATATTATTCATACAGGAGACTTTAAATTTGATTTAACTCCAATTGGTCCAATGGCTGATATTCATAAAATGGCTGCATTAGGAAGTAACGGAGTAAAATTACTTTTATCAGAAAGTACAAATGCTTTATCTCCAGGTTTTTCTGCAAGTGAAGCAATAGTTGATGAAGCTTTAGGTGATATTTTTGCTAAATCAAGTACAAACAGAATTATTCTTGCAACTTTTGCATCAAATATCTATAGAATTAAACACATAGTTGAAACTTGTCGCGAAAACAATCGTAAGATTATAACGTTTGGTAGAAGTATGGAATCTGCTAAAGAAATTGCATTAAAAAATGGTCTTATCAAAGATCCAACAATTTTTATTGATGCTAATCAAGCTAAAGATTTAAAGAAAAATGAAATATGTATTTTGTGTACAGGTTCTCAAGGTGAACCACTTGCTGCTTTATCAAGAATAGCAAATGGTACTCATAAACAAGTTCAATTAATGCCAGATGATATAATCGTGTTCTCATCTAATCCAATACCAGGAAATTCACAAAGTATTAATAGAATTATTAATAAATTGTACTTAAAAGGTGTTAAAGTTTACACAAATTCTGACGTATCAGATATTCATACCTCTGGACATGCTAAAGCTGAGGAATTAAAATGGATGTTAAGACTTATTAAACCTGAATATTTAATGCCAATTCATGGAGAATATCATATGTTAAAAGCTCATAAAGATTTAGCTGTTTCCTGTGATATTCCAGAAAAGAATGTTTTCATTTGTAAAAATGGTGATGTTGTTTTAATGGATAAGAATGGATGTCGAAGAGGAAAAAGAGTTCAAGCCGGAGATGTTTATGTCGATGGTTCTCGTATCGGAGACATTGGTTCAGTTGTTATAAAAGATAGAAAACTTATGAGTAAAGATGGTGTTTTAATAGCTATATTAAACATTGATTATTCTAAACATACTTTAATGATTAAACCGAATATCACAACAAGAGGATTTGTTCTTGTAAATGAAAATGCATCATTAATAAGAGAAATAGAATACAAAGTTACAGAAATAGTTAACAAAGCTTTAAATGGACGCTACAACATAACGGATATTAAAAATCAAGTAATACTTGAATTAAATATGTTTATAAATGAAAAAACTGGAAGAAGACCTATGATTCTACCAGTTATCATGGAAGTGAAGAAATAATACCTTCACTTCTTTTTTATTAAATAAATTAAAAATATAATCACACCAATTGGAATTCTAAAAATAAAAAATGCAACTATTCCCATACCAATAATATCAACTGTTGTATACTTTTTAACTTTTAAAGTATATTCTTTAGTATTGCTATATGCATCAGTTAATAACACTTTATATGCTACATCATATTGAAGATTCTCATCTAAATCTAATACTTTATCGTCATGATATAAAGTTAAAAATGCATCTGAATCATCTAGCTGATAAACAATATCTTTTACTTTAGGATAAGAAAAGACATTAACTTCCATTAGACTACCATTTATATTTGCAGTGTTACCATCAACAACAAATTTTTTAATAACGGAATCCGATTCTTTTATTTTTCTCTGTATATTAAGAGTATAAATTTTTTCACTTCCATCCTCAGCAATTACTTTTATAACAAATTCTCGATTTTCATCAACGTTAAAATTATCTTTTTCACCAATAATATCCACTTTTGATTTTGAATCGTTTAAAATAACACCAATATCAACTTTATTTTTATAAATAATATAATTATTATTTTCTTCAATATTTAAATAATCTTCACCATTGATAGTTATTTTATTTATTGTTGTATCGCTGCTTCTTATAGAAGTAGTTGTTATCTCCTTTGTAACATTAATCTCTGGGACTTTAGTAGACGTTACAGTCGTTTTAGGCAGAGTTGTTGTTTGTTTCTTCGTTGTTGTTATATTACTCTTTTTAGTTGTAGTTTGCTTTTTTTGTGTAAAAGTAGTAGTTTTCTTTTTAGTTGTCTTTTTTACAGCATTATTACTCTTTGGACAAGGATCATTTGCTATTGCATTTCCATCAGGGTAATATTGTTTACCATTGTATGTTGCTTTATGATAATGAAAAGTACCTTCCCCTTTATGTGCTCCATAGGTAATACCATCTGGACACGTTTTTATTGAGTCATTACTCAATGCTCCACTTGAAGCATAAACATTCATACTTGTAAATAAAATAATTACAAGTAATATTTTCTTTAACATATAAACTCCTTTATATATTGGGCACTAAAGATATAATAACACACAATTAGCAAAACTACATACAATATCTTGAGGAGATATGATATGATTAATTTTTTTGAAAGTTTTTCACCACTTACACAAGCAATTATTGCATCCACATTAACTTTTTTACTAACTACTTTTGGAGCATCATTTGTTTTTTTATTTAAAAAAGTTAACAATAAAGTAATGAATTATTTACTTGGTGCATCAGCTGGAATTATGTTAGCAGCTGCAATATTTTCACTTTTATTGCCATCAATTGAACAAGCAAATAATTTAAAAATGAATACTATAGTAGTTGTTTCACTTGGACTTATATCAGGTTCTATTCTACTTATTATTGGAGATAAAATATCTTCAAAATTTACAGGAAATGAAGAAAACAACTTTAGAAGAATACTACTTCTAGTTACATCAATTGTACTCCATAATATTCCTGAAGGTTTAGCTATTGGAGTTGCTTTTGGATCAATAATTTATAATATTGAAGGAGCCACATTAATAGCAGCTATATCCTTAGCTATTGGTATTGGACTACAAAATATACCAGAAGGAGCTGCAATATCTATTCCTTTAAGAAAAGAAGGATTATCTAGAAAAAAAGCTTTTTTGATTGGTTCTCTTTCTGGAATAGTTGAACCAATATCAGCAATCATTGGAGTAATACTAGTTTTAAAAATAAAAGTCATTTTACCAATACTTCTTTCATTTGCAGCTGGTGCAATGTTATTTGTTATCATTGAAGAACTAGTTCCAGAATGTATGAATGATGAAAATAGAAATGCAATTGGCATTGTCACTCTTATCGGGTTTATACTCATGATGATCATGGAAATTATTTAGACACTTATGTGTCTTTTTTCATGAAAAAAGAAGTATATTTCTATACTTCAAATTGACTATTATATAATTTTGCGTAATAGCCATTTTTCTTTAACAACTCGTTATGGTTACCCATCTCAACTACTTCACCATCATTTATAACTAGAATAACATCAGCATTTTTGATAGTTGACAATCTATGAGCAATAACAAAGCTTGTTCTACCTTCCATTAATTTATCCATTGCATCTTGAATAAGTTCTTCAGTTCTTGTATCAACGGAAGACGTAGCTTCATCCAAAATTAATATCTTAGAATTAGCAAGTATAGCACGAGCAATTGTAAGAAGTTGTTTTTGACCTTGACTAATATTCGCGTTTTCTTCATCTATTTGCATGTTGTAGCCATCAGGTAAAGTTCTTATGAAATGATCCACATTAGCAACCTTACATGCTTCGTATACCTCTTCATCAGTGGCATCCAGTTTTCCATACTTTAAGTTTTCCATAATAGTTCCACTATAAAGCCATGTATCTTGTAAAACCATACCAAAGTTTTTACGCATACTATATACATCATAATCTTTGATATTCATGCCATCTACTATAATATCCCCTTTATTTAGCTTATAAAAGTTCATTAATAGTTTTACTAAAGTTGTTTTACCAGCTCCTGTTGGACCAACTATAGCAACCTTCTCTCCAGGTTTTACAGCTAAATTAAAGTTTTTGATTATCATTTTATCTTCATTATAACCAAAAGTTACATCTTTAAATTCAACATTACCAATAACTTCATGATCAAGTTTCTTAGTTCCAAATGTTTCTTCTTCACCCTCTAAGAATTCAAATATTCTTTCGGATGATGCAATCATTGATTGAATTTGGTTTAATACTTGAGCAAGACTAGTTATAGGTTGAGTAAAGTTTTTAGTATATGAAATAAATGATTGAATATTACCAACATTTATTTTACCCTTAATACATAAATATCCACCCATGATAGCAACTCCAACATAACCTAAATTACCGATAAATTGCATAATTGGATGCATAAGTCCAGATAAGAATTGACTCTTCCATCCAGCTTCATAAAGATTTTTATTGTTGTTCTTAAATATATTCATATATTTTTCTTCAGCATTAAAAGCTATTACTACATCATGACCAGAAAACATTTCTTCGATATTTCCATTAACATGACCTAAATACTCTTGATTAGCTTTAAAGTATTTTTGAGACTTCTTTATTGTTCCAGCCATAAAGACTAAACTTAATGGAACAAGAAGTAAAACTAGAAAAGTCATTGATACATTAATACTTAACATCATAACAAGTATACCAACAATTGTAGTAATAGATGTTATAGCCTGTGTTATAGCTTGATTAAAGCTTACTTGTAATGTATCTACATCATTAGTAATAATACTCAATACTTCACCATTAGTTTTATTATCAAAATATTTAAATGGTAATTTATGAATTTTTTTATCAAGTTCGCCTCTAAGTTTATAAGTATACTTTTGAGTAATTGTTGACATTATAAATGATTGAATATAATTACATATTGCACTTATTATATAAAGTGTTAAACATGTCAATAAAATTTTATTAAGTGTCGAAAAGTTAATACCACTTCCACCACTTATTTTAGATACAATACCATTAAATATTTCGTTCGTTGCATTTCCTAAAATCTTAGGTCCAATTATTGAGAAAACAGTTGATGCAATTGCAAAAACAAATACAATAATTATTGGAATCTTGTAAGCACCTAAAGACTTAAATAATTTTTTTAATGTTCCTTTAAAATCTTTAGCACGTTCAAAATCTTGATTTGGTCCATGTCTACGTTCTTTCATGAAAGTTCCTCCTCACTAAGTTGAGATAAGGCAATTTCTTTATAAACCTTACAATTTTTATATAAATATTCATGTGTTCCAAGTCCAGCAACTTTACCCTCATCTAACACAAGAATTTGATCAGCATTCATTACAGTTGCAACTCTTTGAGCAACAATTATCTTAGTTGCTGATTCACAATATTTATTTAAATTCTTTCTAACACTGGCATCAGTTTTATAATCAAGTGCTGAAAAAGAATCATCAAAGACATATATATCTGGATTCATTGCAACAGCACGAGCTATACATAATCTTTGCCTTTGTCCACCAGAAACATTTGTTCCTCCTTGATTAATTGGATATTGAAGCCCTTCACTTTTTTCCATTACAAAATCATATGCACAAGCAACACTCAAAGATTTCTCCATTTCTTCTTTACTTAATGAATCATTTCCAAATTTTAAGTTGCTTTCAATTGTTCCACTAAATAGCATTCCTTTTTGAGGAACCATACCTATCTCATGTCTTAATGTTTCAAAGCTTAAATCTTTAACATCAACCCCATTGACAAGTATACTTCCTTCAGTTACATCAAAGAATCTATCAATTAGTTTAACAATTGTACTTTTACCACTTCCTGTTGATCCAATGATCGCTAAAGTTGAACCTTTTGGAACTTTAAAATTAAGATTTTCAAGCACATATTCATCACCATCTGGATATTTGAATGAAACATTTTTAAATTCAAGTTCTCCAATCTTATCATTATCAAATGGTAAATTCTTAGTTTCTTTAATACTATTTTCTTTATTTAACACTTCTTTTATACGATTAATTGAAATTATAGCACGAGGAGCCATAATCGATAACATGCTTAACATCAAGAAAGACATAATTACTTGCATCGTATAACTTATAAGTGCCGTTAAAGTACCAACTTGCATTGTACCAGCATCAATATGTTTTGCTCCTACAAAGTAAATAAGAATAATAGTTCCATTCATTATAAGCATCATTAAAGGAGACATTAAAGACATAAGTCTTTGAGTAAATAAATTCAATTTCTTTAGATCAGTATTAGCCTTATCAAATTTATTTATTTCCTCTTTTTCACGAGCAAATGCACGAATAACAGGTAATCCATTTAAAGTTTCCCTTACAATTAAGTTTAATCGGTCAATAAGCTTTTGAACAATTTTAAACTTAGGTAAAGCAAATAACATCAATACAATTATTAAAACTAAGATAGCTCCAATTGCTAAACCTAATACCCAAACCATATTGATATTTATGATTTTAACTAAAGCACCGATACCTATTATTGGAGCATAAAGAACCATTCTAAGTACCATTGTCAACATATTTTGAATTTGAGTGATATCATTAGTTGATCTAGTGATTAAACTGCTTGTTTCAAATTCATTAAACTCACTTTTAGAAAAACTCATAACTTTTCTTACTACTTTTTCTCTTAGGTCATAAGCTACCATACCTGCAAGACGTCCAGATATATATGTTGTTGCAATAATAACTACCATAATAAACAATGAAAGAGCAATCATTTTAGTTCCAGATTTAAACAAATAATTCATTTGTAAATCTTTTAAACTGATTCCTACCCTTTCATATTCACTTGAAATAAATGAAATAGCATATTGTTTTTTCATAGATTCATCCAAGTTATTAAAACTAGTTAAATATTCATCAAAATTATTAGTATCACTTTTAGTATAATACTCTATTGTTGTAGGATTAATATCTATTCCCATTTGTTTAATAACATCATTATTTATTAAAAATGAATATATTACCGTAGAATCAAGAATAGATTTTCTATCATCCTCTGACAACTCCCCTTTTAGAACATAAACATCCCCATCTTTAAGATAAGAATATTTTTTTATGTTAGCATCAGTCTTAGCAACTTTCTCATAATACTTACTTAAGTCAACTGATGTTAACGCATTTATATTAGCATAAGTTTTATCAGTCATCTTATCAATTATTTCTGATTCTACACCTTTTTGTTGAATTCCAATATTTATAATTTTTGAGGTATAATCAGGAAGAGCTAAATCACAGTAAGCTTGTACAAATAAAAGAACAACAACTGCAAAAAAACTTAAACCATATTTTTTTAAAATGTTTTTCATATAAACTTCCTTTCTTTATTTAATTTAACTATTTTTTATTTTATCAAACATTTATGAATTTAATAAGAAAAAGAACCTATAAAAGAGATTCTTTTTCAAGCAATGTATGATTTTTTATGAAATAATGTTTATTACATATATTATTCAAAATCGGTCTATCTGAAATAATAATAAATGTTTTATCTTTAAAATATTTTTTTAGCATAGCAACAACTTTCTTTTCACCATCAAGATTCATTCCTAAAGTTATTTCATCAAAAAAATATACATTCTTATCAAGAACAATTGCCCTTATAATATTGATACTACGAAGAACGACATCACTTACGTTAGTAATAATTGTATCTAGTCCATTGTCCAAAGACATAAACCAATCCTTAAGCCCAATCTCTTCAATGTATTCCAATATTTTTTCGTCACTTACTTTTTTACCTAAACTGATATTATCTCTTAAAGAAAGATCCAAAAGATTAACATCTTTTGATAAATAAACAACATCCATAACATTTTTAGTTTCTTTTGAATCAACTAAAATACTTCCCTTATCCATTGGCAAATAACCACTTAAAACATTTAAAACGGTTGATTTACCTTGACCAGATTTACCAAGTATTCCAACACTTTCTCCTTTTAAAAGTTCAAATGAAGGAATATGTATTATAACATTACTTGACTTATAATCAACCTCTGCATCTTTAATCTCAACACTTTTAAAATTAGAAATATATTTCATATTTAGTCTTTTAGCATATTTTTTATCTATATTATCTTTATTTTTATTTATATATAAATAGTTTTTAATTGTATAAGGTAAATCATATAATAAATTTTGAAGTTTTATCATTATTACAATGACAAAGATAAATAAACCAACTCTAGTAACATTATTTTTTATACTAAAGAAAATTATCAGTAAAATTATTAACATATATAAAATCATACCATTGGAAAACTTTATATCATTTTCATCATTAGATTTATTTAAAATAAGCATATCATTATCCTTATTTTCATCCAACTTTTTTAAACAAAAATCAAATATTCTGAGTTTTCTTATTGTATTAAAGTTATTAATGAAATTATTTAATAAATCATTATAATTATGAATATTTATAACATCTATTCTTTTATAACGCACTACTACTAAAAAAATAAGATAAATTATACTTAAAATAGATATAATAAAATTAACTTGAAATAATCTGTGATATAGAATTATTAAACCTAAAATTAAAGGAATAACCACTTCTCCAATATCAAATAAAGTTTTAGTCGCCCTATAAGAAAAATCAAGAATCATTTTTCCAACATTTTTAAGTTCTACATCATTTAAATAAAGATTTGATTTTTCGATTTTAGAAAAATAATTAAGTTCAATTGAATGTTTAAAATTTTGATAATTATTGGAAGCATCCTTATTATGTAAATATTTAAATATATTTCTAAATAGATATATTACACAGATAAATATAAGACAAACAAATATCTTAGTATCTGATAAATAATCGTATATAAATATAGAAAAAACTACTGCGAAAAGATACCAACAAAAATAAATTGTACTTTTAAGAAGAATTGTCAACAAACAGTTTTTAACATTCTTATTTTTTAATAAATCTATCATATACATCACCAAGTATCATTATTATACACTATGAATTATTTAACATCAATAGAACGACATATACATTTTTCATAAGAAGTAACTTTGTATGGTCTAATAATATGTCCCCTAGCACCTAAACTTTTAACACATTTACTTGAATTAGTTATAGCTCTAATAATTGATTTACTGATCATTTTATCATCAATTTCTTTTTCCTCTATATATGTTCTAATAAACTCAGAAATAAATGCATCTCCTGCTCCTGAGTCATCAACTTCACGTGTTGGCTCTTCAATAGTTTTCTTCAAAAATTTATCATTATAGATAACATCACATCCTCTTTTACCACGTGTTATAATCAAAATTTTTGGAGAAAAATTATCATATAAATCATATGAATCAACTAAGAATTTATCCTTTAAATAGTAATATACTCTTTCATTTAAGCTTATAATAGAAAAACGTTCCTTTAATAAATCAGTAAGTTCAGCAAAGCCATAATCTAAAATATCATGATTAGTTCCTAAATCTAAAAATGCTTCATTATCGTACTTTTTTAATACATCAAGAGTAAATTCTCTTAAGTTATCAACAACAATATAATCATCTTTCTCTATTTTAATATCTGAAAGTTCCATTTTTGTTCCACTATAACCATATCTTTTTTTACAATAAGGACATATTTTAGAAGTAACTCCATCATCTATAAAAAATGTTTTTGTTTCATCTTGAACTTCTCTAATATGTGTTTCTATTCCAACATCTTTTAAGCTTGAAATGGCTATATTTCCTTCTGAATCATTTCCACATACTCCAAAATAAGCACACTTGAAATAACGACTCAAATTAACAAGAATATTAGCATCACTTTTTCCACCACTTACATATATATCTTTACCATTTTTTATATAATAATCACAATAGAGATCACCAAAACTAATAACTTGCATTTTTATCACCATCTATATAATATCAAAAAAAATACTAAATCTAGTATTTTTTTCTCATAATTCTAAGTGTATTTAAAATAGTTAAAAGGGTAACTCCAGTATCAGCAAATACTGCCATCCACATATTAGCAAATCCAAAAACACTCAATAACAATATTAAAAGTTTTACAAGACAAGCAAATATTAAATTTTGTTTAATGATTTTTTTAGTATATTTAGAAATTTCAAATATTGTTACTAACTTAGTCAAATCATCACTCATTAAAACAATGTCACTTGCTTCAATAGCTGAATCTGAACCAATTGATCCAAGTGAAATACCAATATTTGCTCTTTTTAAAACTGGAGCATCATTTATACCATCACCTATAAAAATAGTTGTACCTGTCTTTTCAACATTTTCATATTCTAAAAACTTATCCGTTGGAAGCATTTCTGATTTAATTGTTTTAATACCAACACGTTTTCCAATAAATAACGCCGTTTCACTTCTATCTCCAGTAAACATATAAGTATTAATACCTAACTTATTAAAATACCTTACTACATCCTCAGCTTTATCTTTAATTCCATCATCAATCATAATAGATGCAACGTGCTTTCCATCAATGTTTAAATGTATTGTTGATGAATATTCACAATCACATAATTTTTTATTACCAATATTAATATGTTTACCCTTGTAATCAAAACTTATTCCTGAACCACTTATTTCTTTAAAGTTAGTAATTTTACCCTTACGTTTATTTGAAAGCTTCATGAAAGATTTAGCTATTGGATGATTTGAATTTGCTTCTCCAGAAACTAATATATCCACAATTTCTTCATAAGTATAATTATTATCAAGGATTTTTATTTCTTTTACTTCAAAAGTACCATCAGTAATTGTTCCGGTTTTATCAAATATAATATTTTTAGCATTACTTATATTATCTAAATAATTACTTCCTTTAATTAATATACCATTTTTACTGCTAATACCTATTCCTGTAAAGTATGAAAGTGGAACTGATATAGCAATTGCACAAGGACAAGAAATTACTAAGAATGTAAGTCCTCTATACAAAGCCTCGGAGAAACTTACATGAGCAAGTGGTAAAAGTACAATTATTAAAATAGCTAAAAGTAAGATTACTGGTGTATATATTTTACTAACACGTGCCACAATTGTTTCTGTTTTAGTTTTTTTATCAGTTGCACTTTCTAATAATTCTAGAATTTTATAAACTGTCGAATCTGAATAAGTCTTTGTAGCTTTTACTTTTATCACATCACCCATATTAATTGATCCCGATAATATTTCATCACTTTCTGAAACGCTTGAAAATTCTGATTCACCAGTTAAAGATGATGTGTCGATGTTTGTTTTGCCATCAATAATAATTCCATCTACAGGCACTTTTTCTCCACTCTTAACAACCATAATATCATCAATTTTAACATCTTCTACTGCTACTTCTTTTACTTCATCATCTATTAAAACATTAGCATAGCTTTGTTTTATATCAATCAAATCTTTAATTGATTTTCGGGAATTATTAATTGCCTTTTCTTCTAAAATTTTACCAATCGTATAAAGAGAAACAACCATTATTCCTTCCATAATATCTCCAATAAAGAAAGCACCTAAACATGATATAGTTATCAAAGCATATTCATTTAAAGTATGATTTTTTATTAACATCTTTATTGCAGAAAAAGCTATTTTATATAAAAGTAAAACATAACTGATTATATAAAAACTATAACTTAACCATTTAGGAGTTTTAAAAATATAAGCCACTAAACTAAGTAATATTGCAATTATTAAAACACTTAAATGATATTCTTTAGCATTCTCTTCATTCAAAGTTAAATATGCTTCATCTTCAACCGATGAAACTATTTTATTTAGTTCATCTAAAGAAAAACATTTATCACTTTCAAATATAACTCTTGATGTATTAAAGTTAACAACCACATTCTTAAAATCATCCAAAGAGTTCATATATTCTTCAATTTCACGAGCGCAGTTGGCACAATCAAGATTATTTATAACATATTTATACTTTTTCATAACATACTCCTTTTATGTTCAATATGAGATATAGCCACTTCAAATACCTCTTTTACATGTTCATCATCTAAAGAATAATAAACCTCTTTACCATTCTTTCTCGATTTAACAATATTTAAATCTTTCAAATAACTTAATTGATGTGATATTGATGACTTTGTCATATTTAAAACATTTGCTATATCACAAACACACATTTCATTATGATCAAGAGCAAAAAGAATTTTAACTCTAGTATTATCACCCAATATTTTAAAAAATGTTGATATCTCAGAAATAAATTCGTTATCAAGCATTTTAGATTTAACATCTTCTACTACATTTTCATGTATAACATTACAATCACACACTTCTGCTGTTTTCATATGCACCTCCATAGTTGAATACTTGCTCAACTAACAATATTATAGTTGAATAATTATTCAACTGTCAATAGTATATGCATAATCATTAAAAAATTTGACAAAAAAAAGAAAGGTAATAAAACTATCGCCTTTCAAAATAAAAAATCAGTCTATATTTATAAGCTCGTATTCACGATTACCGAATTCAAGTTCACTAGCAGCTTCAATTGTATGAATTCCATGTCTTGAATTAATTCTTTCAAGCAAATGATCTCTACCTGGATCATCTGAATTTGTAACTAAATCAATACATGCTTGATCTATTGCAATTGGATCTAGAGAAGCAAGAATACCGATATCTTTCATACAAGGATCTTCGGCTTTAGCACAACAATCACAGTCAACACTCATATTAACCATCATATTGATATATGCAATATTTCCAGCAAAATGATTATGAACAGAACTTGCAGCATCAGCCATACTCTCTAAGAATAAATCTTGCTCAGGAATATTATCCCATAAAACTTTTTGATCCATAACCTTTCCAGCAGAATGAATAAATGCTTTACCTTCACTAGAAGCAACTCCTATTGAAAGTTGTTTTAAAGCTCCACCATATCCACCCATTGGATGTCCTTTGAAGTGAGATAACACCAACATAGAATCATAATTATTAATTGATGCTCCAACATAGTTTTCTTTTATAATCTTACCATTTGGTACATCAAATTTAATGTATCCATTACTATCCATAATATCAACATTAAAATATTTATTCCATCCATGTTTTTCTATTAATTTTTTATGCTTTTCTGTTTCATTTCTAGCGCCACCATATGCTGTATTACATTCAACAACAGTACCACCAACATAATCAATAATGTTTTTTACAAATTCTGGTTTTACATAGTTTTGATTTCCATCTTCACCAGAATGAAGTTTAACTGCTACATTTCCTTTAAGTTCAATTCCTAAATGTTTATAGATATTAACTAAAGATTCTGGTGTGATTTCTTTAGTAAAATATACTTTTGATTTTTCCATAAATGCACCTTCCTATCTACATATTTAGTATAACATAAATAGAAAAACTTATAATTATTTTTTTATATCTATATACATTTCAATATAATTTTTTAATGCTTTTGCATCTTGATATTTTATCGAGTCTTCATCTTTATTCGGGTCTAAATAAGTTTTTATTTTTCCGTTATTTACTAAAATTATTGACGGAGCATACTTTACAGTATTATATAGTTTAGTATTTTTAAAATCCTCAAAAGAAATTTTAAAAACAGTTATATTATTGCCTTTAGAAAATTCTTCTACAATGCTTTCACATGATACCTTAAAATTACAATAAGGATTATAAGTAAACAATATAACAGAATTATTTGATTCAATCATACTTGTCAATTCTTTATTATCTATATCAACTAACTTTCCAGCATTATAGTATTCATCATTTAAATAAAATTTGCTATTTTCTTTAACACAGCCGGTCATAGATAATGTAAATAAAATAAGTAAAATAAATTTTTTCACTACTGAACCTCTTTTAATGAAGAAAAATCTATATCATGATAAGTTGCTTTCCAAAAATCATAAACAACTTTACCACTTTCCTCTCTTTTAACAGAAATATCATTTACCCCCTCATAATACCAATAACCACCAACATCATAGATTTTAGATTCATCCCATCCAAGAGATACAAGAAGCTTCTTCGTTTGGCCAGCATATCCTCCACCGCCACACATCAAAAATATATATTTATCTTTTGGAAAAAAATATTCTAAAATACTTAATGATTCTTCATAATTTGCAACATATTTTCCAGAAACATTTTTAAATAAAGACTTTCCCTGATAACCTTTTCCAACAATACCCTCTAGTTCAGGACTTATGCTATCATCAACTAAATATGGATAAGGTAGTATTTCAAAGCCCTTAACAAATCCAGAAAGATATGAATCTCCATTAATTTTTTCCCAGTTAGCATCATCCTTAAGCATTCTTACATCTATATAAACTGAATCACTTCTATTCAAATACTTATCTATAGTTTGTTCATTAATGTTTTTATCAATGCCAAGACTTCCTCTTTCTCCACCAGTAAGTTCAGGTTTAGGTAATTTACTTAATCCTCCATCCTTAAAGACGATAAAGCTTAAAACTCCTCCTAAAATAAATGTTAAAATTATAACTAATATGGTTAAAAATTTCTTTTTCATACACTTTTCCTTTCACGATAACTTTAAAATAAAGACATAAAAAAAGAAATAACTAGTTAGTTGAATTAACTCAACTTATGGTTTAGTCATTTCATTTTTTATCCAAGTCATAATAACTTTAACAACATAATCAATTTCTTCTTCACTTAGCTCATGATTTTTTCTTATATGATGCCATTTATACAAACATTCTCTGCAGCATGTTGCAGTAGCATGTTCCGAGACAAAAACCGGATGTCCATGCATAGGAGTTTGTTTTCCATCATTTAAAGGATTTGCTGGTGCAAGTCTTGTTCTTATAAAATCATAAGCATGCTTTTCAATAATTTCCAATCCCTTGTTTTCTATATAATCTAAGTCTTTTTGTTTCAAATGAAAACTACTTCTAAACTTAGATTTTGATAGTTTTAGTAAAATATCATCAATATTCATAATACCTCCATAAATATATGCTATAATATATAATATCATAAGTATAAAGGAGACAACAAAATGTTTAAAAAAAATTGGAACGAATATACCGAAAATGAAAAAAGAAGTATACTTTTTCATGCATATGTTTATTATGGAAAATCTAACGAAATCCTAACAGAATTAAACGAATATAGATTATTAATTGCAAGTGACCCAGATGTAGTATTAAAAGTATACATAATTGCAAAATATTTAAATTTTAATCCTCAAACCGCCATAGCAAAAGCCTTAAGGGAAAATAAATTACAAGCTTTATTCGATTTAACAAGACCGATAGATTTTTCTAAACCTGATATTAATGAGAAACTAAACGAATTTTTAGAGGATACCGTCTCTAGTTATAATTTTGAAGTTGCTAGAAGATCTAAACAAGGAAGAAGCCGATAAGAATTTAACTTATATAAAATTTTAGATATAATATAGAAAACTCTAAGTGACTAGAAAATAAAAAGACAAATAAAAAAAATGTTTGGAAACTAAACCAAACATTTTTTATTTTACTTTTTTCTCTTTATCATAAGTTTTAACAAAAATATAAGTATAGTTATTAAAAGTACACTAGCTAATATAACAACTAATATATATGTCTTATCGTTTTTCTTTTTTACTATTTTTATATCCTCAGTTTCTTTTTTATTAATATGAATAACGTACTCACGAGTTTCATTACTTTCTGATGTCACACTTATTTTAAAATCATTAACTCCTGCTACTAAAGAAAATTCACCTATTCCAGTAACTACCGAAGAGTTATCTTCAGGCAAAGCTTCTATATTAATTGAATCAACATTATTTTCAACATCTAATGTATATTCCAAAACATCTTTGTCAAAATTTAAATTTCCAATATCTATACTTAAACTACTCAAATAATTGTTGTTAAACTTAACCTTTGTAGTTGAAGTTGTTGTCGTTGTAACTGTAGTTTTTTTAACTGTTGTCGTTTTAGGTATATCATCTAAATATATATAGCCAATAACGTCTTCGTTTGCATCAAACTTACAAGCAGTAAGTTTAGCATTTTTTTTACAAGCTTTATCTGTTTCTTCTGAAACTGAAGCTTCCATGCACGCAATATAGTCTTTATCACTTTCATCTATACAGCTAGAATCCGAATCCCAAACGTAAATATCATTACCACTTACATGATCTACATAACCTACATGTCCATATGAAGTAATATTCCATACAACAACAGAATTCTTCTTTGGAGTTTTACCTACTGAGTATCCAGCTTTTTCAGCCGATGTATACCAAGTTTTCGCATTTCCCCAAGCAGGTAAAGATATACCTGTTTTTTCATTTACTTTTTTCCATGTATACCAAGTGCAATTTACTCCATAAGGACCTTTTGAGCTATAAGGATTGCTTGCTGCATAAACATTCATATTTAAGCAAAAAAACAAACTACAAAGTAATAACATAACTTTTCTTTTCATAATAAATCACTTGCTCATTTCTACATTATATAGTTTATCATAATATTCATTTATTGTACTTAAAATATCTACACCAATTTTTCTTATTTCATCATTATCAAACATAAGACTAAAAACATAAGATTCACCATAAACATCTATCAAGTATTTAATCGCTAAAACTGATGCCGCATACCCTTCAAAAACACCTGTTCTTTTAAAAATATTTTCATCTACTACTTCATTAGTTCCATTAATTTTTTCATTAATATTACCAAAATAACGACTATTGCTTTTATAAAATTTAAAAAGAGAACACCAATCTTCGTCATTATAATGTTCGAACTCACCAGAAAAGTATTGAGCCAAACCTTCATCAAACCAAGTTATACGGTCATTTCCATAATAATAATGATGATAAAAATTATGAAAACATTCATGAGCAACACAACCTATTCTTTTATAAAATAACTTTGTTTCAAATAAAGGAATTTTATCTATACAAAGAAAACTAGCATTTTCACTTTCTTTAAACCAACCTCTAGAATATTCAGGTATAGAGTCTATTTTTCTTTGTTCACAGGCATCTTTTCTAAACTCTTCCAAGTCACCAAATATAAAAACTTTAGATTTTATCAATTTATCTTGTTTAAATATACGTCTAAATAATTCAAATTTTTCCAATGTATTTTCAATTATCGCATTAGAAAGAATCTCAATTGATTCATCCATATAAAGCTCAAATTCATCATTTTCATAAAATTTTTTCATATATCTTCTCCATGCTTTAATTAGTAATGTGTTCTAATCTCATAAATAATTATATTCTCACTATAGATTCCTACATTTTTATCAAATAATGAAAATTCAACAATAATATCATATAATCCTTTTCTAGAAATATAGTCGTAAACATCATCAATATAAGGTATATCATTAAGAATGTTGTCAAAAATATTTGTTTTTAAATTAAAATCGGGATTTTTACAAGCATCTCTGACAGAATACTTACTATTAGTTGATACACAGCAATAAACATCACCATTTCTAAAAAACTCAACTTCACCAACTAGCAGTTGATTTTCTTCATAATTAGCTGAACTAACATTTATGGTAAATAAATCATAATCGCTTACTTCCTCAATAACTTTATCACGTGGCACTTTTAATTTAAAATTTCCGCAAGATTTAGATTTATCTCTAATAGCATAAAATTCTGCGGGATAAATTTTAATAAAGTCCAATATTTCATTTATATCACCTTTTTTAAAAAGCTTTTCCGGAAACTTATTTAAATTTAACTCTATAATCTTTTCTAAACTCTCAATTTTATTTCTTATAACCATATTCTTTACTCTTCTTTTTTATTTATTATGACTTTTTATATGAATCTTAAATTCTTTTTCTAAATGCCTATTATCTAAAACATATGAATAAAATTCTTCTAACAGCTTAAATAGTTCTTTTTTATCTCTACTTTCATTTTCTATTAAACCAAAATATAATTTTTTGAATTCATCAGTTACAAAACTATTAGGAAAATAACTTTTTCGATATTCATCATCTTTATAAATCCTATAAATTTTAGATGTATTAATTTTAGGGAATCCATGAATTCCATGATAAAATCTTCGTATTTTTTCTACTGTAATATAAAACAAACTATAAAAATTTGGACTATTTTCAACAACACATTTTCTAAGTTTTTCCATTCTATTATTTATTATTGAAATTCTTTCATATATATCTTCTTCATCCATACCTTGCACATTTTTATAAATATCAAGAGTATATTTTCTTAATTTTTTTAATTCACCATTTTTATCATCTATAATGTGTGATGTTCCGACTATTGAATACCAAGACCAGTTTCTTTCAGTTAAATCATTTTTTACACTCAAATACACGTCTGTTATACACTTTTCAAAATATTCGATTTTTACACCATCAATGAAACTTACACCACGATAAAGATGATCAGGAACACTTTCATCAAATATCACATGTAAATCAATATCTGAATCTGCTTTATTAAAACCCGTTAAAGAACTTCCATAAAAATATACTCCTAAATAGTTTGAATCATTCCTATATCCCATTTTTTCAATAAACTTTTCTATTATATTTAAGAACTTCTCCATATTTCACTTTCTTTTCTGCTTTAAAATTCTTACATTATTCATTTATATTTTATCAATTAAACATAACTTGAACAAGTTAATATTATAGTTCAATTTTAACTTCTACTCCAAGTATATCCTTTCCAAACTTTTTCCATGTCAAATCATTTACAATTTTGAAACCAACAACTTCAAAAATTTTTAATGTATTTCCCCTATCAATCTCAAAAGAGTCATATAATTCTTTTATGTCATTTTTTCTTGCTTCTTCACATAATAAAGTTAATACTTCTTTTGAATAACCATTGCCTCTATATTTAGCTTCTATTAATAAACCACATTCGTATTTACTATTTTTTTCATTATATTGATAATTACAATATCCAATAAATTCATTAATTTCAGAATCTACTACATAAGCAAAATACACATTTTTATTTTGTCTTTTATCAAATTTTTCTTTCCATCTATCTTTTGGAAAATAAATACATCCAGTATCATAATGATAACCATAATACAAAACTTCATACCCAGCATTATAACTCATTGTATTTGGATCTTTTAAAATTTTTTCTTCATACCAATAATCTTCTAATTTAGGTACATATAACTTTAACATAATTATCATCACTCCATTACTAGTTTTTTTATATAACACATGACAAGGATATTTAACTCATCAACAATTTTAAAAGTTGAGATTTTTTATCTAAATACTTTTAATTATTATCAATTTGTTTTATATCTTTATTGTTAGAACTACTTACTATTTTTTTACCAGTTTCTTTTTCTATTTGTTCTTTAGCTGTTTTTGCAACATTACCGCCTTTAACTATAGAATCTTTAACACTATTGTATCCTGAATCATTTGAACTTTTAGATATTTCTGTAGATGAAACTTCAGCTAGCATATTAAGTACTAATTCCATATTAGTCATATTATCTCTTAAATTTTCTTTCTTTAAATTTTTTAGATCTTTATATTCTTTTACAGAATATCCACTCCATACTTTAGTTAAAATATTAGTAAGTGCTGCAAAATCCCTACTATTTTCTATGCCTTTATTTTTTAATTCATCAGTGAATTCTTTTCTAACATCTATAGATTTTAATCTTTGGTTTATCCATTCATCAGAATAGCCTTTTCTCCTATAGGTTTCAAGAGCACGATTAATAGCAATTTCAGGATCATATTCTTCATCTATTCTTTCTTTACCAAGTCGTGCAAGCCAAAGTTTTATTGGTTCAGCTTTTTTTGAAGGAATAGATTCAATAAGCCTAAACATTCCCTCAATGTCTACAACATCAGTCATACGATTTTTCCCATCTTTAGCTATTAATTTCAACTGTCTAGTAATACTAGACGTTTCAAATTGTTCTTCTTTTAATAATTTATTTTTTAACCAATTCCAATATTTTCTAGGTTCAGTGCTATCTGTTAAAACCTCAATCATATCAACAACACTAATATAAAATTTTTCTTCATCACTATTCCAGATAGTTCTTATTTGCTTATTTTCAAAAACTTTTTCTACTACTTTTAATTCATTACTCATCCAATTCCCTCTTTTCTACTTTTATAGTATATAGTACCTTAGGTTTAGAATATTCTTCTTCATCCCTAGTCATTTGTGTTTCTTTGGCTTCTACCTCACCTATGATACTAAAATATTTATTTACATCTTCTATATCAAAAAATCTTTTAGTGTAAGCTCCTTCAAAGTAAAAATTATTTTCTAATTTTTCTCCTTGACCAGCACCAAAATTAAAATCATTTACGGAAGCAACTCTTGCTAACAAAACACCACCATTTTTTAAAATTCTTTTGATTTCTTCCATTATATGTATAGTTGTTTCATTATTAAAATAATGTAATGATAAATCAGCAATTATTAATGTATAATTTTTATCAGCGAAGGGAAATTTCTTCATCATATCCAGATATAATGTTTTGCTATTAGGAATATTATTTTCAATACTTTTTAATGCTTCAACTGAAAAATCACAGGATAAAACTTTATAACCTCTTTCCAATAAATATAAAGTATCCGCTCCTATTCCACAACCTAAATCTAGTATTTCATTATCTTTGTTTCCTTGCAAAATATCCTTATACTCATCTAACCACAAATCATAAACAGGTACACTACTACGCCTTTTAGACCAGTTATCCCACATTTTTACAAAACCATCATTCATTTGCTACCATCTTTCCTTTATAAAAATTATCGCCTATTTTAGTTGTATTATTTGGTATTATATGAACCTAATAAATAAACAACTTTCAATATACTCATTATACCATATCACTAATTCTTTTTAATGATTCCTAAATATAGTTTCTCTTGTTCTCTATTTATGCAACCATAACTTTTACCTAAATCTTTAAAAAACACGCTACTACTATATGCTATGTTTCTATATAAAATATCAGTAAGTACTCTTGCGTTACTTTTGGATTTAGAACTATATCCTTCAGGAAATTTATCTAAATTATTCGTTCTTTATTACTTCATTCATATTTTCCTCCTTATAAAATAAAAAAAGAGATATACCTAATAAACGTATATCTCCGCATGCATGCATATAAGATTAGTTGCTTTATCTTATAAACTCTAGTCGATCAAATTGTCATATTAATACTTAGCAACTTAATTAATACATATAAATCATATCAAAATAATAATTCAATAACAAGGTTATTTTATAAATATTACCTACTTTTACATTGATTATAAGTTAGTTAAATATTCTTTCTAAAATATATATACATTCGACTATGATTATTAATATTATAACTAGTAGAATTCAAAGTGTATATTAGTCATCACTTTCACATATACTGCAATCTATTAATATGAAATTAGTATCATAAATAGTTAGAAAATTAACATTATGGAATATTATTTTTTATTATTTAAAGTTAATCTCTTTACCGTTGTTGTTCTTTTGTTTAATGTTCTAACTTAACATCAAGTAAGAAATCAACTCCATAATTTTTAATTGATTCAGTTGCAATTTTTACAGCTATATCCAATGCTTTCTCTGGATTTTGAATTTTGGACATTACCGATAAAAAAACACCAGCAACAACATCTCCAGCTCCTGTTTTATCAATGACTTCTTGTTCAACACAATTAACTACAAATTTTTTATTATGACTTAAATATTGACAGCCATTCTTTCCTTTTTTTATTATTTTCACTGGAGCTTTACAATCAATTAATTCAGTAAATTCTTTATCTATAAAAGCAATATCTACAATATCAAAAATCGATTTTATTAATGCAGCATCCTCATTCATATAAGCTTCATGAGTATCAATACTTATTATCGCTTTTGAATTTTTTCTTATTAAATCTATAAATTTCTTTTGAATTTTTGGAAAATTGGTAGAGATATGAATATATTTAGCATTAAAATATTCCTTTGGAAAATCTTCTATATCTATCATTACATCATTATATATTTCAGGTAAAAAAGTTCTAATTTGTCCGTCTTTAGATAAATATGTATGATGAAATTTTGTAGTTGGACTATTGGACATTATCTTTAAACCCGTTAAATCAATGTTGTTTTTCTTTAATGTAGTAATATCAAAATCATATCCAATTCTTGCAACTATGCCTGTTTTAGAAAATAAACTCGATGGAATTAAAGAGTAATATCCTGCTCCTCCATTGTTCCAAACTACTAAATCTTTGCCATCATTCCTATTTGGAAAAGTATTTATATCAAATGCAATGTTTCCCACTATAACAACATCTACACCCATATTACTTTTTCTCCATTATACACACGGTTTCCACATGCCATGTAACCGAACAACGAACATATTGTTTTTCCCTGTTCTTATAAAAAGAACATTTACTTTTTATTGCCAATTTAACCTAAGTCTGCGTGTAACGAACATATTATACTTCTACTTCAACTCTAACTCTAACGTATTTTACAAGCTTTTTAGTTCTCTTTTCTCCTTCTGTATCAAAATAAAAGAAATGTTGATCACTTTCAAAATCTAATAGTGAAAGATATTTATCAGAAGGTATATGATTTGTTTCTACTATATGCTCTATTTCTTTAGCTCTAAATATTGTATTCTTAAAATTCGTCTTACATATAAATCTTATCATAAATTGATCTTTTTTTCCAGTTTCATCATATCCTCCAATAACTATATAATCAACCAATGCAGTAAAAACATCTTCATCAAAATCATTTAATATTTTGTTACTATTTGATTGAATAAGTTGACTTATTTTATATATACCATTTTCTATTTTATCATCATCTTCTTTAATTATTGTATATGATTCTATTTCCTTTTCAACTTTATCAATTTTTGATTCTAAATCGTTTAGCTTTTGTTGGTAAATTTCTTTACTAATTGTACCATCAATCATGCAATCTACTAATTTGTTTTTTCGAGATTTTAGATTATTTTTTTTTACATTTAACTCTTTTATCTTTTCTATAGGTGAATTATCTCTCATAGCATTTTTTATATTATCTAGCAAATTTTTACTATCAACTTTTGTTTCTCTAACTAATAATTTGAATGAATCCACAAATGCTTTTTTTATTACATCCTCTTTTATAGTCTTACTATCTAAACACGCATGTCTTCCATTGCATACATTTTGAATACATGACCATGAACGATCCTTTACATTCACATTTCTGATAATGTTTTTCCTACCATATGTATACCCACAATAACCACACCGTATTCTGCTACTAAAAACTCCTTTTTTGCCAGCACTCACTAATCTTCCATAAGCTCTTGCTCCTTTTCTTGATTCTATCAATTCTTGAACTTTATCAAAATCTTCACGTGAAATAATTGGCTTATGATGATCTTTAATGTAAAACTTATCAGCCTCTCCAAAATTTTTCATTCTTTTATGGCTTATTGGATCTAATGTAAAAGTTTTACCTATCATGGCATCTCCAACATATTTTTCGTTATGCAATATTCCATATATAACAGTATCATGCCACTTATTATTACCTCTAAATGTTTTTATTTTCATATTGGTCAACTTTTGAGATATAATTCCTGCTCCATAACCTTCCAAATACCAATTAAAAATCATTCTAACTATATCAGCTTCTTCTTCTACTATTGTCATCTCATTTGTCTTAGAATCATATCTATATCCTAAACAATTATTAAATCCTATAAGTTCTCCTCTTTGTGTTTTCATTTTTTGACCTAATTTAACGTGATTAGATATTGTTTCGGATTCTTGCTGTGCTACAGAGCTTAATATAGTAAGTAATAATTCTCCAGTCATATCTAAAGTATTAATATTTTCTTCTTCAAATAAAACTCCAACATTATGTTCTCTTAAGAGTCTTACATATTTTAAAGTATCTAAGGTATTTCTTGCAAATCTACTTATTGATTTAGTTAAAATTAAATCAATTTTTCCTTCTAATGCATCATTTATCATTTTTAAGAACTGGGTTCTTTTAAAATCTTGCGTACCAGAAATTCCCTCATCAGCATACAATTCTACATATGTCCACTCCGGATTTTCATTTATTTTCTCAGTATAGTATTTTTTTTGAGAGTTAAAACTATTTAATTGTTCTTCCATATCAGTAGAAACTCTTGCATAAGCTGTTACTTTTATTTTTTTTAATAACTTCCCATCTTTCCTATTTATTCTTCCATCAACTTTTTTTAAAACAGTTATATCCATATAATCACTCCATTCATTGAAATAATACTATTTCATTACTTTTTTATCCAATGTGCGATTTAGATAAATTGTACTTTATTTTTTCCAAAGTATTATTATCTATTAATTTTTGATTATAAAGATAATTTAATATTTTTATATAATAGATATATTCTAAAAACTTTGGATTTATTTTGTTATTCATGTTATTTCCTCCATATACTAAGCATTTATATAAACATATAAACTACTTTTATTTAAAAAAGCAAAGATATCATTTAATATTTTGTCATTGACATTCATTAAAATTATATTTTTTTTACATCAAAACACGTCTTGGTTATATTAAATGATTTAATTATTCCAACATCTAATTTCTTTATTTCAGTTTCAGATAATGAATCTAAATAAGATATTAACCTTGATTTATCTAATACTCTTATTTGTTCTAAAAGTACTACTGAATTACGTTTTATATGGTTAGAATCAATTAATACATGAGTTGGTAAATTACGTTTAGACTTAACCTTACTTGTTAAAGGTGCAACTAGTACTGTTGGACTATATTTATTTCCAATATCATTTTGAATAATTACAACTGGTCTAGTTCCATTTTGTTCACTTCCAACAATAGGATCTAAAAAAGCGTAATAAATATCTCCCTTATTTATCGTATTCATCTTTAATCTCAACCCTATATATAGTTTTTGGTCTTGTATTATTAAATAAAGACCTCAAATTCAAATTATTATTTTTATCTAAATAATTATCAATCAATTTTTGTACATCAGCCTTAGCCTTTTTCATACTCGTTTGAGTATGATCCATAGTTATTTCATATTCAACTTTTACAGTTACTCTATATCTTTTTTTCATCTTAAAAATCCTCCTATGTAAAAACACAGAATTTCTCCTGTGTCTAATATTTCTTTATTTTTATAACTGACATTTTTCTAAGTACCTTCAGCTGAGGATTTCATCAAACGATTGAAAAGCTATTTCAATCTCACAGGAATTTCACCTTTCCGAGGTTCTCTCCGAACTGTCTCCATTGCTTTAGACTGTGGCTAGACAGGAGTATCTTTAATTCTATTATTAGTCATCGCAAATTAAATGCTATTTAATTTTATAACCAAATATTAATCGACAAGCGTATTTGTTAAAGTGCTCTTAATAATAGGAAAGTATTTGATGAATGAGTATTTAATTTTCAAAGAACCTCTGTTTCAATCAAAAAAAAGAAACAGTGAAAGGTTTTAATTTCCTCTCAACTGTTTCCTCACTAAATTTGAAAAATATACCCACTTAAACTAATTTTTTTAAAATTTCTTTTAAATTATTTTTAGCAATAGTTAAACTTTTTGAAATATTCTTTTGTGATACATTTTCTAACTTTGCTATTTCATTTTCAGTTAATTCATCAAAGTAATACAATTTAATTCTTCTTCGTTGCACTTCTGGTAACATGTTAATTGCTTTTCTTAAATCTTCTAATGATGTTTTTCTTATGATTAAGTCTTCTATAGATTCTTGTTTAAATAACATTCTATTATTCAAAGTATGGTCAGTAAGTTCAGAATGTTCTATATGTCTATCAAATTCATTTAATTCTTTCAAATCATCAAGTTCAAATCTATTCATCAAATCAAATACTTCTTTAGTTACCTCTACTTCGTTATATTTATTGCTACTTTTAAATATTATATAATAGTTATTATTAATTATTTTTAAGTTATATGGATTGTCCATCTTTTTTCTTCTTTTTGGTCTATCAACCATTTTCTTATCCTCCAATCAATTCGTTTTTTTAATTGATTAGAGGTGGACCTCTACAACTTAAAATTGCATTTATACAAACAAAAAAGACGTCAGACAAGGTAATCCATTTAAGGACTCCTAATATGACGTCAACAAAACTAGGGCTAGTAAAACTAGAAAAGACTTTTTTACTAGCAATATATATTATTAATTTTCTCCTTTTATTCTTTCTAAAAACTATCCAGTAATATTTTCGATTGATCTTTTTCATAGGCAAAAACTCCCCTGAGCAAATGCCTTATGTGAGAGTTTTGTCCTATTACATAATTAAAATGAAATATACATATAATATGTATAAGTTATAACATCATCTTTTTAAACGACTAATTATATTCAACCAAAACAAACCCCTATTACAATATCACAGATGTTATATGTGGCATTGCAAACATTAAATTCCCCTCAAAATTTAATTGGTTGCTATAATAACACAAACATAGTGCGAAATATGTCGAATTATGTCTAAAATGTAGTTTTTAAGGTATGAAATGTCATTTTAGACGCAAAAATTGACTTTTAAAGCAAAAAAAACAGTAAAACTAACTTTTATAAGACTCAGCAAAGAGAAAGAAACCTTTTAATTGTTTTTAAAATATACAAATTGGGAAGTATTTTGCCACTTATATTTACTCCATAAATCAGTTGCACTACTACCTGGATCAGCCATTGTAACTCTATTACCTGTTGTATCTATTACTGCAACCCAATGTTGTCCTGTATTGCCCATTACTTCTACTGCTAGATAATAATTCTGTGATTGATATTTATTAATTAATTGATACTTCTCATTTTTAGATTTACCTTCCAAACTTACTCTTCCTACAAAAGAAAAACTTGGAATAAATTTAGTAATTGCTCCATATTGTAAATTACCATTTTCGTCAAAGCCACCATTTTCATTCATCTTCTGAACAAATATCTGTGGAGTAAAAGGTACTATTGTCTTTCCAGCTCCAGACCTTTCAATTAATATAGAAATGGATGTTGCTAAACAACCTATCTGTCTTAAAGTTTTACCAGATGTACCAATAGGTGTACTTGCCCAAGTTTCATCAGTTTGTTTCCAATTAATAAAATCACCAAAATTTGTTCCATATAATAACTGGGCCCATAAATCTGAATACTTATCACTCAATAGTTCTCTAGTATTTTTCTTTTGCTCATCCGTAAAACTATATTGATTCATTATCTCATCTAAACTTTTTGATTGAATAATAACATGAATAATTTTCTTACCATCATCAGTTTTCGTTTGTGTATTAGATGAACCACCTTGAATAAAAGAACCATCTGTTGCTATTAAATATCCATTACTAGATGCTTTAGATATACTAACTTTATTAAAATCATTAAAAACATTTCGTATACTTTTAATATTTTTTTCGTTTATATACATAATTATATCGGCATTTTCTTTATCATTTGCATACTTAACAGAATATACTGCAATTACTTCTTTCCAATTAGTAACCATATTATCCACAACTATTTCACTATTAGGAGTCATTAATTGTTCTTTTTCTGCTTTCTCATAAATCTCATTATTAATTTGAGATATTACACTACTCATTGTTCTACTATTAGATTCATTGGAGAAGAAAATACCAAACATAGATGAACATAATAATCCTATCAAACAAATTAATATTACTACTATAATTGCTATCACTCCACCTGTTCCAAGCAAAGCAACTAAAGATTTAACACCAGCAATTAACGATTTAGTAAAACTAATCATTGCTTTTATTATTTTCTTTGTTACACGAGCCGTTACCTTTGCTGTTTTTTGTGCTGTTTGTTTAGTTTTTATAGCAAATTTTCTTGCTCTTTCAATATTTTTAGGAGTATCTTTAACCTCCTTAATTGTCTTATCTTTAATTTTCTTTTCTACACCAGTTTTAATTTTATTTACTTTTTTATTTTTATAATTCTTTATCATTCTATCTTTTGTTTTAGTAAGTACTTTTTTAGAACTATTAATCGTTGCATTTTTAGATTTATTAGTCATCATCTCAATCTTGTTATCAGCATATTCTACATTAGATGTTTTTTCTTCATTAAGCATATTACTTCTATCTCTTATATCACTTATAGAATCTTTTACTTTAGAAGTCCATACAACTGATTTATCAATAGTTTTAATACCTGTTTTATATTTTTCTTTTACTTTAATATCTTTCACAACTATTTATCCTTTGGATTTGTACTCATCAATTTATATAATTCTAAATCCTTAGGAAAATGATTTTCAAAAGGAATTAAATTACTTCCTATTTTTAATAATCCTTCTCCTGGTTCAGAATTAGTAATATAACTTAATTGCATTTCAGATATATTAAGAAGTTTTGCTAATTCCAATCTATCAGTAGCTGCTTGATTTAACATAACAATCAATTCAGAGTTTGCTAACATTGTTTTAGCTGTATGACTTTGTAATAAATCTTCTACATTTTGTGTTATACCAGTACAATATGCTCCATACTTTCTGACTCTTTTCCAAAGTTTAAATAAGAAGTTTGCAGAATATTCATGTTGAAATAATAAGTATATTTCATCTATAAAAATATAAGTGTTTCTACCTTTATTTCTATTCAATGTTATTCTATTTAAAATATTATCAAGTACTACTAACATACCAAATGATCTAAGTGATTTATCTAACTCTAAAATATCATAGTTGATTATTCTACTATTAATATTTACATTTGTTTCCATTGCAAAAGTATTAAATGAACCATTAGTATATCTTTCAAGAACTGTTGCTAAATCTTTTGCTTCTTTTTCTGGTTGCTTTAATAATTCTTCTCTTAAATCAATAAGTGTTGGTGGAACTCCTTGATAGTTTCCTTGTTGATAACTTCTATATACTTTATTAGTACATCTATCAATTATAGATTCTTCTAGTGGTCCTAATTTTTTATCTTTCATCAATATCTCACATAAGGACAATATAAATTCTGATTTTAAAGTTACTGGGTTACTGCCTTCTCCATATTCAGAGTTAATATCCATGGGATTTATATGATTATTACTAGTTGCACTAATAACAACATTTTGACCATTCAAAGGTCCTATTAGTTTTGCATATTCTCTTTCAGGATCAATTATTAATATGTCTGCATTTGGATCTCTTAATGCTAGTGAAACTATTTCATTTTTAGCAGAAAATGACTTGCCAGAACCTGATACTCCAAGTATAAAACTATTACCATTTAATAACTGTTTTCTATCAGCTACTATCATATTTTTACTTATTACGTTTAGTCCATAATAAATACCATTTGTATGATTTACTTCTTGTACTCTAAATGGTGTAAAAACTGCAAGTGACTCAGTAGTTAGTGTTCTTAAAGCATTTATTCTTCTCATACCATAAGGAAGTGCTGTATTAAGTCCATCTAATTGTTGATACTTTAATACGCCTAATTGACATAAATGTTGTTGACCGATTGATAAAATACTTTCTGTATCTTCATCTAGTTGTTTCTTTGTATCAGCTGTATGAACATAAGTAATGACACATACAAACATTCTTTGATCACGTGTTGTTAAATCGTCTAGCATCTCTTTAGATTCTTGTCTTTGCTGTTCCATATCATAAGGAATAACTGCACTAAAGTTATTATTATTATTTTGTCTTCTTTGCCAATTCGTAATATTGGTTTCTACACCCAATCTTCGATTCTCCACTTCTCTAATTGCTGCATCCATAGGTATAGGAATTATATCTATAGATAACATTACACTTTTATCAATATCAGTTAATTCTGAAATCATATCATCTCTAATAAAATTAGCATATTCTTTTAAAAATATTGCTCTACCAAATTTATTTTCAAATTCAAAATAATCACTTTGAAAAGAAGCTGACGAAGGACAAATATAATCTTTGAAATTATGTCCTTTTTTCATTAATTCTTTATTATCAAAATTAAATGTTTCTGTATCATCTAATCTGTAAAAATCATGAATGAGTCTTAACCTTTCACTAGCATCCAATTCTATCAAATGTGAACCAAGTTCTCTTAAATGATTATTAAACTCGACATCAATTCTTTTAAAATAGTTTCTTGCCTCCTCAACACTTTTCTTTTCGATTGATACAGTAATATATTTTTCTTGAATCATCTTTTTATTATTAGTTATTTGTTCTAATAACATTTGATTATATTCATTTCTATATTTATCTAAGTTATCATTGGAACTTTTTAATAATATATTCTTTTCAAAATCAACTCTATTTAACTTTCTATTTATTATTGTTATTTTTGTAGTAGCATCACTATCTAAGGAATTTAATAGTTCTGAATATTTTAAAAATATTGCTTCTTTATCGTTTCTACTTGCAACTGCATAGTTAATATCAGTAAACATATAAGTTTTATTATATTTATTTTTTCCTATTAAGAATATTCCATCTTTCCATATTCTGTTAATAGGTATTATTCCTTGAACATTTTTAGGAATATCAAATTCATCTACATCTTTTTTGAATTTAAAAACTTTTTTCATTGCTTTCATTTGTTTTCTCCTTTTCCCTCGTATTTATTAATTCATAATAAAAATTAGTCGGTTCAAAGACTAATTCTCTTTTAGTTAAAAACTCAGATTTAATATAAGTAAGTATAAATTGCTCACCAGTCATACCGTTGTATTTAACAAATCCCATTATTCCAAATGGAGTAGCACCAATTATACAAATCCATGATGTTATTTCTGTTCCTAAAACTGGTTTGAATATAAAGAATAATATGAGTGCACTTGCACAAGCTAAAATACTAAAAATAAATTGCCTTAAAGATAATCCGAAAAATATATTTTCAGAATAGTTTCTTATTTCTTTATTAATTTTTACTTCCATTATCTTTCTTTATCCTTTCCATTATAAAATTTCATACAATCTTCTGGTAATTTAGAAAATTCACAATATTTTTCTATTGTTTCTTTTGTTATATTATTTTGATTACAAAATTTTAAATATTTTTGAACACCCTTTTTACAATCAATATCATTTGGATACAATTCATGAAGTGAATTCCATAATCCATGATGAGTGTTTGGTGATACATATAACAATCTATTACCTTTAATTTCTAATTCATTAAATACATAATAGTCAAAATTAAAATCCCATTCAGGAACATATATTTCATTTGTTATTCTATTTGAAAATACATCTACAGTGTCTTCGTATGAAGATTCATATCCATCGGATATTAATACTTTAAATTCATTTTGCAATTTGTTGTATAAGATATATTCTATTTCCATACCATTATGGAAATTGTTATTATCTAAATCTTTTAATTTATCTAACAAATACTTCTCTGTTTTCTTATCAATAAAATTATCTATCATCTAATATTTTTCCTTTCTTTACTTCTCATTTTATCTTCAATATATTCACATACCTTATTTGACTCATTTATTGCTTTAAATAATTCATTAGGTTTATCTTTTAATATTTGAATCCAACTTTGAATATATGCTTTATGATTGTTATAATCCTCAGTCTTTGGATTTATATCTAATTTTTGCATCAAAAAAGAAGAACTAATTTCAGCAATTAATTCTTCTCTTGCGTAATCTTGTTTATTATTAATATAAAACCTATTTAGCCTAGATTCATGTCTAGTAGAATGACATAATTCATGAAGTTGTGTTGCATAATATGAATATTTATCAAAAAATTTATTTTTTTCAGGTAATACTACTTGATCTTCTTTTGTATTATAAAATGCCTTATCACCTTCTTCTTTATATTTAACCTTTAACTTATCTATAATTTTATTTATATAGCTATTTACTTGAATATTATTTTTTTTTACTTTATCTATTTCTTTAAGTCCTTCTATTAAACTACCATTAAATACATAAGTAACATTACAAAATGTCTTATATTGTTTTTTAAGTTCAGGAGACTTGTCTATTATTTTGTTATATTCTTCAAAAGAAATTCTCTTTTTATTCTTAATGTCATAAACTGACCAAAATTCTATAGGAACACCTTTACCTTTACTATTTTTTAATTTATACCCTTTATCTTTAATTTGAACATAAGTAAACCATCTATTATCATCATAATGCTCTTTATACGAAACATAAGACAATATTAGCTGATTAATTCCTTTATAAGAAGTATTTGTAATACCATTTATATTTAATGAAGTATTCCATTTTTGTCTCCACGGTATTTTATTTTCCTCTAAGGATTCTAAGTACATCTTTATTAATTCATCTTTAGTTTTTGTATTCAATTAAATCACCTTCTTTCTTATTGCATAAAAAAGACCAGAGTTTCTATTCTGATCTGTTAGATAAATTGTAATTTGTTGTTTTAATTTTCTTTAATTATTTGTTTTGAGCCATTACTTACATGAATTTCAATATATTCTTTCATAGATACAAATTCATTAGATTTTGATGACCAAATAATTTTACCTTTTTCTTCTTCTGAATCCACATATTTTATTGTATATGTAAAATTAACACCTTTTTGATTATATTCATAAAATATTTTTGCTATTTCACTTTCGCTTGTTCCATTTAAACTTTCAAAATATGGAACACCTAAGGAATAAGTTAGAGTTATTTCATTATCATCTGATTTAACTATAGTTCCTGCTTTTAGCGATTGTCTTATCAATTTACCATAACTAACATTCATGCTATAAGTATATCTTGTTTTAACTTTTATTTTATCATTTATTCCCGTAGAATCATCAGCAGAAACATTATAATAATTAGGAACTGTAATACCTTCTCCAAGTGAAATAACAAATGAAATTTTTTCTTTCTCATCTAATTGCGTTCCTTTTTTTACAGATTGTGATATGACATTACCTAAAGTAACATCTTTATCAAATTTTTCGCTTATGGAGCAATTTAATTTATTATCAGAACACCATTTAGTTACATCTGCTTTTGTTTTATTAGAAAAATCTTCCATTGATAATGTTTGCACTCCTTTTGAAATAATAATAGTTAATTTATCACTTCTCGTAAAATTATTTTCATTAGTTGCAATATTATCAAATTCATAACTTATTATATTTCCAATTTCTACTGTAGTAGAATACTCTTCTTTAAGAGTAACATTTGAAAGTTCGTTTTCTTCTTTCCATGCCTTAATTTCTGATGCAATTGCTGTTTTAAGATCTGGAACTTTTATTTTTTCTTTTGGATCTTTGCCTTTGCTAACAACAATAGTGATTTGATTACCTTTAAATATTTTAGTACCTGATTTTATAGATTGAGATATTACTATTCCTTCTGATACTTTATTATCATATTTTTGTTCTTCCTTGATTTCAATATTATTGTTATTTCCCCATTTTGTAGCAATAGTGCTAAGACTATTTTCAAACTCTGGGACTTTAACTAACCTTGAAAGTATAACTGCAATAATAATAACGATAATTGCAACTACGCTAAAGATCATAGTAATTATTTTCTTTTTTCTCTGTTTATCTAAATACGAAGTGTCTTCTTCTATTTCATTTTCATCTGTAATAATACCTTTTGTCTCATCACTCGTTTCCTCGTTAAATTTTTCTAAAAAACTACTCATTTTCTCTTAATGTTCCTTTCTCTAAAGTTAGAATGCAATCTGATTTATCGGCTATTTCCTTAGAATGGGTTACCATAATAATACACTTGTTATGTACATGTGCTAAAGTTTTAAAAATCTTTACTATTTCCTCGGACATTTCTTGATTTAAATTTCCAGTAGGTTCATCGGCAAATAATAGATCAACATCAGTCGATAAACTTCTTGCTATTGCAACTCTTTGTTGCTCTCCACCAGATAATTTATTAACAGGTCTATTTGCCTTAATCTTATCAATACCAACAAACTTAAGTAAATTTCTTGCAATCACTTCTATATTGCCAGGTATATTATTATCAGTTATTCCCATCGCAACATATACATTTTCAAGAGCTGTCATATAATTTATTAAATTATAACTTTGAAATATAATACCAATTTTATTTCTTCTATATTCTTCTAATCCAATATTTTTTATATCCTTATTTTCATATTTAATAATACCAGTAATAGGTTCTTCAAGTGCTGATAATAAAGATAGTAGTGTTGTTTTTCCAGATCCAGACTCTCCTAAAATAGTATAGAATTTACCTCTTTCAAAATTAAATGAAATATCCTTGAGTATATGTCTTATCATATCGCCATCTTTGTAGTAATAACAAAGTTTTTCTGCTTTTAATATATAATTATTGTCCATAAAGTCCTCCTATCACATAAGTATCTTTCTTGGATTTAATTTAAGTGTATAATATATTGGGAGTGTAGTGGATAAAGAAATACTTATAATTGCAACTATATAAATCATCAAAATGGTCTTTATATCTAATGAAACAATATAATTATCAGTAATTGTTTCACTATCTATCAAATCATAAGAATTATAATTATTTTGATTATTTTCTATTTTTGTATTTTGTTCAATAATTTGATTAGCAAGCATTTTATTAGATACATTCTTTGCTATTATATTACCAGTAAATACTGATATTGTTATTGCTACAATAGATACTAATAAAGTTTCAAGTAATAATTGCATTGCAATATTAATCTTTTTTTCTCCAAGGGCAAGATAAATTCCCATTTCTTTTTTTCTTTCTTTGCAAAATAAAACCATTATAAGACCTATAATTATTATTGATGCTGTAATGGAAGCATAGACAATTATATTTGATAAATCTTTCATATTGTTCATCGGAACAATGACACTACTAATACTCGCTGAATTATCTTCAAATGTATATCCTTTAGGTAAGTTAGGTAAATTTTCACTTTTAAATTCTTCTATTTCATCAATACTATTTAATTGATATTTTGTTATTATTGAAAAAGTATCATAATTTTCAATATCTTGTTTTTTTGCCTCAGCAACTACTTTATCATGTATATTCTTTATTGCATCATTTGGCATATAAATTGTATCTACATAATCACTTTCTATTTCAATAAGAGTGCCGTCTTTGTTTTTTTCATATTCAGTTTTTGTTTCAAAAATACCTATAATCTCATATTCTTCTTCAATAACTTGTGAATCGACACTATAAGGGTTAATTTGACTACCAAGTTTTATTTTGTCTCCTACACTTAACTTATTCTTACTTGCCACTTGTTCTGATATTAATATTACATTATTACCATTTTTAATATCTTCATCAGTAAATGTTTTACCTGATGTAATTTTTATATTGCCATCGTCTTGTTCATTAACTGTCTTTTTATAAGCTCCTAATATGTCAAAAGAATTAAATGGATGAAATTCATTATCTTGTTCTACACCTACTATAGGATCTTCACTTCCATTTTCTAATTTGTTACTTCCAAGCCAATATTTATAATAGAAATAATATTTTTTTATATATGATGAACTACCAATTTTTTTTACAACTTCTTCTGATAAATTGCTATTGTCATCTCCTAAAAAAAGTGAATAATCATCAATTATACTTACTTCTACGGGAATTAAATCCGTAAATGATTTTTCGGTATTTAGAAGAGCATTTTTTACAGAAATTGCACCAGCCATAACATTACAGATTAAAAGCACAGCCATAAATAATATAAATGAGCGATTTTTTCTTTTTTTAATGCTTAATAAACTTCTACTAAAAAAATTCATACTACACCTCTTTAAACAACCTTTGATAAAACATCATAAATATTTTCATTATCACAGGAAATATAACTATATGTATAATTCTTTTTTTCATCATTCCATATAGCATATTTTGTACCTTCAAATTCATAAATTTTTACATCGATATTATTAATTTTTTTAATTTCTTTTAAAGTTGCACCATATATTCCACTGTTATCAGTTTTTCCTTTGCTTATTCTTAAGGTAGATTCATCAGTATATGTTATTTGTATTAAATTCTCATTACTAAATTTATACATTTCCATAATTTCTTTTATTTTATATTTTGACAAATCTAATTTGATATAACTTTCCAGTTCTTTTATATCTTTTATTTCAATCATCGGATTTGGGGTAAAAACATCGTTATCACTTGTAGTATTATTAAATAATACTATTCCTATTATTAAGACAGCAAAACTTCCTGCAAACAATGAGGTATATTTAAATATTTTCAAATGTTTTTTTCTTTTTTCTAATATCTTTAATTCTTTTAATTTTTCACTACTATCTGTTTCAATGGCTCTATTTATAATTGAATTATCTGTTAATCCTAAAATATCTAATAAATTAATTTTTCTCAATTTTATAACCCTCCAATTCTAAAGTTTTTTTCAATTTATTTCTTACTCTTAGTAATTTAACACTTATATTGGTTTCAGATATACTGAATCTAGTTGACAATGATTTTACCGATTCATTTAAAAAGTATCTTCTAATAAATAATATTTGTGTTTCAACATCTAATTTTTCTAAAAATAAATTAATATAACTAACAAGTTCATTTTTATAAAATTCATCATCTAAATTGTAACTACTAGAAATATCATAATCTAATTCATTTAATGATGTTTCCTTTTTTCTTTTTCTATTATTACTTCTATATTTATCAATAGAAATCTGTCTTGTTATTTTACAAACAAATGATTTTAAATATGTTGGCTTATACGGTGGAATTGTTTTCCAAACTTTCAAATAGGTGTCATTGACACTTTCATCTGAATCACTATTATTATTTAAAATGGCAAATGCCAGATTATATAATAAATCATTATACTTATTTCTTAATTCTTCAATACCTAAATCATCTCTATTATAAATAAGATTTACTATATCTAAGTCTTCCATAAGAACCTCCTCACTATGCACTCGTATATATTAACGATATTAACAGTACAAATCTTACAAAAAAATTAAATTTTATTTATATTATTTTACCACACAAAAAGCAGATTACTAAAATCTGCAATTAGTTTATTTTTTTTCTGTAATTGTTACATTTAAATTTTTATCAACTACAGCATCATAACTTTTCGTTTGATCAACACTATCATCAGTTATACTTTTCAATTCAAACTTTATAGTTGTTTTTCCTTCTTTTAGTCCTTCAAAAATATAATGTTGTTCAACACTTCCACCCACAGTAGCAGGTTCTTCTTCATCCATGTTTTTGAATTTAATAATACTATTATCATCAATAGTATAATTCCAGTTATAAGGAATACCACTGTTAATTTCTACAACAATTTCTGAAGATTTAGTTTTATCTTTTTTTACATTAGTATTTTTATTAGAATTGCAACCAGTTAATGTGATTGTAACAACAAATACTAATAAGATAGCAACTATTGTTTTTTTCATCGTTTCACCTCCTAACAACCAATAACATATTTGAGTGCATTATTATCGGCTCTCATATATATTAACGATGATTGTCAGTTAAATCTTACAATTTATTTTTTACAAATTACTATTTGTCTAGCTAATATTATATTTAATAGTCTTCATAAAGTATTATATCATAATCCCATCATTTCTCTTACTATTCTATCTGAGATTTTTATAGTTCCTACTAAAACTAACATATTAAATATTAATTCTCCAACGTACTTCCAAACCTGCGTTACTGCTGCTGCACTTGAATCTACTACTGGTGGTGATGATGCAAATAAACTAAATATAATGCAAGATAATACAATAATCGCTCCTTCCAAACAAACTGCTGTGTAACTTTTCAAAAAAGATTTTCCAATATTACTGGTTGGTTCACCTGCAAAACTTGATAAAGGGATCGGGGCTAAAGCTGTATATAAATATAATTTAAAGAACCTACCATATACTGTCATTATCATAATAAATGATAAAACAGTTACAACTAGTCCTCCAATTAATGTAACTGCCCATAATGGAATAGATTCAAAGAAACCACAAGACTCTATTGCTGTAATTATAGAATTAGGTAAGGTACTTTTTGAACTAAAAGTAATATTGGCTGTAGATATTATTTTTGATGTTATACCTTGAGTTATTTTAAATACATCTAGCATTAATGTCATTCCATAGGTAACAACTATCTTTGCCAAAACAAATCTAATAAATAATTTAAATACCTGTTCTGGTCTTTTAACTTCATCAAAAGAACCACATGTTTTGATCATTCCTACAAGAAAAAATAGAACTAGTAATCCTAGTCCTATTCCTTGCATAGAATTATAAATACCTTTAATTACATTCCATATTGCACCTCCTTTAAAGGTCTCTGGTGTAGTTGTAACTAAACTCCAAATTTCTGCTAATTTTGAGTTCCATGTATCAAGTGCATTTTGTAAGTTTTGAACAACCCAATTATCACTCATTTATAACAACTCCTATCCTAATATTTTTGTAATAATTGCTTTTGAAAAACAAATTATTAACCCTCCACCTATTGTCATTACACTACTTGCTCTTTGGCTTGCATCATGACTTTTAAAAGACATACCAAATTGGACAACACCAAAGATTAGCATTATTGCCCCTAAAGATTGAACCAAAGTAAAAATAAAATTTGTTAAATTGTTTACTGCTGCTATTGGATCATCTGTTGCATAAACAGTACTAATATTCAATAATGGAACTAAAGAAAGACCTATCATCTTTAATTTAGATTCAGTCTTTTTTAGTTTGTTTTGTTGCTTTTCTTTTTCTTTCATATTTTCCCTTTCTTTCTAAAAAATCATCTATCTCTTCTGAATAGATAACTTCATATTTATTTTTAATTTTTTCTATTTCATTAAATTCAGTATTTTCATCTATTAAAGAAATACTAACTTCTCCAATAGATTCATTAGTTGTTCCATGATAATAATTTTTTCCATTTCCGTCTGGAGTAAAATTAATATTTGGATGTTTTTTTATATCGAATTTTAAATCTATAATTGGTCTTTCACCTCTTATAAATAAAATACATTGTTTATTATTAATCATTCTTACTTCATCAGGCATAAGCAACTCTCTTCCTGCATTTTGATAGTTGGTAGAATAATTACCTTTTAATCCACTTGTTTTACCATAAGTATTTGTATCAATAGTTTCTTTTCCAAGTAATTCTGAAACATATTTAAAAGTTTCTTGCTCATTACCACCTAGATATAAAAACTCATCACAGTTACCAACTATAGATCCCCATTGTTTTTCAAAAAGTGCTTTTAGTTGTGCCAAATTTTGTAAAATAATGGATACAGATACATTTCTACTTCTCATTGTAGATAAAATATTTTCAAAATCATCAGGCAAACTTACATTAGCAAATTCATCCATTAAAAAATGCACATGAACAGGAAGTGCACCATTATAAACATTATCTGCTAAATAAAATAATTGCTGAAATAATTGAGTATATAAAATACTGACTATAAAATTAAAAGACTTATCTGTATCAGGTATGATTGCAAATAAGGCTACTTTCTTTTCTCCTAATGAACCTAAATCTAATTCATCAGTTTGAGTAAGTTTACTCATTGAATCAAGATTAAATTTTTCTAATCTACTTATTAAAGTTATTTGTATAGATTTTAATGTTTTACCAGCACCAGATTTATATCCTTTATAATATTTTATAGCAATATGATCTGGCTCTCTTGCTTCTAATTCATTAAATAGCATATCAAGAGGACTTACATAATAGTCATCATCTTCTTTAACATCTCCAGCTCTTATCATTTCCATTACCATAGGAAAATTCTGTTCTTCTTCGGGTGCCTCATACTTTAAATAAAATATTAAAGCAGAAAGTAACATGGAAGCGGCAGTATCCCAAAATGGATCTTGAGATGTTGCACCTTTAGGAGTGGTACTCTTAAAAAGATTTGTAACTAATCTTTGAACATCATTCTCATCTTTTATATAAACAAATGGATTATAACAATGAGATTTTTCCATATTAATTAAATCTAACACTTTAACTTCATAACCTTTTTGTTTTAATAAATTACCTTCTGCTCTAGTTATTTCACCCTTAGGATCTAATATTACAAATGATGTATTGGCTTGCATCACATTAGGCTTAGCATAAAATCTTGTTTTACCAGCACCACTACCACCAATCACAATAGTATTTAAATTTCTCATATGCTTATGGGCATCATACCCTATAGAAAAATTTCTACTCAATATTTTATTAACTTCAAATGGAATTTGAGAATATCTCTTATTTAACTCGTGAACATTTCCCCATTTAGCTGAGCCATGTTCTTCTCTTCTTCTATAATTCTTTTTATCCATTAAATATATTGTTATTCCAAATACATAAGCTAAAACAAAAATAAATACTACTGGTATAGTATTTTTACAAAAAATCATATTAAACGGATGGCTTATAGCATTACTAAAACCTTCAATAATATTAAATAGTCCATTAGAAGATATTGGTGCTATAAGTACTCCTAGCCATATGACTGGAATAATTCCAAATATATAAATTAAATAATTATCTTTCTTCAATATACTTCCTTGGAAACATTCTCTTTTTCTCTGGTAGATTTAATACTTTTAATAATAATTCGTCTACAAAAGTTGTATCCTTACCTTCCTCAATTAATTTATTTCTAAATTCATTTAATGCATTTATGATAAGTCCTTCTTCATATTTATCTAATTCTAAAACTTTTACATCTTTCATTTAGTTCTACCCTTTGATTTATTTATATTTTTATCAATATTAATCTCTTTACTTACAGATCTATCCTTTATTTCTTTCTTATAATCATTTAACTTTGCTCTAACTGATGGCTTTTTACTTTTTAAGTTGTTACCCTTAATTGGTGAAGTCTTTTGCACTTCTGAGAAAGGCTTTGACAGAGGGCTTTTTTCTGTCTTTGCCAAATGGGGGTTTAAGGAATTATCTTCTTTCTTTTTGACTCTTGATTTTGGATTTTGCTCCTTACCTTTATTAACACTCTCTCTATTTTTTTCAATGCTAGATATAATTTCTGCTTTATTAAATTCTGCAAATTTAAATCTTTCTACAATCCTATTTATTCTTGCTGAATCTTCTTTCCTAACAACTATATCTACTATTCCATCTTTAGATTTATTTTTTTTATCCACTAATGCACAATAAAGTATTCCATATCTTTTTGCTTCTTGCTGAAACTTTGCAAGATCATCTTTTTTAACAGTAAAAATTGTAAGAGGTTTACCACTTTTTAGCATACTTGAAAGTTTTGATTTACCACTTGTTTGTTCTTTATTTTTCATGATGGTATATAAAAGCACTGCAATATTTTTAGCACCACTTCCTGTTACTTTAGCAGCGACCTCAAAGCCTTCTAAACTCATTCTTACAATTTGTTCTGCAGCATCACTTGACTGATTCATTTACTCATTCCTTTCCTTTTGATTTTCTTTTTCTAATCCCTCGATTTTTTCTTTAATGGATTTAGATTCAACATTTATTTCATTACATAAATCTATTTCTTTTTTTAATTTAGGTAATTCTTCATTTATTTCTTTTATCTTTTTCATGATTCGTATTTTTTCTTGTTCATTATTAATACTAGAAAATTGTTTTCTTAACTTCTTTCTAATATTGATTAAATCATCATATTTATTATTTATCATAATTTCATACCTTCTAAATGATTCATCATCAGTTATTTGTTCTCTATCAAACATTCTAATAATTGAATTGTATTTTTCCAATTTCATAACATCATCTTTGATATAGGTATAGTTATTATATTTTTTATTAGGATAAACTTTTAATAGATAACAATAATATCTATATAAAGCAACAATTCCGTGATGCCTTTGATTAAAATTTTTCTTATAAAAGCTCTTATTATTTTGAGATACATCGTCAATATATTCTTCCTCTAATATTCTTGATTTAATATTATCTATAGAATATTCTTCACCAAAGTATCTCTCAATTCTAATATTTCTTTTATAATCTAAATTTCTAACTGAAAGTTTTCCATATCTATTCTGAACTTCATAATTCATAGAAGACAGTATTTCAATAAATTCTTTATAATTTGATGATTTAGCTATAGCAATATCTATATCTTTTTTGTTTTTTTTATAATAGTTATTTCTGTTAGTATTCTTAAGATAATACGGAAAGTAAATTCTACCTTTAGATGTTGGCTTTTCATCTAAGACTGATAATCCATATTCTTTACATAAATCATCACTAATTTCTCTTAATCTTGCTGTTGATGATCTATTAGAATAAAATTTCATGCCATCAACAAATGAAACTGAATTAACAATAAAATGATTATGAAAATGCTTAGTGTTTAAATGAGTTGAAACTACTACTTCAAATCTATCACCCCACATTTCATTTGCTAGTCTAACTCCAATTTCATGAGCTAATTCTGGAGTAACTTCTCCCTCTTTAAATGATTGATAACCATGAAATCCTAAAATACCTTTTGTTTTATTAAATAATCTTTTAGTCTGATTCATTTGCTGTAAAGCTGTAGCTATTTCACAATTAATTCCAGATACATAAAAAAATTCCTCAGTCTTATCTTTATTCATTGCATAATCAATAGCAACATTTAAATCAATAAGATTGGAATTAGTCTTTTTTCTATCCTCTGCATAATCAATAGTTCTGCCTAAATTACTCCCTATTTTCCATAATTTTGTTACTGCTATAAAATCACCTTCTTATCCTACCAATATCTAAAACTTTATCTCTTATTTCTAAAATTAGTTTATCTAATTCTTTTTTATAATGTTCTAAATAAATATAATTAACAGTTCCCGTTTGATTAGAAACCTTTGCTATTTGATTTATATTAATTCCTATCTTTCTAATCTCATAAGTTAATTTATTAATTTCTTTATTAAGATTAGTATTAGGCATATAATCATTAACCAATGATCTAAAAAATTCTGACTCAGTAATTCCTAAATCAAAACATTTTTTTCTTAACAATTTTTCTTCTTCACTCGTTAGTCTTATGTTCTTCTGTCTTGTTCTTTTCATAAGATCCCAATTCTAAATCAGATTTTTTAGAAATTATACACATACACATTAATGTTATACCTGATAATCCTCCTATCATTAAACCTAATAGGAAAAATAAAAAATTACTCATAATTTTGTTCCTTTCTATATTAAGGGGATTGGGGTTTCCCCATATTTGAATTTGAAAGCACCTTCAAGGGTGCTATACAAATTCATTGCTTGCTAGTAATGAGGATATTACTCCTCATCTTCTGTTTCTTGGTCATTATTTTTTACTGACTTAATAGTTATCATAGACTCAGTATCATTTTCTTTTAGAAAATCGCTTATGGCTTCCATAACTGCACGATCACTGCTATCAGCCTTTACCACGTAACTATTGTATGATTCTGCAAATATTTCTACAGTATATTCTTTCATTATTTTCTCCTTTCTATAAAGTTAAAGAGATGAATTTATCTTTCATCTCTTGCTTCTTGTTCTTTACTTCTACTTGATAGAAATGTTACCTTTTCTGCAATAACATCTGTTGAGAATCTTGTTTCTCCATCTTTCTCATAAGAGTTAGATTGCATTCTTCCTTTAACACCTACTATGTCTCCTTTTTTACAATATTCAGAACAATTTTCAGCAACTCTATCAAACATTTTTGCTGAAATAAAATCAGTTTCATAAACACCTTCTGCATTTTTAAATGTTCTAGGAATTGCTAATGTTACTACTGCATATTTATTACCATTCTCAGATTCTTGTAATTCAATATCCTTAGTAAGTCTTCCAACAAATATAACTTGATTTAACATTTTCCCACCTCCTTTCGTGCTATTTTTTAAACTCATTATCTTTATCACCTTCTTTCAAAATAAAAAAAGTCATAAAATTTTTGTTTCTTATGGCTTCTCTCAACAATTTAATATTTTTAATATCATCAGTTGTTATACCTTTAATATTAAAAATGTCATCTATTTTGATATTTCTAATTTTCTCATCAGAATCTATTCCATTTTTTATTAATTTTAGAATAGTTTTATATCTTAAATTAATTATTTTATTTTCCAATCTATCCTCCTATACTAGTTCTAATATCATAACTATTTGTTTTTCCGTATTATGCCTACAAGTAATTAAAGTTAATGTTGTTTTAGATAAGTTTCTTTTAATTTCAACTTTACCATTCTTATCAACATCATAAATATTAACTACTTTATAGGTATAAGTTTTATCTTTGTAATCAACTGTTGCCTCATCTCCAACTTCTAATTTATCTAAATTTCTAAAATAAGAAATTCTTGCATTACCAGAGTGAGCAGCAAGTATTAAGTTACCACCAACAACATCAGGCATATTAGAACCTTTTATTATTTGTACATTATATTTAACATTATTCAAATAACTAGATTCATCAACTAATCCTCTAACTAAATTTATTTTATTAATTTTAAGCACTGCAATATAATTAGTTTTTTTATTTTCTGCTTGTTTATTATCTGAAGCACTTTCTATATTTTCTTGCTCAGTTTCTTCATTTGATAAATCATCTTGATAAAATTCTTGAATCATTTTTTCCTCTTGCTTATCGTTAAAATAATTAAGGAGCAATTTATAATTGCCCCCTATTATTGCGAATAATATTAAAATAATTCCTATAATTATATATTTATTAAATTTTATTTTTTTCATATCGTATCCTTCCATACAAAATAAAAATAGAATACTAATCTTTGTATTCTATCTCCATATAATATTCTTCTGATATAAGATCACTCTCATCCATTGTTGCAACTTTATCTTCGTACAATATTGATTCTTTATGAAGTTGCTTAATTAAATCTATAATGGATTTATCTTCATATCTATACTCATAATATGAATCATTTATTCTAAAATTCTCTGCTAATAATTCATTATAAATATTCATTTCATGCTCTAATATTTTTCCACTTGCAAATTTAAATACTTTAATATATTTAATATCATTTATTTCTTTATTATCTTCAAGTTCTAATTTAAGAAATTTATTATTTAATATTTTATATATTTCAGTTAAGATTCTATTTTCCTTTATACCATCATATTTTTCATTATAAATCATCCTTACTTTTTCTAATAGTATTAATTCGTTTAAATTTATTGTCTTTCTAACCTTCATATTCTCACCACAAGAACATGATAACATTTAGCTTATAAAAATAAAAATGTGTAAATTTTTATTTTATACATTTATTAATGTTAATTATTTTTTTCTATTCTTTTTTACTCCATAAGCAATAGTTCCTATACCTGCAACACCGACAATTATAGCAACAATTACATATTGATTTTTATCAGTAATATAAGTATTAGGTACTTCTACTATTTGGTTGTCTTTCATAACTGATTTAACTATTTCTCCATCTTCCTTTATTTCAAAGAACATTTTATCAGGATTAATCTCCCATCCTTCTTTTGCTTCTTTTTCAAGAATATAGTATTTGCCAACAGGAAGTCTGTCTATTATAATTTTTCCATTTTCATCAGTTACACCTGTAAAAACTAACTCATCATTTTCAGTATATATTTCTATTTTTGTATCTGGAAGTGGTTTACTAGTTGAAAAATCTATTTTAGTAAATTCTAATTTTCCTGATGCCAAATGATTTTTAATTGAAGTAGTATATTTGATTGTATCAGTGTATTGATCTTTATACCTTAATTCAAATTCATATTGAGTTTTATCCAATACATGATTTCCAACAGTTGCTATTTCTTGCAAATAATATTTTCCTAGATGAAGATTATCTATTTTAATATTACCATCTTTATCTGTTAATACTTCTTTTACTAAATCACCTTTTTTATAAATTACTTTTCCAGTTCCATCAGTGATGTTTTCATTAGCATATAAACCGAATTTAACTCCTTCTAATTCTACTTCTTTATATTCATATCCATTTTCTTTAAGCTCTACATTTTCACCTTTCTTATTTACTTTAATGGTTCCTTTTACTTCTTTATTTTCAAATTTAACCTCAAATAATATTCCATATTCATTATCGTTAATTAATTTTGAATCTTCACCTATAGTGAATTTTTGAGATTCTTTATTCCATAAATATTTATCGATTACTTGATCAATTTCTTCTAATTTATAATTACCACTTTCTAATGGATTAGGTGTGATTAATTCACCATCATTATTAGTACAAAACTTATCAAGTGTTTCTTTCTTAGGATATGTTACTGATTGTGATACATATTCATTTTTATCTGTATTGAATATTCGAAAACAAATATTAGATCTTTTAATTACTTCTTTAGTATCTTTATCTATCTTAACAACTTTTAATTTTGCTGTTATTTTAGCATTAGAAATTGTGTAATAAATTTTACTACCACTTTCCCTTACATCTAAATTAAAATCATCTACCTTAGTTGTATCCTTTGAAGTTGTAAGTTGTTTAACTGTATAGCTTCCATAAACCAAATTAACTGTAAGTTTTCCGTTTTTATCAGTAACTCCTTTAGTAAATAATTTCCCTTTATTATTGTAAAATCCAAATTCAACATTTGGCTCTGGTGTCATTATTTCCGATTTGTTTATTGCATATACTTTTGTAATTTCTACATCTCTATTAATAACTTTTTCATTAACTGCTATTTCATTATCAATATTTTTTAAAGTACTTTCAAAATAATATTTATTAGTATCTAATTCATAACCCTTAGATGGGAGAATCTCTTTTAAGTAGTATTTCGCAAATGCTGGTAAATGTTCTAGTTTACCTTTTCCATCTTTTCCAGTTGTAACTTTAGAAACTAATGCATCAGTTTCAGCATTATATATTCCATAAACAGCTCCTTCTAAGGTTGCTTCACCACTTGGAATTGTTGAATTGTTATCTCTATCATACTTTGTAAATTCGACTTTACCTCCAAGTGATTCAATATTAACTACTGATAGTGCTGGATCTACAACCCCTGATGACATCATAGTTTGTTTACCACTTGAGTAATAAACTAAATATTCTCTATCAGTATATAATCTCTTTTTGAATTGTAATGTTACTTTACCAATCTTAGTTGTTTTAACTATTAATTTGTTTCCATCAATTCTAACTTCTGCACCATTGCTTGCTGATACATAATAATTTGATAAAACATTGTTTATATCTGTAAGTATTACTTCTTCTCCTACTTTTGCATTAATAGTAGTTCCATTGAATGAAGGTCTTACATAATGATTTCTTACTAATCTTTCTATTTCATTTCTTTGAGTACTAATATCATATATAGTACCTTGTGCCCATCTCCTTGATGAAAATACAGTTTGATCTGCATTTATTGTTTCCCATAAAAGAGCTTGAGTTGCTGCTCTATATTCAGTTGTTTGATGTCCAGTATAGTCATAACCATAATATGCAATTAACATTATTCTTTCTTTTTGTTCATTTGAAATATTATATGAATCTAAATTTCCAGTTTGATAAGTATCTCCTTCTGGAATACCTGGTTGAATACAATATGCTATTCTTCCATTAAATTCATACCATGTTAAATGCCAACTATGATAATTTCCATCATCTGGTTGAATTCTTTGCCACCACCAACCACTATCAGTCATTTTTAATGTGGTTGATTCAGCGTTAACTGTGTGAGTGCCTACAACTAATCCTACAACTGAAAGTGTTAGTGCAAATACTCCCATTAATATTTTCTTTATTTTCATTCTGCTTTCCTCCTTAATTTGAAAATAAAAAAAGCACTAATTTCTTAGTACAATTTAATAACCTTTATATCTATCACAATTTCCAGATGTACATTTTAAATATAGATATGCTCCTAATACTTTTCCATTCTCGTCTTGAACTTCCATACACCACGATCCATATATATCATTTACATCCATCATTAAATATTTCTCACTATTTTTTTGACATTCGTCTAATGATGAAAAATCTATGTGTCCGTGATGAAATGAATAGTAATAAGAATTAGGATCAGGAACATCTATATAATGTTTTTTATCATCTGTTTGTTTTTTAGGTTCTTCTACTTTTACCTCTACTTCTTTTGTTTCATTATTAGAATTGATTGGTGTAGAAGTATTTTTATTATTTGTTGATGAATCTTTTGTTGAACTATTCTTTTTATTTGTATTAGATTCTTTAGAAGATTTAGAAGTATTATCACCTTCTCTTTCTTCTTTTGTTATTTCTGTTTTTTGTTCTTCTTCTGATGCATCAGTTTTTGTTTCTTCTTTAGTATTTATTTTTTCTTCTGTCTTCGTTTTTGGTGTTTCGGATTTGTGAGTAACTTTGATTATAATTGGTATTGATATAATCATTAATAAAATAGCAAATAAAATTACTTTCTTTTTCACTTTGTATCACTCCTTTGAATCATTTTTACATAAATTTAAATTAATTTAAAATGTGCGAATTTATCTTTCATTATCACTTTTAACATTTAAAATGTCATCAAATAAGTCATCACCATATAAATCAGTTTCACTTTTCATATACTCCAACTTATTTAAATTACTTTTTAAAGCATTATTAAAATAACCAAATTTATTAGAAATTTCATTTCCATCTTCATCTCTAAATTTATTTAATTTGATTTTTGATGTAATGTAATGAATAGAAGTATAAATATCTTCAGAAGAATACTCTTGCATTATATTATTAAACAATTCATAGTAGTTTTTAATATCATTATCCTCAATCGTTATATATCCAGACTTAATTAATTCATTTAAAAATCTAGAATTATTGACGTAAGTCGATTTATCATATTTATCATATTTTTTATTATTTAATTTATTAGTATTTAATTGTTGCTGGTTATCCAACGTTGGATGATCCATAGCTGGAAAATCGGGTCCTGGATTATTTTTTTCTAAAATGTATTCCTGAGGAGTATCAAATACTTTATATTTATAAACGAATAACCCTTTAGAATTTTGTTCTTTCAATATATCAATATAACCAAATCTTTTCAATTCATTAATTGCTGATCTTACTGCTGACTTACTTTCTGAACATATCGAAACTAATCCATTAAATGAATAATCCCAATCAGGTGGTAAGCTATACATTTTGCATAACAACCCAACGGCTTTTAAAGATATTTTTTTATTTCGTAAAATAGAGTTATCTACAATCGTATAATTATTTTTTCTATTAATTTCAAATTCTTGTGCATTCAATTTATTGTCTTCTCTCATAAAAAGATTTAATTATCGCTCTCTATCTCTATTTAAATGCCTACTATAATATTCAACTGCTTTTACAATAAAATCTTCCATATTATTTACTTTATAATTTTTAGGCATCACTGATTTAATCTTATTTTCACTAATTTTAATTTTAGTTATTTGATTAGGCTTTTCTTCATTCATTAAATTTTCAATAAATTCCTCTGTTAACCCATTTAACTCACTCTCTTTTCTTAATTTTATTGCTTGTGCATGAGATGGAGTTGCATCAGAATATTCTATTGAATTAAAAAGCATTTCTTGTTCATCCTTAGATAAATATGATATTTCAACTGCTGGTCTCAATGCTATTGCTGGTTTTTCGTTTAAAACTGAATTATCTACCATTTCTAAAAGCTCTGGTATCAATTCATTCAAACGTAAATATCTTTGTACTTGTCTTCCACTTTCTGAATTTTCTTCACCTAGTATATCTCTAGTTCTAGCATTGTGGCCCAGTGGTCCACCTTTAATATTTTTTATTGCATTCATTTTCATCTTATAGGCTTTTGCTTTTTCACTTGGAAGAATATTAGTTCTATGAAGATTTGAATCTACCATATATACTATTGCTTCTTCTTTTGTCATATCTCTAACTATACATGGTATAAAGTTATTACCTAATAATTCAGAAGCAAATTTTCTCCTATGTCCTGCAATTATTTCATATCTATTATTTTCTTTTTTTCTTACAATAATTGGTTCTAATACACCATTATCTTTTATACTTTCTTTTAACTTTGATAAATCTTCATTTTCTTGTACCTTAAATGGATGCTCTGGAAAATCATCTATTAAAGATAAATCAATTATTTCTACTTTTTCTTTCTTATCTTCATCTCTGTCTTCTTGAGTTGAAAAGAAATCATCTAACTTGAATGTTGTTAGGTCTATGTTTTTCTTTTGTTCCATCTTTCAATACCTCCTTTGCAAAATTCTCATAAGCAAGTGCAACTTTACTATTTTTATCATATGAAAATATACTTTGCCCCTGTGCTGTTGATTCAGCAATTTTTATTGCTCTTGGAATTTGTGTATCAAATATTTTAAATACCATTCCATAAGTGTCATTTAATTCTTGCCTAATATTCCTAGCTAATCTTGTTCTCTCATCAACTAAAGAAAGTAATATTCCTCCTACTTCTAAGTTAGGATTAATTTTCTTTCTGACTTTAATTACTGTTTGTAACAAGTGTCCCATACCCTTAGTAGCTAAAAACTGACTTTGTACAGGAATTATAACTTTATCTGCACAAGCAAGAGCATTAATTGTTATCATTCCTAAACTTGGCATACAATCAATTAGTACATAATCATAATCTTTCTTTAAACCATTTAAGACATTTTTCATCGTATATTCTCTACTCATTGCATTTACTAAACTTACTTCTAATGAAGAAAGCTCTAGATTAGATGGAATTAAATCTACACCTTCACTATGGTGAAGGATTGCTTCTTTTGGATTCACATCTTTATCAGTTATTGAATCTTGCATAAGTGTTGCTAAAGTAATAGGTATCTCATCTACATTATGCCATCCCATATAAGTTGTTAAATCTCCTTGTGGATCAGCATCTACTAATAAGACTTTTTGTCCTTTTTTAGCAAGTGCTACTCCAAGACTAAATGTAGAAGTTGTTTTTGCTGTTCCTCCTTTCTGATTAGAGATTGCTATAATCTTACCTTCTTTCATCTGCTCACCTCCTTCTTTTTTAGCCATCTTGATAATGGCTATGTATCCCTTTTTTGGGGTATAAAAACGAATAAAATACAATTTGCATTTCGTTAGTTATGATATGTTTAAATTTATAAGTAATCTATTTGTTCATCCTAGTCCGCATAAAAAAAGATGCCATTAAGACATCTTTAAGGTAGTATGTGCAAACATACCATACGCAAACTAGGTTATATATTTTTTTATAATTTTTCTCAATTTATTATCAAAAAAAATGAAATTTTTAAGATTTGAAATTTTACAAAGTCCTTATTTTATAAGGGTTTTACGACATAGCACAGACACGCACTCAACGTGATAAGTATTCGGAAACATATCAAGTGCATTGATTTTTTCAACATTATAAAATTCATTAAAATAAGTTAAATCACGAGCTAAAGTAAAAGGATCACAAGAAACATAACAAATATTCTCAGGTTTTAACTTTAATATTAAATTTCTTGTTTCCTCATTAAGTCCGCTTCTAGGAGGATCAACTATAATAGTATCAAAATAAACATCAATTTTTTTTAAAACCTCATACGTATCCCCAGCAAAAAAGTGAGCATTATGGCAATCATTTATCAAAGCATTTTCTTTGGCATCTAAAATTGCATTTTCAATTTTTTCAACGCCATAAATTGTTTCAAAATTATCCTTTAAACTCAATCCTAAAGTTCCAACTCCACAATATAAATCAAGCAAATTTTTACCCTTTAAATTGCTTTTTAAAATCATAAATATATTGCTTGCCATATAATTATTAACTTGAAAAAACGAGTTATAACTTACTTTAAACTTAAAATCACCAATATAATCATAAAAATAAGGTTCTCCATAAACGCATTTATCATTTACAACAATTCCAGCTATGTTGCAATTATCTAAATCATTAAAAGAAACACTTTCTTCGCTTTTTACCGAAACCAATATCTTTCCTTCATAATTTACTCTTATAACAATTTCACCATTATTGACTTTTATTAAATTCTTTTTAATAAATTCATTTATTTCATTGTTAACAATTAAGCAGTTATTAACATTAACAAATTGATGAGTTTCATCATTATAGTATCCAACTTCGCCATTATGTACATGCAAAGTAATCTTATTACGATAAAAAAGTTCTTTATTGTTTTTTACAAATTTAATATTATCTGTAATATGAGCATACTTTTTTAAAATATCCCTTACTTTTTCATACTTGTATTCCTCTTGATAATCAATACCAACATGCATTAAATTACATCCGCCACAGACATCATAATAAGGACACTTCGGAGTATTTCTTAAATCACTTGTTTTTATAAGCTTGTCTACTTCAGCTGTAAAATATTTTTTATATTCGCAGATATTTTTTAATACTACTTCTTCTCCAGGTAAAGCATTTTTAATAAAAATAATTTTGTTATGATAATAGCCGATACCTCTTCCTTTATTATCAAGTTTATTTATTGTTACTTGTTCCATATTCATATAACCTTTTTACTTCTTTTATAGTTAAGCTTCTATATTCTCCACTTTTCATTGTTCCTAAAGACATACCAGCATAACTTGTTCTTGTTAATTTATCAACTAAGTAGCCTAATTCCATAAATAATCTTTTTATAATGTGATTTCTTCCCTCAACAATTGTAACTTCTACGTAAGCATAATTTTTAATTTTATTGTTTTCTTTTAATCTAACTTTGGTTGGTTTACACATTATTCCATCAATCATTACACCGTTTTTTAATTTCATAAAATCACTTGGTTCTAAAAATTTATTAAGCTTAGCAATATAAGTTTTTTCAACATTAAAATTTGGATGTGTTAATATATTTGAAAGCTCACCATCATTTGTCAAAAGTAAAAGTCCTGTTGTATCATAATCAAGTCTACCAATTGGATAAATCCTTTTATCAGTATCAATTAAATCCACAACTGTCTTACGATTTAATTCATCCTTAGCAGAAGATATTACACCTCTTGGTTTATTAAGCATAAAATATACTTTATCCTCTTCAGTTATACTTTTTCCATTAACACATATTAAATCATTTCCATTAACTTTTGTTCCAAGTTCCGTTACTTTTTCTCCATTAACAGTTACGCATCCTTTTAATATTAATTCTTCAGCTTTTCTTCTAGATGCAACACCTGAAGCAGCTATAACTTTTTGTAATCTTTCCATAAAATCACCACTCATAAGTATTGTACCAAAAAAAAAGATAAATTAATATCTTTACTTAAAAATTGAAAGTATTTTACTCTTTAATTTATAGAAAAAAGAATCTTCTTTTTTATCATACAAATAAATATCCTCTTTATAATAAACTACATCATTTAAAGATACATTTACATAACCAACACGATCAGTTACGTCATCAGTATAAACAACATCAACCTCTACTTTTCCAATTTCATCATCACTTAAAAGCATGTCTATATCTTTATTAACTTTTAAACCTTCACTTTTTAAAAATGTCGAAGCGTCTACTACTTTTACCTTTTTATATTTTTTAAATGTGGTTTCATATAGATATTTATGTTTATCAAAATCATTTGCTTCATCCAATGTTACAACAACTAAGTTTTTATTATCTTTACTTGCACTTGTAACTAAAGTTCTATAAGCTTTTTTAGTAAATCCTGTTTTACCACCAGTTGTATATTTATACATACTCAAAAGTTTATTTTTATTGTACCAATCATAAGTCTTATAATTAGTTTTTACTACATGATGCTTTGTAGAAGTAATACGTTTAAATATATCATTTTGCATAGCGTAACTCATAAGTATTGCCATATCCTTTGCTGTCGAAGTATTTCCTTCACCCTTTTCATTTTCAAGTCCGCTTGCATTAATAAAATTTGAATTAGTCATACCAATTGAAGAGGCCAAATTATTCATCAATATTGAAAATCCCTCCATTGATCCTCCAACATAACACGCCAGTGCAATAGCAGCATCATTTCCACTTCTTAAAAGAAGCCCATAAAGTAAATCTTCAACACTTATCTTTTCACCAATTTCTATATATATGCCCGATCCAAAACTTTTTAAAACGTTTTCATCTACCGTAACTATATTTTTTATATCGGTATTATTGATTACTACCATAGCAGTTAATATTTTAGTAGTTGACGCAATTAACTTTGTTTCATTTTCTGCACTTCCAGACAAAACTCTTTTAGAATCCATATCCATAACAACACTAGTTGCATTTACAGAAACTGGAATTAATAAACAAATTAATAAAATTAAAATATATTTTCTCATACTAAATAATATAAAAAAAGAAAAAATATATAACTACTTTTTCTTTGATTTCAAATATTTTGTTAAAGTCATTCTTGTTATATCATTTATCTTAACCATAAATATTAAACAGAATAACAAAAGTAAACAATCTAATATCTTATTAACTAAACTTAAACGAAGTGAAAAATCTAGTACCATCATTACAATTGCATAAATAATACCTATTGTGCAAAGTATTTTAATTCTATTAATTTTTTTATACATTTTTTTATTTTCTTCAGTACTGTTTTTATACTCATTCTTTAATGCACGTTTTTCTTCTTTACTTAAAATATCATATTTATATTTCATTACTTCTAAATCCTTTCCTATATAACTTTTCTCTTATCTTATATTCTAACACATCTCCAGAATATTTTTTTTCCAAACTTCTTTTTATTTTTTCATATTCACGTTTTCTTGCTTCATCATCATTTATTGTTTTAGAATTAAGAACGTCAACAATATCACTCTTATCATATCCTAAATTTATTAAATCAGTCATTATTTTATTTTTAAGCATAAACATTGAACTATTTTTATTGGTACTTATTTTTTTATCAACATACTTATCTATTTTTGATATAAATACTTCATTATCTATATCATCTAAATAACTGCTAGCTGAATCGTTATCTATACCAAGTTTTACTAAACCTTTAAGGATTTTATTTTTTCCATTATTTGTCAAATTTATTTGATCATTAACATATGCTTTAATAAATAATTCTTCATTTAAAAAATGATTTTCTTCCAATTTTTTTATTGTTTCATCAATTACTTTTTCATTTACCATTTTTTTTCTTAAAAACTCTTTTATCTCCAATTTAGAACGCATTTTTTTAGTAATATATTTAATTGAGTCATAATAACTCGAAAGTTTGTCATTTTCTTCTACAATAGTTTTGAGTTCTTTTTCACTTATTTCATTTCTTAAAAGAAGTGAATATTTAACTATAACATCATCGTATAATGTATAATTAGTATCATCAATTAATACTTTATATTTATTGCCTTTATCTTTAGTGTATTTTTTTATTTTCATAATGTCTCCTTAAAGGAAATTATACCACAACAATTACTTTATGTGATAAAATTTAATCAGGTGATTTTATGAAATTAAAGAAGAACATTTTAGCATTTTTTCTTATACTAATTCTTATATCTTTATCATTAATATATGTAATTTCAGGTAAGATAAAGAAAAATGAAAATGAAAGTGATCAAACAAAAGAAACAATTACTAACGTTGTTGAAAATAAGAATAAAGAATTAAATTTAACTGTTGTAGGTGACTTACTATTTGAAAGTCCTTATGAAAAAGCAGTAGAAAACGGCGAAAGCAAAGAACTATACTTTAATCGAGTAAAAAAATATTTTGAAGACGATGATATATCAATTGGAAATATGGAAGTTGTTATTGGAAATGACAAAATGAAAACCAGTGGAGACGGATATAACTTCTGTGCTCCAAGTTGGGTTGGTTCGCTTGTTGCATCTCTTGACTTTCAAATATTATCAACAGCTAACAATCATTCGTATGATCGAGGCTTAGATGGAATAAATTCAACAATAGACTTCTTTAAAAACAATACCAAGATTGAAACCATTGGAACAGAAAAAAATTCAAGTAGTCAAAAAACAAGAATACTTGAAAAAAACGGAATAAAAGTTGGATTTGCTTCTTTTACTTTAGGAACAAATATTAAACCAACAAAAGAAAATGTTGACCTAATAAACTATTATAAAGATCCTTATACTAAAGAGATACTAAAAGACAAAATTAAAGAACAAGTTGATTATTTAAAGAAAAATTCTGATGTTGTTATTGTTCTAATGCACTGGGGAACTGAATTTACTTTTGTACCTAACAACGAACAAAAAGAATTAGCCAAATATTTAAGTGACTTAGGAGTAAACATTGTTGTAGGAAGTCACTCACATTCTATTCAACCAATTGAAATGATTAATAACACTTTAGTTTATTACTCACTTGGAAATTTTGTATCAGCAGATGATGATATTGCAAGAACTCCTAAAGGACAAGAAACATTTGATAATGCATATCAATTTGGGTTACTTTCAAAAATAAAACTAGAACTTGATAATGATAATAATATAACATTTAAAGAAATCAAAGCCGAGCCAATAATAAATTACTTTGATTCTTCAATGAAAAATTTTGAATTAATTCCTTTCAGTGATTATACAACAAAATATGAGCAAAGCCATTATAGATATAGTCTAGGACTAACTCATGATTTTATAAATAAAACATTTAATGATGTGATTGATGAAAAATATAGATAATCCTATATTTTTTTTCATGAAAAAAGAAGCTATTTTGCTTCTATAATAAGTTTAATTGCTGTTTTCTCTTCACCTTCAATTGTTATATCCGAAAAAGCAGGAATAACTACTAAGTTTTTACCACTTGGTGCAACAAATCCTCGTGCAATACATACAGCTTTAATTGCTTGATTTAAACTACCTGCTCCAATAGTTTGTATTTCCACTGAGCCAGTATTTCTAAATACATTTGCAATTGCACCTGCAACCTTACTAGGATTTGATTTACTTGATACTTTTAATGTTTCCATAATTATTTTTTCCTTTCTAATTAATAATATGAAAAACAAATAAAAAAATGCAGATGTTTTACCATCCACATTTTTTACTACAGAAATCAGAATCAGCTTCAAATCCATTCTCTCCATATGAAACATCTTTTGTTGTATAAAGGATACCCGAAACACGATTAACAATATTTACTG
>CAKOPW010000001.1 GCA_934101115.1 uncultured Bacilli bacterium | reverse complement strand
AAAGTTGAAATGGATCAATCAGTTATTTCAGACTTTTTAAATAAAACAGAAATGGTAGAAAAAACTTATACCTATGATTATTTTAAAGATCATATGGAGGAGTTTGAATTCTACTTTGGAGAAGAACTAGAACAAGTAAAAGCATATAAGGAAGAAATTAAATCATGTGCAAGTGATGAAGATAAAGAATACTGGATTATGGGAATAAATGAAGAACTTGCAAAATTAAAATATAGCAACAAATTAGCTTCGTATGAATATGAAACGAAATTGTTAAAAGATAGGAAAGATAATCATGAAGAAATATAAAGAAATAGAGGAATATCTAAAAAAGAGTATTGCTAAAAATATAGCACCTGATTTTGATCCATGTTTAGATGAAGATATTGATGCATTTTTAAATACAGCTAAAGCAAGAATTGAGTTATCAGAAAGCTACATTAGAGTAAGTAACACAACGATTCAAATAATGAGAAGATTACTTTTATTGTATCTTCTAAAACATTTAGATGAAATATATGCTGCCAAAGATGAAAAGGATAATAGTCTCTTAAACAAAGAATCAAAATCATCTTTAGCAAATGCAATCAAATTAGCAGAACAATATAACTCACCTTTAACTACAATAACAAAATATTCAACACAAAATGACCAAAGTATTGGGTATTTTAAGTTAACAAATATAATAAAAAGTTATGCAGTTGAATTAGGAAAGTCATCATTACCAAAAGATTTAGTATGTGATTTTTTAATGGAACTAATAGAAAATTATCCGATTCAGTTATGTGAGTCAGAATTTAGTTATGATATCTTTGATATATTTGAAAAAGGGCGTTTCTTTTTTAGAAATGTTGATGTCTTAGAATTTTCCACAGGAAACATCGATATTTATCTCAATCTGTTATTTGTATCACTAAAATCAGTGATTTCTCGAGAAAAAATAAATCCAACGCTGCGTCCAATTAAAATTAAAAACAATATTAATCAAATTAAAAAAAGTTATTTACATAATCAAGAAAATTTTGACGAAACATCCATTGAAGAAGTTTGTTGGAGTTTAGAGAGATTAGGATTCCCTCATAATCTAATTACTTATATGAGAAAAACTTTAAAAAAAGAACTTTTTGAAAACCAAATGAGTAAAAAAGCAGCTATAGAAGCAAAAAAGAGTAAAAATTTAACAGATAAAGAATATCGAGCAGTTTTAAAAGAAATAAGGAAAAGCTATAACCCATATACAAGAGAACTATTGGAAGAAATATCTGAAGAAAAACGCGAGTATATTACATATCTAATGGTTAAAGTTGAAATCGATCAATCAGTTATTTCAGACTTTTTAAGCAAAACGGAGGTAGTAGAGAAAACTTATACCTATGATTATTTTAAAGATCATGTGGAAGAATTTAAATTTTATTTTGGAGAAGAACTTGATCAAATATTTGAATATATGGAAGAAATTAAATTATGTGTAAGTAGTGAAGACAAAGAATATTGGATTATGGGAATAAATGAAGAACTTGATAAGTTAAAATCAGGTAACAAATTAAATTCTTACGAATATGAAACAAAATTATTAGTTGAAAGAAGGCTAGAAGAAAATGAATAAATATTATAAAAAAATATTAGATGTTTTAGACAAGGATTTGAATTTAAAATTACCAGTTCCTGGTGATAATCCTTTTGTTAAAAGTTATAAAGAAAGATTAGAAAATGATCGAGTAGCCACTGAAACTTGTGTTTCAATAAAACGAGAGAGCTTTGGCACAGCAATGTTGAGACAATATATCTGTTATGGAAACCCAGCATTTTTTGCATTTTCAGATACCATGCGTATACTCTCAGAAGCACTTGATAAGTTTCCTTTTGATAATAAAACAATTTCTAATATATTATTGAGTGTTGCATCAAGTGTTTCAATAAATATTGAAAACACTACTGATGAACCTATATTTATACCTGATCTTACTGCTACATTATCGATTTACTTCCCAGCTGTTATTAGTCAACAAGAAATGTATAGTTATTTAACGACTAATCCAGCTAAAATTATTGAACGTATTTCTGATAAAAATTTTCTAAAACTAATTAATTATGATTGTTCAGCGGTATTTATGGATTTAGGTGCGGTAATTAAGCAAATTGAAATAATTAAAGATAATTATTCCAAAATCAAAGATAGTTTTGATGTAAGCAATATTGCTAATGTTTTATATGCACTTTCTACACTAGGTGTAAGTACAAAACACGTTAAAATAGTAGAGAAGGAGTTACTTTATCAATTATTTGAAAGAGTAAAGAAAGATGCAATAAAAGAACAAACCCCAATAGTTATCAAAAAAGAACCAAAACCAAGTAAATATTTGAGTGATAAAGAATATCGAGCAATTTTAAAAGAAATAAACAAATACTATAATCCTTCCTCAGGAAAGCTTACTGATGAAATTTTAACTAGTGAGAAGCGTGAATATATTGCTTCACTAATGATTCAAATTGGAGTAGAACAAGAGCAATTATTGGACTTTTTAAGCAAAACAGAAATGGTAGAAAAAACTTATACCTATGATTATTTTAAAGATCATGTAGAGGAGTTTGAATTCTACTTTGGAGAAGAACTAGAACAAGTAAAAGCATATATGGAAGAAATTACATTATGTGTGAGTGATGAAGACAAAGAATATTGGATTATGGGAATAAATGAAGAACTTGATAAATTAAAATCAGGTAACAAATTAAATTCTTACGAATATGAAACAAAATTATTAGTTCAAAGTAAAAATAGTGATGATGAATAAAATTTATATACAAATTTTAGATATTATCGAAAAAAGTTTAATCGATAATAATAGAAGTTATTCTGTTTCTTTACAAGATGCTTATGATTATTTTGAAATTAAAAAGAATCCCACTTCAAAAAACGAAGAACATTTACCAAATAAAAAGCAACTCGAATTTTCTATTCTAAAATCTTACTTAAAAACTGGTAAAAAGGAGATGTTTTTTTCTACTAATATGATTTGTTTATTAACCGATGTATTAGAATCAACCGATTTAAGCATTCAAGAAATTGCTAACATTCTATTTTCTATGATTGAAGAAATCCCAAAGGTTTATGAAAGAAAAAAAGATATCGATATTTTCAAAATAATTTTAGAATACTATCCAAGTATAATAAGCGATGAAATGGTAAAAAGTTATGTTGCTGGCGATGAAAAAGAAATCCGCGATTTTATAAAAAAAGATAGTCGTTTACAAGATGCATTAAATAGCGAATTATTTATTCTTGATATTGATAATATCTGTGAACAGATTAGAAGTATTCAAAAATCATATGCAAATATAAAGAGAAAAAATAATCCAAAGTACATTTTTGAAGCAATTAATGGATTATTGAGGTTGGGAGTGAATCCCGCTATGTTATATGTATTGGAGGACGAATTAGTTAGAGATTATTATAAAAAAGAATATCATCAATATTTAGAAATAATAAACAAATATTTTAATTTAGACACTGATGAAACAATTTTATTAAAAATATCCAAAGAAGAGCGAGAACAAGTAGTAATTGCAATGATTATAATAAACACAAAAAAAGAAAGTGTTATCAAGTTCTTAAAGGAAACTGATGATCAACAAAAAGAAAAATATGATTATGAGGAAGAATACAATTTCTATTATGAGAAAATGTTAGCAAACACAGTAGCATGCATCAATGGTTCAACAACTTTTAAAGAAAGAGACCAAGAAAAGAAAACTAAAAAGAATTTATTGGTACAATATTAGAAAGGTGATCAAAGTGAATAAATCATATCAAAAAGCAATAAACTTTTTTGATGAACAAGTGATAGAGTTAAAAAAAGTCAATAGTGCAATTTTACTAGAAGAAAAGTTAAGAAAATTGGGAGGAAAAAGTAATTTTCCATGTAATGAAACATCCGAAAAACTAAAAAGAATAACTCATTTAGAAATTATCTATTTGACTTTATCAAATATGTTTAAGAGTTGTCAGTTTACTGAATATTTTTATTTAACAAATATTGTAAAAATATTAGCTGATACTTTAGAAGATTCATCATTGACGCGAAAAGAGATAGCAAACGTTTTACTTGATTTTATATCCGATTGCCCAATAACAAATGATGAAGCATACGTTATTGATTGCTATGAAGTTTATTTTCATTATTTCAGCAAATCTGTTAATCAAAATCATTTGATAGATGCAACCAAAGGTAATTATCAACCAATGAAATCTGCAATCGAACAAGATCAAGAGGTTTTATCTAAGTTAGGCAATTGTGGTTTCGAATATCAATTGGATTTAAATAGTGTTTTTACAAACATTTCTATAATAAAAGAAAATTATACAAACATACCAAATACATATGATGAAAAAAATATATTAAAGGTATTCAAAGCTTTCTTAAATTTAGGAGTATCAATTTATGTTGCTGAAAGCATTGAAAATGAATTATTAAGCAGATTGAATAAACGCAGTAAAACAAAAAATCAAGTTTCAGTAACCGAAGTTAAAAAAACAACAGAACCACAAACTCACAAATATATAAATGATAAAGAATATAAAACTTTATTAAAAGAAGTAAAAAAATATTATAATCCATATACTGGAGAATTAACTAATGAAATCTTAACCAGTGAAATCTTAACCAGTGAAGAACGTGAGTATGTAGCATCTTTAATGGTTCGTCTTGGCTTTGAGCAATACAAATTAGCAAATTTTTTAAAGAAAACTGAAATAGTCGCGAAGACATATACATATGACTATTTTAAAGATCATATAGAAGAATTTAAATTTTATTTTGGAGAAGAGCTTGATCAAGTATTTGAATATATGAAAGAAATGGAAACATGTATAGATGATGAAGATAAAGAATATTGGATTATGGGAATCAATGAAGAATTAACAAAATTGCAATATAGCAATAGATTAGCTACATATGAATATGAAAGACAATTATTAGAAAGGAAGTAATTATTTGCTTCCTTTTTAATATTATTAAATAGGGTGATTAAATGTTTGATATATTTATAAATAACTATTTTGTCTTTTTTATCTTTATAATGATTATCTACTATTCGTTTATCTTTTATTTAAAGGATACAACCAATAAATTGATTATCAATATTATGTTTTTTCTAAACATATTTGAATTTCTATTATTTTTAAATGGAGCTTATCTTATTAGCTTTTTGTATTTATTAAATTTTATGTTATATTCTCTTTATACGATAAAAAGTAAAAAATTAAATTTTATTTCAAATATTGTATTATTAATTTCTTACTTTATATTTAATAGGATGGATGTTTTCTTTATCTATACAACGTTTTTAGTTGTTGTTGAATTATATAGTTATTTAAATAATCCAAAATATGATAATAATATACGTGCTGTCTTATATATATTCTTAATAATTTCTCTTTTAATAGATAAATTATATATAGGTAATACTTTCTTTACGTTATTCTATTTTATATATTTAATATGTGATTTTTATATAAAAGATGAACTTACAGATACTTTAAATAGAAAACCTTTAAAAAGAGATTTTAATAAAAATAAAAAACAAATTAATGCTATTATAAGCATTGATTTAAATAATTTAAAGAAAATCAATGATACTTTAGGCCATGATGAAGGAGATAAAGCAATTGTAACTTTGGTAGAGCTAATCAAAACAACGATTTTAAAGGATATGCGTTTATATCGAGTAGGAGGCGATGAATTTTTAATTGTTTGCTATAATACTCATAAATTAGAAATAGAAGAATTTATAAAAGAGTTAAAAGAAAAAATGAATAAAACTAAATATAGTTGTGCCATAGGAGTTGCTTACAAAGAAAAAAACTTAAGTTTAAATGATTTAACTAAAATAGCCGATGAAGCGATGTATGAAGATAAAGAACATTACAAAAAAGTAAGGTAGAAAAGATAAAAAATTTGATATAATAATGTAACGGAGGAACTATGAAGAAAATTGCTATAGTAGAAGATGATGAAACGATTAGAAAAGAATTAGGAGAACTTCTTAAAAATGCTAACTATGATGTTTATTGTGTTGAAGATTTTTCACATGTTGAAGAATCTTTACTTGCAAGCAACTCTGATTTAGTTTTGCTTGATATCAATATCCCATGTTTAAATGGCAAAGAAGTTTTAAAAAGAATAAGAGAAAAAAGCAATATTCCTGTTATTATGGTTACTAGTAACAATAATGAACTTGATGAAGCTTTATCAATCACTTATGGAGCAGATGATTATATAACGAAGCCTTATAATCCTAATATTTTAATATTAAGAATTCAATCAGTTTTAAAAAGATGTAATAATACTGAACAAAATAAGATGTATCGAGGATTTTTTATTAATAAATCACGTTGTGAGTTGGAAAGTGGCGATAAAGTAATCGAACTTACTAAAAACGAAATGATTATCTTTATGTGTTTGTTTGATAACTTAGGTAAGATTGTCTCAAGAGATGAAATTATGACAACTCTTTGGAATAATGATGAATATATTAACGATAATGCTTTAACAGTTAATATTAGTCGCTTAAGAAGTAAGTTAAGTGATGCTTCATTAACGGATGCGATTGAAACTAAGAAGGGGTTAGGGTATATCTTATTATGAGTATAGAAACATATATAAAAGAAAAAAGAGCTAATATAATACTATTTGTAGTATTATTTATCATTTTACTATTTTTGCTTAGTTTATTTGATGTAAATAAATATTTAACTGTAATGATTTTAGTTCTATTAAGTATATATTTTATTATCGATTTTCTTGTCTTTTACTTGAAGAGAAAAAAATATTATGATAACTTTTTAAATAACCTTAATTTATTGGATAAAAAATATTTGATCTTAGAAACTTTGGAAGAACCTGAATTTTTAGATGGAAAAGTTTTTTATGATGCTTTATATAAAATTGATAAGTCAATGATGGAAAACATCAACAATTATCGAAATGAAACAGAAGATTTTAAAGAATATGTGGAAATGTGGATTCATGAGATAAAAATACCGATAGCTGGACTTATGTTGATGTATCATAACAATAAAAATGTTAATAGAAAATTTTTAGATCAATTAAATACTTTAGATAATTTAACTGATCAAATTCTTTATTATGTTAGAAGTAACTATGCCGAAAAAGACTTTTTAATTAAAGAAGCTAGCATGGATAAAATTATCAATGAAGTACTTTTAAAAAATAAAGATTCAATACTTGAAAATCATATTGATGTTTCTGTTGATGTTAAGAATATTAAAGTTTTAACTGACTCAAAATGGCTTGTCTTTATCCTTAATCAAATAGTAAATAATTCTATTAAATATTGTGATAACAATAAAGATTCATACATCATGTTTTATATTGAAGATAATGAAAAAGAGACTATTTTACATATTAAAGATAATGGAATAGGTGTAAATGCCAGTGATTTAAAACATGTTTTTGATAAATCATTTACTGGAGAAAACGGAAGAAAGATGCGTAATTCAACTGGATTCGGTCTTTATATAAGTAAGAAACTCATTGAAAAACTTGGACATAAAATAAGTGCAACAAGTGAAGAAAATAAATATTTTGAAATAACGATTACTTTTGGCAAAAATGATCTTTATAAGATCTAACATTACAAAATTGTAAGATATAGAAATATTAGAATCGCGATTAATTAATAAATTTAGCATATAATCAAAGCATGGAAGGTGAAATATATGGAAAAATTATTGAAGATTGATTCAATAGAAAAATATTATGGTAGTAAATCGAGTCTAACGAAAGCTATCGATAACATCAGTTTTGATGTTGAACGCGGTGAATTTATCGCGATTATGGGAGCGAGCGGAAGTGGTAAAACAACTCTTCTAAACTGTATTTCAACTATTGATAAAGTTACCAGTGGTCATATTTATTTAAATGACTTGGATGTCACAACTTTAAAAGGAAACAAATTAAGTGAATTCAGAAGAGAAGAATTAGGCTTTATTTTTCAAGATTTCAATTTACTTGATACTTTAACTGCTTATGATAATATAGCTCTTGCTTTGTCCATTCAAAACAAAAGTGTAAAAAATTTAGATGAAAAGATAAAGGAAGTTAGTAAATATTTAAACATTACTCACGTATTGAATAAATACCCTTATCAAATGAGTGGTGGAGAAAAACAAAGAGTAGCATCAGCTCGTGCAATAATTACAAATCCATCATTAATTCTTGCTGATGAACCAACTGGAGCTCTTGATTCAAAATCAGCTAAGATGCTTCTTGAACGTCTTGAATATTTGAATAAAGAAAAAAAGTCGACTATTTTAATGGTTACACATGATGCTTATACCGCATCTTATTCCAGCCGAGTAATATTTATCAAGGATGGTCGTATATTTAATGAAATAGAAAAGGGAAACTTGGATAGAAAAGAATTTTTCGACAAGATTATTGATGTTGTAACTGTACTTGGAGGGGATTTAAGTGATCGCTAAATTATCGTTTAAAAATATAAAAAAGAGTTTTAAAGATTATGCGATATACTTTTTTACTCTAGTGCTTGGAGTATCAATATTTTATATTTTTAATTCAATTGATTCTCAAGTTGTAATGTTAAAAATAAGTTCAAGAACTGAAGAAATAATTGGTTTACTAGAATCTGTTTTATCTGCAACAAGCGTTTTTGTATCATTCATTTTGGGCGCTCTGATAATTTATGCTAGCAGGTTTTTAATAAAAAGAAGAAATAAAGAATTTGGTGTTTATTTGACGTTGGGAATGAGTAAAAGAAAAATATCTCTTATATTGTTTTTAGAAACTTTAATGATTGGTATAATTTCTTTAGCAGCCGGACTTTTTCTTGGAGTTTTCTTATCTCAAGGAATGAGTGTTATAATTGCTTCCCTTTTTGATGCTGATATGGAAAAATACCATTTTGTATTTTCAACTTCAGCTATGTTAAAAACTTTTATGTATTTTGGAATAATGTATTTAATAGTTATGATATTTAATACGTTGGTGGTTACAAGATGTAAATTAATAGATTTGCTTTATTCAAGCAAAAAGAACGAAAAAGTTAAAATTAAAAATCCTATAATATGCTTGCTTGTCTTTGTGTTTGCTTGCTCTTTACTCGGATATGCATACTATATGGTAACTGATGGTTTATCAAATTTGAAAGATCTAAAAGATATTATTAAACCAATAATTTATGGTATTATTTCTACATTTTTAATAATGTGGAGTTTATCCGGACTTGTATTGAAAATAGTTAGCAAGATCAAAGGAGTATACTATAAAGGCTTAAATTCATTTATGCTAAGACAATTAAGCAGTAAAATAAACACTACGGTGGTATCAATGAGCATGATCTGTTTAATGTTATTCATTACAATATGTGCATTATCTAGTTCTTTTTCTTTAAGGGACTCACTTACTAAAAATTTAGAGGAGTTAACACCTGCTGATTTTCAAACTTATGTGTTTTATAGCTATGATGAAACCAATTTTGATGATTCAGAATATAAAAATTTAACCGTACAAGAAAGGTATGATAAAAATAAATTTGATTATAGCAATTATCTAAGTGATTATACTTCTGTTAATCTTTATTATGATGAGATTTTTTGCTTTTCCAATTCGGTAGGAGATATGTACGATTATTTGATGGAAAAATATGGTTATGACGAGGATCCACTTGAGATTATTATGTCTTTAAGTGATTACAATAAAATAGCTAGATTGTATAAGAAAAGTGAATTAAGATTAAACGAAGATGAATATATAATTGTTGCTAATTTTGAAATAATGATGAATATGCGAAATGAGGCTTTAGAAAAAAACACTAAAGTGAAAATTTTTAACCACGAATTAAAGCCTAAATATAAAAAATGTATCGATGGCTTTGTAGAGATTTCAAATAATAAAACCAATACAGGTATAATTGTTGTTCCAGATTCTGTATTAAAAGGAAGAAAACCAAAATATAATTATTTTATTGGAGTTTATAAAGAAACTAATCGTAATAAAAAATATGATGTTGATGATATTTTTGAAAAAGCTAATTCTTATATTGGAAATGTCGGTTATTCGTTTAAAACTGATCTAGAAGATTCATCAGTTGGGTTAGGAGTAATTGTAACTTTCTTAGGAATATATTTAGGTGTGGTTTTCTTAATATCAAGTGCAGCTATACTTGCATTAAAGAATCTGAGTGAAGCTAGTGATAATCGTAATAGATATATTATTCTAAGACGTATTGGTGCTGATGATAAATTAATACGAAAATCGTTATTTAGAGAAATATTTATTTTCTTTATGACACCATTATTACTTGCTATAATACATTCAATATTCGGTATGCGTTTTGCTTTAAAAATCCTTGAAATGTTTGGAAACAACGGCTTATTAAAATCAGTTATATTTACCAGTATGATTATTGTGCTTATATATGGAGGATATTTCTTAATAACATATTTATGCAGTAAAAATATTATAAAAGAATAAACGCGCAAAACTACAGCTCAAAACTGTAGTTTTTTTATCGAAAAAAGAAGAAAAACAACTTTTTAAAGTGTTATATATCTATAGGAGATGATTTTATGGAAGAGGGGATATATTCAAAGCGATAGATATTTTGCGAAAATACAATTCTGAGACAAATATGATCGAAGCCAAATCAGCAACCCTAGGTTTTTCTAAAAAATGCTATGACACTTTTTCTAGCTTTTCTAATAAATATGGTGGAATTATTATATTTGGACTAGATGAAAGAAATAATTTGAAAGATAATAATAAATAAAATAACAAAAAGATAAATTTGTATAGATAACATACAAATTATTTTTTTTGCTCTTACCAAAAACATCCCAAAATATTACAATTTATCTATAGATTAGAGTATTAATCTATAAAAACTAGGTATAATAAGATAGGATAGGAGAGATTTTTTATGAAAGAAAAAGAAATGAAAGAAAAATTAAAAAAGATTAATAAGGAATTTGATGAAGTTAATAAACATCTAAAGGATGCAACAGAAACTACAGTTTTAGAATGCATGTATGCTAAAGATGAAGTTGACAAAAAAATAGATGAAACTAAAAAGAATATTGAAACAGCAAAAGAAAACATTAAAAGAAAACAAAAGGACACTCACGAAAAATTTTCTAGTCATATAACTAAAATTCAAGATGATATAAATGATCTTAAATCTAAACTAGAAGAGAAGAAAGAATTAAAAGATAAAGAAAAATTAGAAAAATATATTGATGACAGATTAGAATATTCATCAAGTTGTATATCACTTGCTGTACTTGCGATAAGTGAAGCTAAGCTATCATTTCTAGAAGCTATTGAAGCACAAGATGAATATGACGAGCTATATAAAGACTAAAAATATTTCAAAATAAAAGCGAATCAAACGATTCGTTTTTATTTTTGATTATATTGCCTGAATGACTTCATTTTTTGAACTATTTTTTTATCACGATCTTCATTTAGCAATAATTCATATGGCTCTACATTAAGAGCTTTGGCTAAAACCTCAAGTTTAGAAATTGGAGGGCAATGGATTCCTCTTTCAATATCTGTTAAATATCTTGGACTTAACTTACATAATTCAGCCAGTTTTTCTTGAGAATAACCGTTTAAATAACGGTAATATTTGATATTAAATGCTAAAAGTTCAGGCAAACTTTTAAAGTTTAATCTCATAACACACCTCATTACAAGTATGATATTATTTAAATAAAAATATTCACACGAACTATTTACTGCAAGAGATATTTGTGTTATAGTTAAATTAAGAATAGAAGAAAGCATAGATAATTAGAGGTAAAAGATGTGAAAAAAATTGCAAACAAACTAAAAAATTATCATTTATCTAAACAGAACATAATTATATGTTGTCTGGTTCTTATGACAATAGGTTATGCAACAGTTAGTAGTAAGCTGTTCACAAAAGGAAACGCTTTATTAGCAGCTAACCTAAGTGACTTGGATTGTTACATTGGAAACGTATTTGTAGATTCTGTAAATCATTTTGATTATTTATCAGATGATTTATCCAGTTTCACTTTTACCATGAGCGGAACAACAACTAAAATCGATTATTATGTTAGAAATAATGCAACAGAATATGATGAGTCGGCTAAGTTAAGTTGTTCAGCAAGTGACAATACAACATTAAATATTACTAATAATTTTGATTCTCTAATTAGTGCTCAACAAATCAATTCTGGAGAGATGACAATAAGTAAAAGTGATACAACCGAAAAAACAATTCTATGTAGATTAACATATGAAGATGTATCACGTGATACTGCGGTGAAGAAGAACAAAGCTGTTTTCTATTCTTCAACTGGAGCTAGTATTGATAAACCTTATACAATATATGATGGAAATACTACTTATGAAGGTTTGCCAAATACTGTAAGGGGAGATTCAATTTTTCTTGGTTGGATTAATAAAGATAAAGAAACTATTGATGAAAAGACAAAAATAGAAGATGATGAAGATGAAATTCTCTATGCAGATTGGTCTATTTTACATGCTAGATATACTAAGTATGATAATACAAAATCAAGATCTATTTGTGAAACAGTTCAATGTGCAATAGATGAAATTAATTCGATGTTAGTGTAGGAGTGGTGTTATGAAAAATAGAAAAATATTAATAATTGGTATGTGTGCATTAGTACTATTTGTAAGTGTAGCATATGCAGCAGATTTAATTATCGGAAAAGATGTATATTATGATAATTCTTCGTCTTTATTAAAATCCAAAAACGTTCAAGATGCATTAGATGAACTTTATAGCAAGGCATCTGATTTAACATCTTGTTCAAAAGAAGTTGCAGTTCCCAATTTAACCGATGGTTTAATACCAGTTACTATTTCAGATGATGGAACTGTAACATACGCCGATACAAGTAAAGTATGGTATAACTACTGTGATAAAGTTTGGGCAAATGCCGTTATTCTTAATAGTGGAGCAAGTTATAAAGTAGGAGACACAATAAAAGAAAGTGATATCCAAAGTTACTTTGTATGGATTCCAAAATATAAATATAAGTTATGGAATACTGGAACGGCTTCAAAAAATATTCATGAAATCGAGATAATATTTGATACAACTGATACAACAGATGTAACCGGAGTATCTTGTAAAACTCCAATGACAAGTGGATCAAGTGGAAATTGTAAAAACGGAGAATATATGACACATCCAGCATTTATAAGCATGGGAGTAAATGGCTTCTGGGCAGGTAAGTTTGAAACTGGATACAATGGAGCAACAAGTGCAACTGCTGCTCAAGTAAATTCCAATGATTCAAGCAAAATAATTGTAAAACCAAATTCTTATTCATGGAGAAATTTAACAGTCATGAATATGTTTACAGCTGCTTATAATTATAAAAGAGCAATGAATTCACATATGATGAAAAACACTGAATGGGGAGCAGTAGCATATCTAAGCCATTCAAAATATGGAATCAATGCGGAAGTTAACATTAATAATAATAGTTCATATAAAACAGGATATTCAGCACTTCCAAGTACAAGCCAACAAACATATCCAGGAACTTATGGTGATGGAAACACATATAATAACGCTTATAATACAAGTATCGGTTATCTTGCAACAACTACTGGAAATATAAGTGGAATATATGATATGTCTGGTGGAGCACATGAATATGTGGCATCATATATGAGTGGTCAATTAGGATCAAGTGGTTTTAGTGCTACAACACTTGCTAATTATGATTCTAAATATTATGATGTATACTCAGCATCATCTACATTAACATCTTATCAATATAGAATATTAGGAGATGCAACGGGAGAGATGGGACCATTCAAGACATATTTAGACGGAGATAACAACTCTAGATACCATAATAGTTGGTATGGCGGCAGTTCGCACTTTGTTCACTCCTCGTCTCCTTGGTTCTATCGGGGCGGCAGGTACGACCATGGAGTTCTCGCAGGTCAGTTCCACTTCTCTAGGCTCACAGGAGGCGCCGCTGCTGACATCGGGTTCCGCCTTGTTCTCTCCTAGTGTAAAAAAACTTGTTTTTTTACAATTACTTTTTTCACTTTTAATATTCCTTTCCGCCTTCTTTTTAAGCGGAAAGGAATCACTTTTTTGGCATTTATGTCTAGTAGGTTAGTTTAAAATATTAATTTATTAGTCTTAGTATAAATGTAGGTTATAAGTTGTTGAAATTAGCTTTTTTGACTCTTTTTACTCTTTATGGCGACAATTCGAACTTTGTTGACTCCTCGTATCCTTGGTTCAATCGGGGCGGCAATTACGACAATGGAGTTCTCGCAGGTCAGTTCAACTTCAATAGGAACACAGGAGGCGCCAATGCTAACATCGGGTTCCGCCTTGTTCTCTCCACTAAAATATATAAGATTATTCTTCACATAAACAAAGATAAGAAAAATATATTCATATTTTATATCATTAATCTACGGATTTTGTTTTAGTGTTTATTTTAGAAATTTATAACCTTTCTACATAGTAGAATAAAATATAAAAAAGAATGTCTTTGGTTAGTAGTAAAATGATGAACATCAAAGATAAAAAGAAGTGGATCATTTCCACTTTTTTAATAGGATTAAAGGAGGTGGTAATATTGAGTGTGATATATCAAAAGTATTTGCAATTAAAAAAAGAAGATGCAAACAAATTATATCTTTTTAAATCTGGCAAATTTTATATATTTGTTGGTGAAGATTGTGATACTATCAATGATTATGTTGTATTAAAAAAAGTAAAATTCTCAAGTGAATCATACAAATGTGGTTTTCCTGCTGATGTTCTTGATAACTACATGCGCGTTTTTAAAAATCACAACTTAGACGTCGAAGTTGTAGATAGTTTAAAAACTAATATAGATGATTCAATTAAAGAAAAAATAATCAACTTAGACATTGATTCTATAACGCCCTTGCAGGCATTGAATATATTAAAAGATGTAAAGGAGAAGCTCATTAGTGAAAGCTAGCTGTGTTGAAGAAACACGAATTTATCAAATATACATGGATTTTATTATATATCTTGAAATGATCACTGAGAAATATCCTAATTCAACTAAATCAGGCATAGTTGCAACAATAAAAAATTCATCCTACGAAGGTATCAAGTATATTTTACTAGCATATAAGTCATTTGATAAAAAGGAAAAATTAAAATACTTAAATGAACTTGATATCAATTTAAAAATGCAAAGGGTATTTGCTAGATTATCATACAAAAGAAAATATATAAACATTCGTAATTATGAAGCATGGAGTAGAAAAATAAATTTAGTTAGTATGTCTTTAGGAGGCTGGATAAATGCATGCCTAAAACAATAAAAAATGTTTTTCTATCTAAATTGACTTTCGAAAAAATGTTAAGTGCCCACATACGTGCTTCTAAAGGTAAAAAGACTAAAAAAGAAGTAATAATATTTGAAATGGAATTAGAAACTAATCTTATAAGAATAATGGACGAGATAAAAAATAATACTTATAAGTTTGGTGAATATCGAGAATTTGTTATTCATGAACCAAAAGAAAGAATAATAAAATCTTTGCCTTACCGTGATCGTATAGTTCATCAATGGTATGTTGAAGAATTTATAAAGCCTTATTTTATGAAACGGTTCATCAATGATACATATGCATGTTTAGATAATCGAGGAACGCATAAATCAGTTATATGTGTTCAAAATCAATTGAGAAATGCAACTAAACTATATGGAAAAAACTGTTATATTTTAAAAACCGATATAAAAAAATATTTTTATAGTATAGATAAAGAAATATTATTAAAGATTTTAGCATCAAAAATTAAAGATAAAAAATTACTTGAATTCAGTAAAAAAATTCTTGATGATGGCAACGAAGTCGGAATTCCAATTGGTAATTATACCAGTCAGTTCTTTGCCAATATTTATTTAAATGAATTAGACCATTATGTAAAAGATGAACTAAAAATAAAATTTTATACAAGATATATGGACGATCAGATTTTTATTTTAAAAACCAAAGATGAAGCAAAAGAAGTGCTCAACTTAGTTTCAACTTTTGTAAGTGCCCATTTAAATCTGTCGCTTAATCATAAAAGCAGATATTATCCTAATAAATTAGGTATTGATTTTTGTGGATATATTATTTATCCAACACATATTCTTCTTAGAAAACGCTTTAAAAAGAAAGTAAAGAAGTCAATTAAACAATGGATATATTTAAAAAACAATAATATGTTTTATGATAAAAAATTTTTATTAAGTTATAATTCTTTTTTAGGACATGCAAGTCATTCTAATTCATATAACTATGTGAATAAGATTGAGGCAATTTTATGTAATAATAATTTAAAATGAAGTACTTAAAGTAGATTGTGGTGACGAATCTATTTTTTATTTGCAATTATTTTCAAATTTTGCTAAAATAACTAACGTTATTAAAGAGGGGATAATAATGTTAAACAAAGTTATGCGTTCAAGAAAATACATAAATTCTGATATAATTGGAAAAGAAACAAAGTTATTCTATTTATTTCATTCATCTGTATTTTCATCACTTGAACCTTTTGAACGTTTAGCTCTTTTACAAGAATTAGAAAATGTTGAAGCAGAAAAACAAAATAGGAAACCATATGAAGTTGTGTCTGACAAAAGAGATGTAAGATTAATGAACGCCGGAATAATTTTGGGTAAAGATGGAAAATCAGGTAAAATATTATTTAATGAAAAGTATATTTTTGAAGGAAAAGAAGAAGTATATAATCCAGAAACAAAAGAAATAACTTACAAAGAAGTTGATGGTTTCAATTTATGCCTTTTAGATTCAATGTTACATGAACAATTTCATGCTTTATTTCATCATTTGATTTTAGAATTAAATCAAGGTGAAGGTGAATTATATCGCGAATTAAAAGAATATAAAACTTATTTTGAGTGTCACGAAGTTTCAGAAAAACAACAACAAGCTGATATAAAGAAAGCGTTTTACCTTTATATAGCAAATCCAGATGAGCATTATGCCTTTAAATACGCATATGAAAATGTTTTAAATATTATTCAATATCTAAATAATCAGCATGGATATGAAAATTCCGTTGATAGTTATAAAGATCGTCAAAGGCGTATAAGACTAATGACAGAAAAATCGTTTTTAGATGATACAGGAGTTGCGACAAGCTATGAAGAAATATATAAAATATTATTGAGTGATTGGATTTTTAAATTTGCTCAACAAAATGAATATACTCCGCATACTGTCTCTAATGACATTTATAATAGTAAATCAAAGAAATTATTGGATCATTATCATGTATTTTAAAAATCTTTGTAAAAACTAATGAGCTTGCATAAATTGTATGCAAGTTTTTTTGTTTTTCTTTAATAAAAACGCTTTATTAGTTATAATTAAGTTATGGAAGTGATTTAATGAAAAATGGAAAAGTAGTAATTATTGCTGGAAACAAGAGAGCTGGTAAAACAACACTTACAATGAAACTTCATCAAAAATACAATTTTAATTACTATAATTTTGATATGTTATTAGATTCACTTGAAGAATCTTTTAAGGTTTTACAAGATCATAATGATGATAAATATGTTACATTATTAAATGAAATGGCAAGAAGGAGTTTAGATGATGCCAAGAATTATGGAGTAAGCACAATTTATGAATATATTTTTACACCTAAACAATTATCTATGTTTGAATATAAGGATAAAGTGGAAATTTATTTTTTAGCTAATTTGGATGCTGATGAAGCCAATATTAGAGAAGACATGAAAAAATATTCTAAACCTTTTGATTGGCCAGCTTATGTAGGCATTGAAGATATAGAAAGAAATGTTAAGGAAATTTTAGAAAAAAATGAGTTATTAAAAAAAGATTGTCTAAAATACGGATTTACTTTAATTAACACGTCAAGAGAAGATAGAAGAGAAGCAACACTTGATAAACTTGCTGATGAAATTGGTAATAATTCATAACGTTGTTGAATAAAACAGATATTGAAAAAATCAGCAATTAGCATACTAGGCTCACATTTTTATGTGAGTTTAATTTTTTTGTAACCTTTTAATGGGTATATTAGTTATTATATTGAAAGTGAGGAAACAAGCATATGAATGATGAGTTTATAAAAATATTTAATTTATATAAAAATGATGTTTATCGACTTGCTTATAGTTATACTAAAAACAAATCTGATACTGATGATATAACTCAAAATGTTTTTGTTAAATTATATAAACATAAAGATATTTTAAAACTTGATAAAGACAGCATTAAAAAATGGCTATTTAAAGTTACAATCAATGAATGTAAAAGTTTATTTTTATCTCATTGGCGAATAAAAGTATCTTTATTTGATGATAAAGATATAAAAACATCTGATAGCAATAATGATTTACTAGATGTTATAGCAAACCTAAATAAAAGAGAAAGAATTATAGTTTTTTTACATTACTACGAAGGATATAAAATAAAAGAAATAGCCGAAATGATGAAGCTATCAGAAGTCAATGTTAAAGTGTTATTATCTAGAACTAGAAAAAAATTAAAAAATATGATGGAAGGTGATAATCAATGAATAAAATAAAAGAATATTATTCAAAAATAGAGATGAATGAAGATTTAGAAAATAAAATTCTTAATAAAACAGTTTATCAAAAAGGTAAGAATTATCTTAAACCCATACTTGTTAGCTTTTTCGTTTTAATATCATTTTCATTTATAATATTTAATAACAAGAAAATCACTTATTACTATACCATTAATCATAAATCTAATTATTCTTATACTTCTAATATTAATGATTGGACATGGCCAACTGAGCAACCCTTTGTTGTTATAGCAGGATTTAAAAAGAGATGGGGAGCAGAACATAAAGGAGTTGATATTGGTGGAATTGAATTTGATTCACCTGTATATTCAGCATATGACGGAGTAGTTGTAAAGCCTGATAATTTATCAATGCTTGAAGATAAATATGGTAAAGTAGTTATTATAAAGCACTCAAATGGATACTTCACGCTTTATGGTGGTCTAAACGATATCCTTGTTAAACCAAATGACGTTGTAAAATCAGGAGACAAAATTGCAACCATAGGAAAAAATAAAGAAATTGAATTTACTAGTTTACATTTTGCAGTTTATAATGATTATTCTCTCTCAGATGAAGCAGCCATAGATCCATTAAATATATTTTCAATCAAATAGAATTAATAAAAGCAACTAGCAATTGCTTTTATTTTTTTATTATATGATACTATATAAATAGGTGATAATATTATGAATACCACAAAGCTTAGTAATAACTTAAAAAAACATAAGTCAAAACGAAGCAAGTAAAGAAATATATGTTAGTCGACAAGCTAATTCACTTTTATAACACTACTTTAAATGATCTATTTGATATAAATAGCAAAAAAAGATTTGTTGAGAGTAGTTTATAATAATTTTAAATCATACAAGCTTTACAAAAAAGTGTTTAGAATAGTGATTCTTTCATTTGTAATTCTTTTTATAATATTTAGTTTATGAGAGACTTCGGAAGAAATAGTAAAAAATTATAGAAATAGAAAAGCGGGCTAAAATAGTCCGCTTATTTTTAAATTATCATCAATTTTCATATCAAGTGCATTTGGATGTTTAGGAAGGCCAGGCATATCTATAATACTTCCTAAAAAACAAACAATAAATCCAGCTCCGCTTTTTAATTCTAATTTTTGTACTGTTACATCATAATTTGTTGGATTTCCAAGTTTTTTAGGATCATCACTAAAAGAATATTGCGTTTTAGCTATGCATATTGGTAAGTTACTAAATCCTAAGTTTTCTATATTTTTTAATTGTATAAGTGCGTCATCTGTATAAATAACATTTTTTGCGTGATAAATATCTTTACAAATAATCTCAATTTTATTTTGAATAGAATCATTTAAATCATATAAAAATTTAAAAGAGGAAGGTTTGTTAGTTAGCTCAACTATTCTTTTAGCAATCTCTAGTGCTCCAACACTTCCGTTTTTATAAGCATCACTTATTTCAAAAGGAATATTTTTTTCATGAACAAATTCTCTTATGATATTAATTTCTTCTAAAGTATCAGTATTGAAACGATTTAAAACTACAAGAATATTGTTTGTAAATTTTTTAAGATTATCAATATGCGCTTCAAGGTTACATAAACCAGCATTCAAAAACTTATGATCTTGTGTAAGAATATCTGTTTCATTGCAATAGCCGTTATGTTTCAAAGCACGAACAGTACAGTTTAATATAACTAAGTCAGGTTTTAATCCTAAACGGCACTTTATATCAAAAAATTTTTCAGCACCTAAATCTGATCCAAATCCAGCTTCAGTAATAACATAATCACTTAATGAAAGAGCAGTACTAGTTGCAATATAAGAATTACAACCATGAGCAATATTTGCAAAAGGACCACCATGGATAATTACCGGATTGTTTTCAAAGGATTGAACTAGATTAGGTTTCATTGCATCTTTTAAAAGAATCATCATGGTATCAGTTGCCTTTAAATCTCGAGCAAAAATAGGTGTTTTATTATAAGTGTAACCGATTAAAATAGAATCAAGTCGTTTTCTTAAATCAGTCATATTTTTTGCCAAACAAAGTATTGCCATAATTTCACTTGCAGCTGTAATGCAAAAACGTTCTTTACGAGTATCTAAGGATATTCTTCTTAAAGCACGATCATTCATATCAAGAGTTCTATGAAAACAAATAGAATTTGGGTCTATTTCAAGCTCATTACCATGATATATATGATTATCAATAAGCGCACATAATAAATTGTTACAAGATGTTATTGCATGCATATCTCCTGTAAAATGTAGGTTTATATCTTCCATAGGAACAACTTGAGATTTTCCTCCTCCAGTAGCGCCGCCTTTCATCCCAAAAGTAGGACCAAGTGATGGTTCTCTTAAAACAACAATACTATTTTTACCAATTTTTTTTAGAGCATCATTTATTCCAATTGACAAAGTAGTTTTTCCCTCACCATATGGAGTAGGATGTATCGATGTTACTAGAACCAATTTACCATTTTTAGAATTATTTATTTTATCATAGTTTATTTTTGCTTTATAATTTCCATAATTTTCAATTAACTCATCAATACCAATAGAATTCGCAACATCTTTAATTAGCTTCATTTTACATGAAGAAGCTATTTCTATATCTGTCATGTGTATCACCTCTAAAATTAATTATATCATATATAAAGAAAGTTATTTCACATTCGACATAAATGGATAATAATTGCAGAACTAATAAAATATGGTAAAATAAAGATTAAGGAGAATCCCATATGAAAGAAAGATATGTAATTGAATTTTATAACCATACAAAAAAAGATTTTGATGATGTTTGGAATATAGAACATGATTATTTAGAACCAGAAACAATATCAAGTGTAGAGCAAGTTATGCTATGGGATAGTAAAAATAGAGATATTAACATTTTTGTAAGAGATGTAATTTCTGATTGTATTATTGGAGAAATAACTTTGTTACCATTAACAGATAAACAATTTACAGACTTTATGAAAAATGAACTATCTGATACTGAGTTAAATTATGAATCTTTAGAAGCCTATCAAGACAACAATAGCTATAATCTTTTAGTTTCTGTAGCTGCAATTGATAAAAAGTATAGAGATGATAAATTAGTTTTAAGTTACCTATTAAAAGGAATGAATAAAAAAATTAACGATTTAATGAGCAGGGGAATAAATTTTAAGAATATGTGCGCTGAAGGTCAAACACTTGATGGACAAAAGTTTATAAAAAATTTCTTGGATCTAAAAGAAAAATACATAACAAAAGAAGGGTATAAACTATATTCTTTTGGTGATGAAAAAGAGTTTTTGAAATGGTACGAGAAATTTCCTGTTTATATAAAAGAGTATGATAGAAGAATAGGCAATGGAGGCATATAATGAATTATCCAACAATAATTTTTAGAAAGATGACTTTAAAAGAAAACATTAATTTTGTCAAAGAAGCTTTTTATGAAAATGGAGAAAGCTTATCATTGCATGATTATACTTTAGAAGCTTTTCCAGAACTAAAAAAGTATAATTTGAATTCTCCGAAAGAAGAAGTGTTTTTAGCAATTGAAAAAGTTTTAAGTGATAGATACAAGAAGTTAAATAATGTAATTGAAAACAAAGTAAAAACATGCAGTAAAATATGGGACGAAGTTAATGACAAGTATTTTAAACTCTTAATTGATTTTTTTGAGGTTGAATTTCCAGAAAAATTTAAAACAATAGATGCTTCAATTGGAATTTTACCTGTATGTCCAAGATATCTAGATAGTTTCTCTTTTTCGATTTCCATAGTGTTCCTGATAATGTGATTGTTAATTTATGCGCACATGAGACTCTCCACTTTGCATGGTTTGAAAAGTGGAAAGAGATATATCCTGATACACCAAGAGAAGAATTTGATTCTCCACATTTATGTTGGCAATATAGCGAAATGGTAACAGATCCAATTCTAAATAATGAACCATTTCTAAGTCAATTTAGTTTTAACGAGCGTGGTTACAATTCTTTTTATGATTTGTATGATAATGGTGAGTTGGTGATGGATAAGTTGAGAGCAATATATTCTGAGCATATATCAATTGAAGAAAAAATCAAAAAAGGTTATGAATATATAAAACAATACTATAGTAAGAGCATTAATACAAAACGATGATTTGGGTCATCGCTTTTTTTGAAAAAGTTTTATAAAATAAATGAGGCATGCTATAATCATCTATGAAAGTAGATGATTTTATGAAACAAATGAACTTTAAAGGTGCAGTTGTAAATTGCATAGAAGTGGAAGCTAATCCTGAATTAGGATTTTATTTTCCGTTTATAATAATTATTCCTCAAACGATAGTTGAGAATCCGGAATTGATATATGCTTGTAATCTTACTGCTAATAATTCTGAAAATTGTTCAACAATGGAAGAATTGATATATTGTGCAAAGGAAGAAAATGTAGAAGAAAGAAGAAAATTTAGATCAATAGATCCAATTCATTACCATTTATGCGTTGATGATGGAAATCCTATGGTTATTCCTTATATTCCAAGATTAAAAGACTTTAGACCAAACTTTTTGGGAAGAGATTGCCTTTTGAATGATTTTGAATTAAAAGGAAATGATAAACGCTTTGAAAAATATATGTATATGTATAAAAACTTGGCTGATCAACATAAAGCTATAATCGAAACTGCTGTAAATATTTTAAAAGCAGAAAAAATAGATGTTTCTGAAAAAGCAACCTTATGTGGTTACTCAGAAGGAGCAAAATTTGTTTCGCACTTATCTTTATTACACCTAGAAATAATAAAAGGAGTTATCGCTGGTGGGACAGGTGGAGCAATTTCAATGCCAGTTTCAGAAATGGGCGGTTATGAATTTAAATACCCAACAGGAATAAGTGGATTACCAAATTTTGATTTTGAATCTTTTAAAAAAATATCTTTTTTCTTTTATGTTGGTGATGCGGATAAATCAGATTCGGCTATACCTTATTTTGAAAACTATACTTTTATAAATGATAAAGGAGAAGAAGAACTATATAGGGACGAATGTGGTAATTTAACTCCAAGAATTGACGAAAATGGAAACCAAGTATTTGTTTTAGATGAAAATGGTAATTATACTGCAAAATATGGTTTATTTAGTGACGAAGATGTAAATTGTATCAATAAAGTACTTGGAACAAGAGTGCAAGAAAGATTTATAAAGCAACAAAAAATTTACGAGAGTCTTGGATTAAACTCAACTTCCATAATGTATGAAGGAAATCATCGCTCTATATTTATACAAAAAGAATTGATTTTTAAAGACCTTGATGCTTTTATTCAAGAAAACTTAAAAAAGGATAACTTGAAGAAATAAATTCAAGCAGGTGTTTATGTATACAATAATATACAATAATATATTTTCTTGCAAAATAAAAACATATGTAGTAATATGTATTTAGAGATGCAATATTGCATACAATAAAAAAGGGAACATTCAGTATGGCTAAGTTGAATGTCTACCCAAAATATGGTTTGACACTTATCTTTGCAGATGAGTGTCGTTTTTATTTATAGGTGATACTACTTCAAAGTGATGAAGAGTAAGGCTATTAACAAAATGATTATAATGATCAAGCTTAAGATTAAGAAATCTTTCTTTCCCATATATACCAAGAACCTCCTCTCAATAAAGAATGGAGGTAGACACTCAACAACTGATGTTCCTAGTGAAATTATAACAAATGTTCGATATTATTTGCAAGAAAAAACTAAGAAAATTAATTCTTAGTTTTAATTTTTCAATTGATGAGTAAAGTGATCAATAGTGTGATAATAAGCATAACAATAAATACTTTTGACAAGGGCAATTGTGCTTTGAAAACAAGAAAGACACAATCTTGATTAGACATAAAAAATCCTGTATAATTGTCTTGAAAGGTAGTGATTATGTGATAATTAATTCATTTGATGATAAATCAGAAGCAATTATCAATCCAAAAAGAAAAGAACATGCGATTAAAGTGGATGCTTGTATAATTACATTTTCAAACATTATTGAGCAATACATTTTAGATAATTATAATTGTGTAAAAATTGCAGAGTATAAATTTGTAACTGGGATTACGCCAATATATGAACTTGAATATAATGGCCATAAGTTTGCTTTTTTTAGAACTTACGTTGGTGGACCAGCATGTGTTGGATCAATCGAAGATTCATTCCAGGAACTTAATGTTAATAAATATGTTTTATTTGGTGGAGCAGGATGCTTAAACAAAGAAATTACTATGGGCAAGGTTATTATTCCTACTGAGGCTTATAGAGACGAGGGAACATCATATCATTATGCTAAAGCATCAGATTATATTGAAATTAAGAATAATAGTATAGTTGCTAATTTTATGAAAGAATATAATATTCCATATGTTTTAGGTAAGACATGGACTACCGATGCTTTTTATAGAGAAACTAAAAATAATTTTGAAAAACATAAAGCTGATGGGTGTATATCAGTGGAAATGGAATGTGCTTCAGTAGAGGCAATGTGTCAATTTAGAAATTTAAATCTTTATACGTTTTTTATAAGCGGTGATTTACTAGATGCCCCAGAATGGGATGAAAGAAAAATTCCTGGAGAAATAAAAGGCACACAACATGATGGCAGATATTTTGATATGGCTTTGAAATTGGCTGATTATATAACGAAAAACGATTTATAATTATAAGCAGTGTAGTAAAACTTGATTTCAAAAAAATACGTCAATATGAAAACACAAAATTTTTAAATGTTGAACGAAAGTTACAATATAGATAATAGAGATTTATGCATTTTATAAGTTTCTTCTAACAATAGTAAAACCATATATTTTCTTGCAAAATAAAAACATATGTAGTAATATGTATTTAGAGATGCGATATTGCATACAATAAAAAAGGGAACATTCAGTTTTTGCATGTTGAATGTCTACCTGAAAATATTGTAGACACTTATCTTTGCAGATGAGTGTCGTTTTTATTTATAGGTGATACTGCTTCAAAGTAATGAAGAGTAAGGCTATTAACAAAATGATTATAATGATCAAGCTTAAGATTAAGAAATCTTTCTTTCCCATATATATCAAGAACCTCCTCTCTATAAAGAATGGAGGTAGACACTCAACAACTGATATTCCTAGTAAAATTATAACAAATGTTCGATATTATTTGCAAGAAAAAAACTAAGAAATTAATTCTTAGTTTTAATTTTTCAATGGGGCGAAATGTGGGAATCGAACCCACGCATACCGGAGCCACAATCCGGCGTGTTAACCACTTCACCAATTTCGCCATTGACATATCTAATTCTATCAAATAATTTTATGTATTGCAAGTCCTTTATTATATTAATTTTAAATGCTATAATTTTAAAGGTGGATCATATGGAAAATAAATACATTATTAAATCAAATAGTTTTACATTTTTAAATGATAAAATCAAAGAGCTTAGTAAAGACTACAAAGAGATTGAAAATTTTTCTTTAGTGGAAGATTTGATTGATGATGTAATAGAAAGCATGCAACATTTTGGACTTTTTTCTGAGAGCAAATGTATAATTGTAAAAAACGTAAAATACTTTGCTGGTAATTTTTCATATGAGGAAGAATGCAATAAATTAAAAAGTGCATTATCCAATTTAGATGATGAGACAATGGTAATTTTTATTAATGACGAAGTTTTAAAATCTAAAAAAATTGTAAAAGATTTAATTTCTTTAGGAGTAAAATTTATTGATTTAACTGGTAATAATGAAGATGATGTTGTAACTTATATAGTTGATTATTTTAAAAAAGAGAATATAAGTATAAATAGAGATGCTTTATTGGAAATATATAATAATAGTTCAAATAATATAGATATAACTATCAATGAGATTGAAAGGCTTTCCAATTTAAGCAACAATATAACTCATGATTTAGTTGCTTCAAACACTAAAAAAAATGATGAGGATGTAACATTTGCTTTTTCAAATGCGATAATAGCTAAGGATTTTAATTTAGGATTTAAATATTTAGATACTCTATTAAAAAATGGAAGTGAACCAATTAATATAGTAGCACTTCTTGCTAGTAGTTTTACCAACATTTATATGGTAAAAAGTGCTTCTGCTGATGGTTTAAGTGATGAAGAAATAGCTAAACTATTTGGATATTCTAATCCAAAAAGAGTAGGAGTATTAAAAAGAAACGGAAAAATTTATACTCTTGATCAATTAAAAGATATAATTGTTTCTTTATCCAATCTAGATTTAAAATTAAAAAGTGGTTATGACCAAATTTATGCATTAAAAGAGTTCTTACTTGATTTGTAAGAACTCTTTAATTTTATCGGTATTTTTAAAATTTAATTTTGCAATATCTTTTAATTTTTCTATTCCATAACTATTAACGATCTTCACACCTGTTTGATCTACGATATCGCCAGCACCTTTTGGAATTCTCATTTTTAATTGATCTTCCATTTTTTCCATTTCTTTAATGAAAATATATCTTGAAATAATACTTGAAACAGCAACACTTAGACACTTATCTTCAGCATGAGTAGTAAATGTAATATTTGTAACCTTATTTGGTGTTTCCTTTATATGCTCATAATATTTAGTTGGAAAGCAGAATTGATCAACTACAATTTTATCATAGTTATAGTTTTTATTTTTTAATGCAAACAATACTTTATTATGCAATATAGCTTTTACTTTATTCATATTAGTAATTCCTAAACGGTTATAATCACTTGGAGTCAAGATATATGTAACGTGAGGAAATTCTTTTATTAAAGTAGGTGCGATAGACATTATTTTTTCATCAGTAATTTTTTTTGAATCTCTTACTCCTAAGTCATAAAGAAAAGATTTTTTACTTATATCCACAAAAGATGCCGTTACAATTATAGGACCAAAATAATCTCCAGTTCCAACTTCATCAGAACCGATAGTAGAAATATTTTTAAAACGAGTATCATTTAGTTCTTCATCTTTTTTGTCTTTTTTATCTTGTTTATCCTTTAATTCTTTTTCTAAATCACGATTATTGTTGATTCTTTCTTCTTCCATCCAATAGCTTGCTTCAATATCAGCGCCTATTCCTTGAAACATTAATTTTCCGGATTCATATAATGTGATAACACAGTCATAATCTTTAACTTGAAATACGGAATAGGGTGGATGATTTGGAAGAGCACGATCTTTATAAAAATCTATTACTTTATTTTTTAAATTATCCGATATTTTAAATACGATAGTTTGTTGTTTCATGAAATCACCTGATTAAATTTTATCATAAGTAATTGCTTTTTTAAACAAAATTATATTATAATTAAGGTACTTAGAATATTAAAAAATTTTCAAAGTATAATAGTAGTGAGGGATTAAAAATGTCTATATTGGATATATTAATAATAATTATTCTTGTATTTGGAATTTATCGTGGTTTCAAATATGGGTTTGTAAGAAGTGCAGTATCATTAGTTGGTTCTTTATTTGTTTTTGTTGGAGCATATTACTTAAAGAACCCATTAAGTGTACTTATGTATGAAAACTTACCATTTCATACATTTGGAGGAATATTTTCAGGAATTGCAGCTTTAAATATAATTTTATATGAAGCAATCTCATACATAATATGTTTAATTGTTCTATCAGCAATTCTAAAAATTGTAATTAAACTTACTGGAATTATTGATAAGCTTATATCTGCGACAATAATCTTAGCTTTACCAAGCAAATTAATAGGTGCATTTTTAAAAGTTTTGGAGTATTATATCTATACATTCATTGTTTTGTTTGTTTTAGCGTCTATTCCGTTCTTTACTCCATACTTTAAAGAATCCACAATCGCTCCAACAATTCTTTCGAAAACGCCAATTATATCTAAGATGACCAACAATGTTTATAATTCGATTATGGATATCTACGATGTGTGTTTAAAATATGATGGAGTATCCGATAAATCTAAAGGTAATGAAGAATCGATAAGAATACTTTTAAAATATGATGTTATAAGTGAAGAAAGTGTAAAAAAACTTAACGAAAAAGGAAAATTAAAAATTGATAATATTGATGAAATATTAAGCGAAAAAGAAAGGAATGATAAAAATGATAAAATATCTTAAAAACGAAGAGGATTTCTTGAATTTAACTGCTAAAGGATGTGTATTAGTAGATTTCTTTGCAGAATGGTGTGGTCCATGTAAAATTATGGGAGAAATACTTGAAACAGTAGATGCTGACATCTTAAAAGTTAATACTGATGAGTTTCCTAATCTAGCTCAAAAATTTGGAGTAATGAGCATTCCTACTTTAATTTTATTTAAAGATGGAAGCGAAACTAATAAGATGATTGGTTTACAATCTAAAGAAGAAATATTAAACTTCATAAATAAGTAATGTCAAAAAAATGTCAAAATTTGACATTTTTTTATTTTCTTATGCTATAATTAGCAATAGGTGAATAGAATGAAGAAAGTAGAAGAAGTTATAGGAAAAATTCACGAGTGTGCCCTTGAAGAAATTATGGGACTACGTTTTGGTAGATATTCAAAGTATATTATTCAAGATAGAGCAATACCAGACGTAAGAGACGGATTAAAGCCTGTTCAAAGAAGAATAATCTTTGCGATGTATCGTGATAAAAACACTTATGACAAACAATATAAAAAATGTGCTAATGCAGTTGGTAATGTCATGGGTAAATATCATCCACACGGAGATTCATCAATATATGATGCGCTTGTTCGTATGGGACAAGATTGGAAACAAAATCATATTTTAGTAGAAATATCCGGAAACAATGGTTCAATGGATGGAGATCCTCCAGCAGCAATGCGTTACACTGAAGCACGTCTTGCCAAAATAAGTGAAGAGCTTTTAAAAGATATTGATAAAAATACTGTAAAAATGGCCCCAAACTATTCAGATACTTTAATGGAACCAACTGTACTTCCTGCTAAGTTTCCAAATCTTTTAGTAAACGGAAGTAATGGTATATCGGCTGGATATGCTACAAACATTCCTCCACATAATTTGTGTGAAGTAATAGATGCAGTTATTAAAAGAATCGATTCTCCAAATTGTAAGTTTGAAACTATTTTAGATATAGTTAAAGGACCAGACTTCCCAACAGGCGGAATAATTGAAGGAACAGATGGTATAAGACAAGCTTTTGAAACCGGTAGAGGTAAAGTAGTTATTTCAAGTAAATATGAGTTTGTTCAAGAAAAAGGTAAAGATAAAATCGTTATAAGTGAAATTCCTTTTGAGGTAAACAAACAACAACTTGTTAAAAAAATTGATGATATTAGAATTGATAATAAAGTTCAAGGTATTGCTGAAGTTAGGGATGAATCTGATAAGGATGCCAACGTTAGAATTGTAATTGACTTAAAATCAGGAGCCAATAAAGAACTTGTAATGAATTACTTGCTTAAAAATACCGATTGCCAATGTAATTACACATATAACATGGTAACTATCGTTAACCGTCGCCCAAAACTTCTTGGTATTGTCGGTATAATTGATGCTTATATTGCTCATTTAAAAGAAATCATAAAATTAAGAAGCGAATTTGACTTAAATGTTGCTTTAAAGGAAGTACATTACACAGAAGGCCTTGTTAAAGCAATATCTATATTGGATGAGGTTATAGCAGTTATTAGAGCAAGTAAAAATAAAGGTGATGCTGAAGCCAATTTAGTAAAAGAATTTGGTTTTAGTGAAGCCCAAGCAGAAAAAATTGTTATGTTACAACTATATAAACTTACTAATACCGATATTTTGGAATTGCAAAATAAATTAGAAAGTTTAAATAAGATAATTGCTGGTTTAAGAGAAATTCTTTCGAGTGAAGAAAAGTTGGCACTTGTTGCTAAAGAAGAGCTTCGTAAGATTAAACGTGAATATGGAGTCCCAAGAAAAACGGAGATCAGAGAAACAGCTAAAGAAATTAATATTTCTGCAGAAGATTTAATTATCAAAGAAAACGTTATGGTTGTTTTAACTCATGATGGCTATATTAAAAAAGTACCAATGAAATCATACACTTCAGCTAACGGTGATGAGACAGGTCTAAAACCAGGAGATTATGCTTTAAATATTTTTGAAACAAGCACAATAAATAAAATGGCTATATTAACTAAAAAAGGAAATTACATTTATGTTCCTGTTAACGATATTCCATGGTGCAAGTGGAAAGATTTAGGAAAACATGTATCCAACTTAGTAACTATTTCTCCTGAAGATTCAGTATTAAATTCATTTATCGTAAATGAAAACGTCAGTGATGATAATCTCTTAGTTGTTACTAAGAGTGGAATGGTTAAACGTACAAACATCAAAGACTTATTTGTAAGTAGATATACAAAACTATATACATACATTAAACTTAAAGATGAAGATGAAGTTAAATTTGTTGATTATAAAAAAGAAAACACGATGATTGTTACTAAAAGTGGTTACTATATTTCTTATAAAACTACTGAAATTCCTTTATCAAGTACAAAATCAAGCGGAGTAAAAGGAATAAACTTAAAAGATGATGAAGTAGTAGCTGGTTTAACATATGATGATACTGACGAGTATTTAGATATTTTCACAAATCAAAAAACAGCTAAACGTGTTAAATTAAATGAACTTGACCAATTATCTCGAGCAAAAAGAGGTAGTATGGTAATTAAGAAAGTAAAAACGACTAACTACGAAATTGTTTCTGCTTTAATTACTCAAACAAAAGATCAAATTGGTTTAACAATGTTAGAAGATATTGGGGAACTGAAAAATACTGATATTCCAATAATGGATCTTGCGTCAACTGGTTCATCTATTGCTAAGAAGAAATTTATATCAGCATTTGTTTTTGCCGATATTGAAAAGGTACATTTTGACGATACTAAAAAGAAAGTAGTAAAAACAGAAGAACAAGAAAAGCAAGAAAAAATGGAATTTATTGAAGATTTCAAAATATAGTAATTTAAACCACCTAGTATAAATATAATATATTAGGTGGTTTTTCTATGGATAAAAAAAGTGAATTCAAAAGTTTTTTAAGTAAACACCCTGAAATATTAAGATTTATTAAAAACAAAGAGATGACTTTTCAGGATTTTTATGAAATATATGATATATATGGTGAAGAAAATGATGTGTGGAGTAAATATTTTAAAGAAGATATTGATACATCTTCAACTAGGGATAAAATTAGTGAACTAACATCAATTTTTAAAAATGTTAATATGGATAACATTGAACATCATGTAAATAACGCCCAAAAAGCTATAAGTATTATTCAAGAATTAACTAAAAAAAGTCCTGAAGTACTAACTAAAGTTGAAAGGCCGATAAGCAAATTTTTTGGAGATTAAGTATGAGTATAGATATAATTTTAAAACTTGAAAGTGATCAAGCTATGCATGAATATTTGATGAACCATTCATATCTTTATAAAGAGTTAAATCGCGATCCTGATTATTTTGAGACATTTTTAAAAGAATATAAAAAATACAAGCGAGAGGAAACTGCTAAAAAAGTAAGCGATGCAGTGGAAAACATTGAAACCATTTCTAACATTATGAGCGTCATGTAAAATTTGCATGATGCTTTAGTTTGTGGTACAATAGCACTCAAAAGAAGGGGAATGGTTATGAAAAAGATAAGAAAGGTATACGTATATTTAGTTAATGATAAAATAGAAGATTGTTATTACATATTTGAAAACGGGATATCAAAAATGCTTCATAAAGATTGTAAAAAACTTACTTTTTCTCAAATTGTTAAAGAACTAAACGAGCAAAATCCAGATTCTGTTCATGACCTTGTTGGATGGGCTAAAAATAAAACTATTTGCGTTTATAAAGATAAAAAAATATTCGATTCTCTTATCGATAAGGAATGGGCGTTAGTAACCATTAATGCAACCACTGCCTCGTTTGCAAGCGGAGTGGTTGCAAATTGCTTCAGCAACATATGCTTTTTTCTAGACTCTATTGATAAAACGCAAGATTTTGTTGGTTTTAGAGACACAAGATTCCTATTTAATCTTCTCTTTTTACTAACGACAGTGAATTTATCAACAAGTGACAATGTTAGAAAACACAAACAATTAGGCAAGCCATATATTAGATATAGAGCAATTTATGCCTTATGTGTTTTGTTCACTTTAACAACAGCATTTGAGATGTCAATTGGACTCGATAATATTCCAAATTATGTCAGAGCATACTCTAAAGATTTAGACGATATGATTGATGAGAACGCATCATTAGAAGGACAAAAAGCAGCAAAAGAACAAATTATTTTTGATGGTATTCAATCTTCAAACCAATTAACTGATGAAGAAAAAGAATATATGATGCTTTTAGAAGAGTATATTAAGGAAAATCCTTACATCGATTTAGACGAAGTTTATAAAAAATTAACAACAGTTAATATTACTGAATGCTTTGCAGCAGATAAAGAATATTTTTGGAGGCGAGATACTAAAGACTATGCTGCCTTCACATTTCCTTTGACAAATAATATTCTTTACTTTCACGGAGATAAACTTTACTTTTACGACGATTATCCATATGGCACTTATAAAAATTATGAGAAAGATATATTTGTGCATGAATATTATCATTTAATAGGTGGTTTAGGAAATAGTAAAAGATACAAACATTTAGACGAAGGTTTTACCGAATATTTAACTTATGAAACTTTAACAGATGAGGAATATACAGGTACCTACAATAAAGAACGTTTGTGCGTTAGGTACGTTATGGCTCTCGTTGGTAAAGATAAACTTCTTGAAGCTTATTCTAAAAAAGATGCTTCAATATTAGACGAGGCATTAAAAGAAGTATTTGTATTTGGCTCTATGGAAAAAGTGGAAAGATTTGGAAATTTAATAAATTCTTATTGTGAAAATAAAATCGGTATAAATGAACTTTTAGGATTTTTATGTGATAATATTACTCCTGAATATTTGGAAAAAATACGAAATGTGTCTGTAACAGATGTGACAATCAGAGAATATGACTTTATGCACACAAAAAAATTAAAGTAGGTGAGACAATGATAAAATGTATTGTTGTTTTAAAAGAAAAAGGCAAAATAAAGAAAAGTTTATTGATATCTCAAAAAGATACAGTAGTAGAAAAAAATGCAACTGGTACTGAAAAGATGATTTCTACATTTGTTGCTGAAAGCGGAAAAAGCTATGAAGAACTATATTCAAAAAAGGATATAATTGTTTATAATAAAAAATCAGACTACGAAAGAGCAAAGAAAATAGTTAAACAATGTAATAAATATACTGACTTGAGATCAAATTATTTTGTATTAGCTCCATTTTTTCAATTTTTTATTCAACTAGTAACAAGTTTTTGCCATCATAATGACACAGCATTTCTCGACATTCAATTATTTTTTGTACTTGGTTTTGGCACAGTTCTTAATACTATTTTAATCGCGATGAACACATGTTTAAATAAATTTCATAAAAAATATAATTTAGGTAAAAACCGTTTAGGTAATGGTGTACTAGCTTTATCTATTGGATTATCTTTATATTCATTCGTTAATTATTGCGTACCAGTTGAAACACTTCCATATTATCTATCAATAAAAAATACAAACATCGAAAAAACTTATGAAAGCCGTGATGATCAAATCAATAAGATATTTGATGATCTTGAAAAATCGCCTTATTTGAGTGAAAATGATGCAGAAACTTTGCAAACTTTAAAAGGTTATATAAGCGAAAATCCATATCTTTCTATGAATGATGTTTATAAAACTTTCATGACGATTCAAGTTGTTGATAAAAACTATAAAGGTAACGAAGGACTTGGAGCTACATATGATCCAACTACTAATATAGTTGACTACTATGGCAGTGAAAATGCGAGTCGAGAAAATATTTTACAACACGAATTTACACATTCGACTGGTAAACTTGGTAATGTAATTTTAAATGAAGGATACACTTCTTTACTAACAAGTAAAATTGCTAATACGTCAAAAAAAATTGATTATTATGATGATTTAAAATGGTGTACAGAGCAAGTAATAAACCTTGTTGGTGAAGATGTTGTTCTTAAAGCTTATACCGAAGAAAATCAAGCACTTTTAGACCAAGAATTAGCAAAACGTTTTAATAGCTTGGATAACGTTAAAGAACTTTATGATTTATTTGAACAATATGTTAATAATGATTCACAAGTTGGGAAAGAAACAATTCAAGAATTCATTGCAAGCAATATAAACGAAGAAACAAAAGAATATTTAGCTTACATTGAATCAATGAAACAAATTTATAGTTTTGAAAAAAACGAAGAGTTGCTTTTAACAAAGTAACTTTTTTCTTGAAAAAAAATAATATCTACTCTATAATTAATAATAGAATACGAGGGTGATAAAGTGAAAAAGAAAAATGGCTTTACTTTGGTAGAATTACTAGCTGTTATCGTTGTTTTAGCGCTTATAATGATAGTAGTAGTGCCAAGTATTATGAAGTCAATTGGAAGTGCAAGAAAGGAATCGTTTTACTTATATGCTCAAAGTTTACAAAGCAAGGCAACTGCTAAGTATACTCAAGATTTAGACTTAAACAAGAGCAATACTGAATGCGCTGTATATGATATATCTAAAGATTTAGACATCAGTAACACTGGTAAATATGAGGGCTGGGTTAAAATAAATCGTGTAGCTGTATCTTCAGGAAATTTAGTCGCTACTGCATCTATTAAAAACGATAGTTTAAGTGGAATATATTATTGCGTAACTAGCTCCGGATCATGTACACCAAATGAAACTTATTATTATGAAGAGGGTAAAACAGAGGTAAATATTAATAAAACAATTGGGGAAAATGATAAACTTTGCTATAACTACAAATATGCTGATGCTACTAAGACATTAAGAACAAGCGATACTACATGCGTAAGTGGAAGAGATACTGGAGCAAAAGATTCATATCGTTATGATGTGTATATTACTTTAAAGGATAATAATTATAAAGTCGAAAACGTTTTATTTAATAAAGATATGCCAATGGAAACTTTCTACGATGAAATGCAATCCAAAGGCGATTTAAGCATTTCAAGTCTAAGTTGTTCGTCTACAGGAGACGAAACCAAAGGAACAACAACCGTTAAAACGACAAAAGTAACTAATCAATCAACAACAACTGATGGCACAACAAAAGTAACTACAAGTTCTATAGTAGATGACAAAACGAGTCAAGCTACAACGACTACAACCAATGAAAGACAAACGATTGAAGCTGATAAAACTACAACAACAACTCGTCAAACATATGTTATACCTTCTACAACAATAGAACCTGAAAAGACAGCATTGCTTTTAAATACATTAAATGTATCTGGCTATGATATTTCATTTAGCCCAATGAAATTTAACTACGAACTTACTGTTCCAAATGGTGTTTCATCACTTTCAATTTCAGCAACATCAACAGATCCAAACACTGTCGTTTCAATTATCGGGGCTGATGGATTAACTATTGGATCTAATATAATAAGAATTAATCTATCGAATCCAAACGAAAGTAAAGAAGCTAATTATTATATTCAAGTAAGAAGATTAGATGAACTTGGAAATATTGTTGAAGTCACAAGAACGAATGATGCTCCAATATATAATAGAGAAGAAGGACTTCCAGATCCAACACTTCCATCAAGTGATGCATCTCTTTCTAGTTTAACTATTTCCGGATATATGTTAGAATTCGACAAAAACAAATACGAATATGAACTTACAATAGTTGATACTGATTCATTACCGATAAGATATGAAACAACATCTTCTCAAGCTCGTGCTTATATGGAAGGAAACGAATCTTTAACAGATGGCTCAAAGATTAGCATATATGTCACTAGTGAAAACGGATACTATAAGAAAGTTTATACTATAACAGTCCATACTAAAAAAGAGTCAAATATTATGAGTACGTTCTTGAAATTCTTAATAGCTGGCTTAGGAGTAGCCCTTATAGCATTACTTGTAATAATAAGTGCAAATAAGAGAACAAGCAGAAAAGCAAAAAATAAAAATGACATTATTGATACAAACAACGAAGACAAAAACATTTAAAAAGTATTGACTATAAATTAGATAAAATATATAATTAATTTAAGATAGGAAGAGGATATTTATGAAAAAGAAAAATGGTTTTACTTTAGTTGAGTTACTTGCTGTTATAGTAATTTTAGCTATTATAATGATAATTGCTATTCCAACAGTACTTGAAACAATGGCAAGTGCAAGAAGAAGCTCATTTGCTATATATATTGAAAAAGTTGTAAAAGATACAACTACTCAATATGTTTATGATTCAAATGGAGGAGCAATTGCTGGAGCAGGAAGATATGTTTACAATATTGAAAAAGATTTAGGATATACATCAACTGGTGATTATAAAGGATATGTAGTTGTAAATGCTGAAGATGTTGACAATCCACATTATATTGTTTATCTTTGGGATTCTAACTATATGACATTAAGTTGGGATGTTACAGATCAAAAAATGCCAAAAGCAGATGATAAAACAGCAATTCAATCTTTAGACAAAACTCAAGTAGCTGGTTTAAATGAATATGTTGCTTGTAAAGCTGGTTCTTCAGCAACTGTAACTAATTGTTATAATCGTCAAGGATATAAAATTGTTGAATAAAAGAGATACTTAGTATCTTTTTTTTTGTTCTCATGATATAATTTTTATGGTGGTAAAAATGTTAATAATTGGAAGTCATGTATCATACAAAAACTCAACTCAGTTACTAGGATCTGTCGAAGATGCAATTTCTTATGGAGCAAACGCTTTCATGTTTTATACAGGAGCTCCTCAAAATACTCAAAGAGGAGAGATAAATGATTTAGTAACATATGAAGCAATGAAAAAGATGAAAGAAAACGGCATTATGCTTGAAAATGTAGTATGTCATGCCCCTTATATAGTTAATCTTGCAAACAACATTGATCCTGAAAAATATGAATTTGCCAAAAATTTTTTAAGACAAGAAATTGAAAGATGCATAAAATTAGGAGTTAGAAGAATGGTTCTTCATCCAGGAAGCGCAACAAAGCTAGACAGAACTGATGCTTTAAATAACATAATAAAAGGATTAAACTCTATTCTTTATCCTGATGATAATATTGTAATATTACTAGAGACAATGGCCGGAAAAGGAACAGAATTAGGAATAAATTTAGAAGAGTTAAAATATATAATTGATAATATCGAATTACAAGACAAAATAGGTGTTTGTCTTGACACTTGCCATTTAAGTGATTCTGGTATAGATATCAGTAAATTCGATGAATATTTAGATGAATTTGATAAACAAATTGGTATTGATAAAATTGGGTGTGTTCACTTAAATGACTCTAAAAACCCAATTGGAGCAAGAAAAGATCGTCATGAAAACCTAGGATATGGCACTATTGGATTTGAGACTCTTATCAATGTAGCTTATAATAAGCGTTTAGAAAATATCCCTAAAATGCTTGAAACTCCTTTTGTAGATCGTGAATATTCACCATATAAATTTGAAATAGAAGAAGTAAAAAATAGAGAATTCAACCACAATTTATATGATGATATAGTAACTTATTATAGAGGAACAAATGAATAGCTATAAAAGATGTAAGCATCCTCAAATAAATTCTAAATTAGAGGAATTTTTAAATCCAGACTATGTTTATATTCCACTTCCTGATAATTTTAATCTACAATTATCAGAAGAAAGAAAAGTAATGAAAAACGATATATTATTTGAAAAAAATGGTAAATCAATTTTTAGTCCAATAAGTGGTATTGTTAGAAGTGTCAATGATGATTTAAAAATAAATAACCATGATGTAAAGTGCTTAGTTATCGAAAATAATTTTAAAGAAGATATTAAACAAAATAAATGGGCAACAAAATATATAAATAAATACTCCAAACAAGAACTGCTAGATTTGCTAAGAAAGTATATGCCAGAATTACATAAATTCAGTGATGAAAAGACAATTTTGATAAATGGTATAGACAAAGAAGAAGCAGAGAAAAATTATTCTTTTATAATAAACAATAAAAGTGATAAACTTCTTGAGACTGCAGATGCTTTATCAGATATTTTAAAGATTGACAATGTTATATTTGCTATAAACAATAAAGATTCAAATAATGTCATTAATTTAACAAGCAACATTGGAACATATCCTAATATAAGACTAAAACTGCTTCCTGATGTTTATCCAATAGGTTTTAAAAATATATTAATCAAAAATGTATTAACCAAAAAAGAAATAGAAAACGGAATTATTTATTTAACTGTAGAAGATTTAATAAATATCTATAACGTCTTAAAAAAAAGAAACCCAATAACTGAAAAATATGTAACAATTGGTGGAAATTGTATAAAGGAATCAATTGTTGTAAATACCAAAATAGGAGTAAAAATAGCCGACTTAATAAAAAACAATTGTGAAATAGTAAATGAAGATTATTATGTTGTCGTAAATGGTCTTATTTCTGGCATAACTTTAGAATCATTAAATTCAATAATTACCTTAAATACGAGAAGTATATTCTTGAACACTTTGGATAAGACAAGTGAAAAAGAATGTATTAATTGTGGACTTTGTACATTGAAATGTCCAGTTGGGTTAAATCCTAAATACATAAAAGAACATAAAAAAGCTGATAAAAGTAAATGTATTAATTGTGGTTTATGTTCGTATATTTGCCCAAGCAAAATTAATTTTAAGGAGTGTTTAAATAGTCATGAAAAATAATGTATATGTACGTAGCAATAAGTCTATAAAATCTATAACATTAACAAAATTATTATTTTTACTTCCTTTAATAATTTATGGCTTCTATAAAAATGGTATCTATTTATACCAAGAGCATTATATTTCTTTTATTGAAATATTTAGACCTCTTATCTATGTTTCAATAGGAGCTTTAGTTGGTATATTTGTAAATATCTTTTATGAAAAAATTATTAAAAAGAGTAAAGATGATTTGAGTTCGATTATTTTTTCCTCATTTCATTTAGAATATGGAATTGTTGTAGGATGTTTAGTCTCAATAAACACAAATGTTCTTATCTACACTTTGGTGTTATTATCAGTTTTTATGGTATCAAAATTTTTAAATAATCGAGTAAATATTATGTGTTTTACTTTAATAGTTATTTACTTGTTGAGCAAAATAATGGGAAATGCTTCATTTTTAAATTCATATGAGATGAGCAAAACTTTCTCTTATGAATTTATGGATTATTTGATAGGAAGATTTCCTGGTGGAGTTGCAAGCACGCATGTAATATTGATTTGTTTAGGTTTATTTGGCTTATATATGACAAATAATATAAAAATAGATATAAGTCTTTCAAGTCTAGTAACATTGTTTTTATTATTTGGGGTCTATTCATTGTTAACAGACAACAATTTTACAAATTTATTCTTTGCTAACAATATTGTTATGCTTATGAGTTATGTAGCAACTGATACTAAAACAAGCTGCTATACAAGAAAAGGAATGATTGTTTTCGGTATTTTAGTTGGTTTACTTACTTTTATAAATTATTTTATAGAGCCAACACTGGCTCCGTTAATTAGTATACTTGTTGTAAGTTTATTTAATAACTTTATAGATAGGAAAGTAAATTCGTTGCAAAAACAATAAAAAACTTATATAATTAATAAAGATAGGTGGTTAAAAATGGCAAATTTTTGTACAAATTGTGGAAACAAATTAAATTTAAATGATACTGTATGTAGCAATTGTGGTAAAGCAGTTAAAGATAGAGTAGTAAGAGAAGAAGTTAAAGCAGAAAAGGTAACAGAAGAAACTAAGGAATCAACTTCAAGCCAAAATCAAACTCAAAATCAAGCTCAAAATCAAAACTATAATCCTCAAGCTAAGAATAGAGTAGTTGCTGGTCTATTAGCAATATTCTTAGGAGGATTTGGAGTTCATAATTTCTATTTAGGATATAATGGAAGAGCAATTGCTCAACTTCTTATAACTGTATTGAGTTGCTGTACACTTTCATTTGTTTCTGCCCTTTGGGGATTTATTGAAGGAATCTTAATTCTTTCAGGAAATATTGAAACAGATGCTGCAGGAAACAAACTAGTTGATTAGGTAGACACTTACTTAACAACACTTGGGAATATATCAAAAATGTATTCCTTTTTTTATGTTATACTTAATATAGGGTGATTGTTGTGAAAAGAGCTTTAAGATATATTAAAAACTCATTAAAAAACGTTGATATTCCATTGCTATTAGTAACAACAGCATTAATAATATTTGGGCTTATAATGGTATTTAGTTCATCAAGCGTCACAAGCGTTTTGAGTTACAAAAAAACACCTTATTACTTTTTTGAAAAGCAATTATTAGTTGTTATAGTTGGTTTATTTGTATCTTTAATTGTTATAAATTTTCCGACAAAAAACTATGGTGTAATATCTAAATTGGGTATTGTTTTAATGATAATCATGTTAATTGCTTTAAAGACATATGGAACGGTTACTAATTCAGCCAGAAGTTGGTTTAAAATATTAGGATTTTCTATCCAACCTAGTGAATTTGCTAAAACATTTATTATATTATATCTAGCATGCACATATTCAAAAATTAAAAAATTTAAAAGTGTCAGTGATGTTTTTTTACCAATGATACCATGTATAATTGTTTTTTTCTTAGTAGCATTAGAACCTGACTTAGGAACCGCTTGTTTAATAGCGATTATATGTATGTTTATCTTTTTTTCATTGCCGCTTTCAAATAACAAAAACATTAAAATATTAAGAATAGCAACTGTAATAGCTGCTATTGGTGGAATATTTTTCTTGAATTTTAATTCAGATATTTTAACGTCAGCACAAGCAAGTAGATTTAATTTTAAGAATCCTTGTTCAAGATATCTAGAAGAAACTGGATACCAAGTATGTAATGGTTATATCGCGATTCACAATGGTGGAATATTTGGAGTAGGCCTTGGAGCATCTACTCAAAAATATTTATATTTGCCAGCTGCCCATACAGATTTTATTTTTCCAATTATTGTGGAGGAACTTGGACTTATTGGAGGAACTTGTGTACTTATTGCATATATAATCCTATTGTTTAGAATTTTAGTAATTGCAAGGAACGCAACAAATTTAAGAAATTCCATAATTGCTTTCGGAACCTTTGCTTATATCTTAAGTCATATAGTCATCAACTTAGGAGGACTTTTGGCTTTAATTCCACTTACTGGTGTACCACTTCCGTTCTTAAGTTATGGAGGATCATTCATGTTAAATATAATGATACTTACCGCTTTAACTCAACGAGTAAATATTGAAACCAAAAGAAAAAGAGAAACAGAATACTAGAAAGGGCTAAAATTATGAGTGCATTTAATAATAGATTTCATATAAAAGAAGAAAATGGTGTGATTACCAATGTTGATGAAATAGTTAATTTATTAAAAGAATTTGAAGGCAAATTTAGTGATGAAGAACATCGTTATGTTGAGTCATTAATAACTTTTCTTTCCAACAGTGATATTAAAAATAAATATCAATTAATAACTTTATTAAATAAATATAAATACAATGATAAATTAAATAACAATGGTGAAGCAAGTGAATATTTAAAAATGGTTTTAGGCATGGAAGTAGGTATTGTTTCTTTTAAAAACGATGGAGTAGAAAACTACTACTTTTACTATTATAAAAGCAAAAAAATACATGTGTTGGAATGTATGCAAATATATGATTTAGCTAATTATGTTAATACACATGTAACTCCTTCAACTGATAAAGAAACTATAATAGATGGATATATAAATTATTTAACAACTACATTGAACTTTAATCCTATACCAAAAGAAGTTCTTTTAAACGATTTAAACGAGGAAGTAAAATTAGCAATAGAAGAATATATGAAAAGAAAAAGAGTTGAAAAATATCATATTTATCAAGATTCTAAAGGACAAATATTCATTATTGCTGGAAGTGCAATCATAAGATATGATTCCAAAATGAATAATCTTTATTATTTAAAAAGTGAAGATGTTTATCAAGATTTAAAAGATCAAACTTACGAGTATGATGATATTCATGTACTTTTACCATTTGAAATAGATATCGATAGATTAAATGAAATATTGGATAATTTTCCAAATATAAATACACGCGAAAAAAGATATCTAGAGGCAGCAATTAAAACTATTATTGAAAAACCAGAGCTTTTAGATGATGCAGCAAGTGGAATACTTACTAGATACATAAAAGTACTAAACCAAAGAATTATGAATAATACTTTCATACTTACAAAAATCGAAAAAGAATTCTTAGCAAGAACTCATGAGAAAAGTGATGATCAATTTCAATTTAACGGAGGATTTATAATTGTTGCAATGGAAATTTTAATTATCGCGATGTTTGTTGTTGCTTATATATCTCTTGCTAAATAGATATAAATAAAGTATAATTTAATTAGTTTATAAGGAGGAAATATGGATTTTTTAGATGAATGTGAAATGAACATGATGAAGGCAATTGAAAACCTAGAAGCAAGACTTATAACAGTTCGTGCTGGACGTGCAAATGCATCAATGCTTAATGGAATAATGGTTGAATATTATGGGGCACCAACTCCAATCAATCAAGTTGCAAATATAACTGTTCCAGAAGCAAGACAACTATTTATAAAACCATTTGATAGAAGTATTATAAAAGATATTGAAAGAGCTATAAATGAAGCGAATATTGGAATAACTCCAACAAATAATGGTGAGATGGTTATCTTAACTGTTCCTCAATTAACAGAAGAAACTAGAAGAAACTATGTTAAACAGGTTGATGAAATGGGTGAACAAGCAAAAATTGCTTTAAGAAATGCAAGACAAGATGCCAACAACGATATCAAAAAGGCTGAAGAACTAACTGAAGATGATAAAAAAAGATATCAAGAAGATGTTCAAGAAATCATAAATAAATACAATAAGATTGTTGATGAAAAAATCAAAGAAAAAACTGCAGAATTAATGAGCGTTTAAAGCTCATTTTTTTCATGAAAAAAACACTCAATTGAGTGTCTATTTGCTAGTTGCTGTTATAAAATAATAAACCAAAGGAGCAGCGATACTTGCAAGCATTGCAAAGAACATTACCCAAACAAATATTTTTACACCAAGTGGAGTATCACTTGATTTTCTATTTTTTTTCTTTTTTTTAGCTTCTTTAATTTTTATATTTCCAACAGTTTCATAGCTTTTTTCATCTTTCATAAACTTCACCTGCATAAATTATATAATATTTAGAATAAAATTTAAAGATTAAAATATAAATTAATAGGTGATAGTTTTGAAAAAGAATAAATATGCTCTAGTACTCGTAGTATCTATTTTTGTAATTTCTTTAATTGTTGGCTTTATTTATGGAATTAATAATCCTTATGATATAAGTGAATATGTAAAGAATATTGATAAAAACATGCTTTTATTTAATCATTTATTAGTTATTATGCTATTTTTCTTCTCAACGATATCATTAATCGGAATACTAATAAATGGCTTTTATATTGGATTTGAAGGTGTTTCTGTTGGCTTTGTTATATCAGCATTTTTTAAAACTTATGGTATCAAAGGAATTATTTATTCATTAATTAATTTACTTCTAAATAAAGGATTATTCATAATTATATTATTTTATCTATTTATTGTCGGTGTTAAATATGTCAAAAAAAGTCTATCAAATGTTGTTGGATTAAGTACCGATTATTTAATAGTTTTAATGAAACCAATGGTTAAAAAGTATTTATTAATAACTATTTTTATTGTTATATACGATTTATTAAATTATTTTCTTTTATATAAACTGGTCAAATATTTTACTTTTATATTATAGTCTTTTTCATTTGCTAAATGATGTAACTTATACTATAATTAATGCAGTAGAGGTGGAATTATGGCTAAAAAAGTTGTTGTTGGTATGAGTGGCGGTGTTGATTCATCAGTTGCTGCTTATTTACTACAAAAGCAAGGATACGAAGTAATTGGACTGTTTATGAGAAATTGGGACTCTTTAGTTAATAATGATACAGAAGGAAATCCTAATTTAGGAAATAATATATGTCCGCAAGAACAAGATTATAATGATGCGTTAGAGGTTTGTAACACTTTAGGTATTCCTTTACATAGGGTTGATTTTATTAAAGAGTATTGGGATAACGTATTCACATATTTCTTGGATGAATTAAAAAAAGGAAGAACTCCAAATCCTGATTTAATGTGTAACAAATATATTAAATTTGATTTATTTAAAAAAGAAGCAAAAAAACTTGGAGCTGATTATATTGCAACAGGTCATTATGCTAGAATAGTTGGAAACAAACTTTTAAGAGGAGTTGATTCTAATAAAGATCAAACTTACTTTTTAGCTCAAGTATCAGCAGACCAATTAAAAGATGTTTTATTTCCAGTCGGTGATTTAGAAAAAAGTGAAGTTAGAGAAATTGCAAGTAAGATAAATCTTCCAACAGCCAAGAAAAAAGATTCCACAGGTATTTGTTTTATCGGAGAAAGAAATTATCAAAAATTTTTACATAACTATTTAAAACCTAATCCAGGTAATATAGTTGATATAGACTCAGGAGAAATTATTGGTACTCACAATGGTTTAATGAATTATACAATTGGTCAAAGAAGAAATGTTGGAGTATCAGGTTTTAAAGATAAACATTTTGTTGTTGGAAAAGATGTAGAGAAAAATATCTTATTTGTCGCTTTTGGTGATAATCCAGAAACCCTTTATAGTGATGAGTGTATAATTGAAGACGTTAACTTGATTAGCCCAAATCACCCAACATTTGCAACAGCAAAATTTAGATATCGTGGGCCGGATTATGAAGTAATGTTAGAATATTTGGATAATAATGAAATAAAAGTAAGTTATCCAGAAAAAGTTCCAGCAGTTACTCCAGGACAAGCATGTGTTATTTATCTAGGTGAACAATGTATTGGATCAGGAATAATTAAAACAGTTAGAAAAAACGGAGAAAAGCTTTGGTATTTATAAAAAGCTTTTTTTATTGCAACAAAAAAGGTAGCCGAGAAGAGCTACCAAAGTGGTGTCTATGAGTATTCCCATAAACAGGTGATTTGCTCACCAAATAAATGATATCACGATTTTACCAAAAACATCAACTATAAAATGATGTTTTTTTGATTTTTGTGCAAATATTTTTGAATTAACTTGCAAATCGGGGGGGGTATTATAAAATAAAAATAGAAAGATACGGAGATGTAAAAATGAAGAAAACAACAATACTTTTGATAACAGTTTTATTTATGGTAATAGGCTATGCAGCATATAATGCAACAATAAACATATATGGAAATACATTGCTAGCTGAAAACTTAAGTGACTTTAAAGTATACTTATCTTCATTAAAAGTAAATGGAACAGAAGTGAATGGAATAAATGATGCAAAAGACGAATTTACAATAGACTCTACTTTAAATGGGAGCGTTGAATATGAAATAAAAAATGATTCAACAGAATATGATGCCGATGCTTACTTAGAGTGTGAACTTACAAAAAAGATTGCTGGTGATGAATGGTCTTTTGACTATACAGGAAGCGAACAAACATTTACTGCACCAGTAAACGGAGTGTATACTCTAGAAGTTTGGGGAGCGCAAGGTGGAAGTGCAAATGATGAATTTCATGGAGGCTATGGTGGTTATTCAAAAGGAAATATAGAGTTGAGCGTTGATGATAAGCTCTATATCAATGTTGGATCAACAGGTAAAAATTGTACAACTGCTACTAGATGTGATGGAGGATATAATGGAGGCGGTTCAGCTTTAGCATACACTCAAACTGAATCTCTAGCTGCTGGTGGAGGCGGAGCGACACATATAGCAACTTCGTCAGGTCTTTTATCTACATTTGTAAACAATAAAAAAGATTTAATTATTGTAGCTGCAGGAGGCGGAGGTGGACATTATACCAATGGTTCAAATGGTGGTGTTGGAGGCTCAGCAGGAGGATATACAGGTATGAGACCAACAAATTTATTACAAGATTATACAGGTGTCGGCCGTCTTTCAAATCCCGGAAATCAAAGCTCGGCTGGTTGTAATAGCAACGGAGCTGACTGTGGATCTTTTGGACAAGGTGGAAATTCTGCTATGACTATATACCATGACGGAGCAGGTTCCGGAGGAGGAAGTGGGTATTATGGTGGAAGTGGAGCAAACATCGGAGCAGGTGCTGGAGGTTCAAGTTATATAGGGAATTCACTGTTGTTAGAAAAAAGTATGTATTGTTATAATTGTACGGAATCAAGTGAAACATCTACAAAAACAATAAGTACAACATGTACAAGTGCAACACCAACTGCAAATTGTCCTAAATCCGGAAATGGCTATGCTAAGATTAGTTTTATTGAGAGCTACGAGTGGACACCAGTTGGTTTTTCTTCCAACAAAAACAACATAAAATCTTCTTCCACGTTAAAGCAAAAATTTATGAATGTTACTGGCGAGAAATTAGTTTGCAGTCTCAAAATTCAAAAAGTATCTAAAGAAAACTCTAAAGAAAAAAATGAAGCAAGTTTTATATATACAGGAGAGGAAGAAAAATACTCTATAAAAGAAACTGGAACATATAAGTTAGAGGTATGGGGAGCCCAAGGTGGCAGCGCTACTGACGTTTATAGTGGAGGTTATGGAGGCTATTCTATAGGATATGTAAATTTAAATCTTAACGATACTCTTTATATCAATGTAGGAGGAACTGGTCAAACAGCTACTTCTTTTAATCGCTTTGTTGAAGGTGGTTATAATGGTGGGGGATCAGCCAAAAATAATAATCGTGGTTGTAGGTACAGTTTAAATAGTTCTGGAGGCGGAGCAACGCATATAGCAACCACATCAGGTTTACTATCAACTTTAGAAAATAATAAGGACCAAATATTAATTGTTGCCGGTGGAGGCGGCGGAGGAACATATTGTAATACGGTTAATTATGGTACTGGAGGGTCAGCTGGAGGAGTTAAGGGACAAGATGGATATAACTTATCCGCTCATGCAGTAGCTAATACATATGGTTTAGGAGCAACTCAAACTGCCGCTGGTTGTAACAATGAAAATAAACTTTGTGGCTCATTTGGACTTGGTTATGACTACAATTTCAATTTATCACAATATTCTGTAGGAGGTGGCGGCGGCTTCTATGGAGGCGGAGGTAGTAGAATATCTGGAGCCGGTGGAGGATCTAGTTATATTGGAAATTCTTTTTTATCAAATAAGGCGATGTACTGCTATAATTGTACTGAGTCAACTGAAATATCAACTAAAACAATTTCAACAACATGTGTGAATTCTAATCCAACTGAAAACTGTGCAAAGCAAGGAAATGGATATGCGCGTATTACTTTAGTAAGTATAGATTAAAAAAGTTATGCAAAAAAGCATAATTTTTTTGTGCAAAATTTTTTGGTTTGACTTGAAAATCGGGGGGGGTATTATAAAATAAAAATAGAAAGATAAGGAAGATGTAAAAATGAAGAAGATGCCAATACTTTTGATAACAGTTTTATTTATGACAATCGGATATGCAGCATATAATGCAACAATAAATATATATGGAAATTCAAAGCTAGCCGAAAACTTAAATGATTTCAAAGTATACCTATCTTCATTAAAAGTAAATGGTACTGAAGTGGATGGAATAAACGATGCAAAAGATGAATTTACAATAAGTGATATAAATGGAGACATAAGTGTAGATATAGTAAATGATTCAACAGAATATGATACAGAAGCTTATTTAGAATGTGTAAAAGAAGATGAAAATGTAGGAAAAGTTTGGAACTATGATTATACAGGAGGAGAGCAAACATTTACTGTACCAGTTAGTGGAACATATAAGTTTGATGTATGGGGAGCTCAAGGAGGAACAGATTCGAACGGTTATCACGGAGGATATGGAGGGTACTCTAGTGGTACAATAAATTTACCTTCTAGTGACAAAATTTATATTTATGTTGGGGAAAAGGGAAAAAATTTAAACTCATCCGGATCTTCAGGAGTAGTATATGCTTATCCTAATAGTGGAAATGTAAGAGTTAATAATCCTGATACAAACAATATCAATTTTAGTACTGGTGGTGGTTCAACTCATATATTAAGTAACAGTGGAAATCTATCTCAATTTAGTTCAAAATTAAATGGTATTTTAATTGTCGCAGGAGGCGGAGGCGGAGCCTGCACTTGGTGGTTAGCAGATAATGGCGGTGCTGGTGGAGGCTATGTCGGTTCCACTACAACAAAAAACTATTCAAATGGAACAATCGCGAACAACAATCCAACCGGTGGAACACAAAGCTCCGGAGGTTACGGTGGAGGTAACTTAACTGGTAATTCTAAAGAATCATGGCTAAATGGAAATTTTGGAGTTGGAGGTGGATCGACAACAACTAAAGAATTTGCATCGGCATCAGGTGGTGGTGGTTTCTATGGAGGTGGAGCTTCTTGGGGAGGATCCGGAGCTGGAGGATCAGGTTATATTGGTAATTCACTTTTAAGTGAAAAAAGTATGTATTGCTATAGCTGTGAAGAATCTTCCGAAGAAAATACAAAAACAATAAATACTACATGTACAAGTGCAACACCAACTGAAAACTGTGCAAAGCAAGGAAATGGATATGCTCGTATCACTTTATTATCATCACCAACTAATGTAACAACCGAACAAATAGAAATTAAAGCACAAGAAAGCACTAATCAAGTTATAAATAATATCAATAGTAAATCTTTAATATGTAAGTTAAAACTAAATAAAGTATCTAGAACAAAAAAAGCTTATGATAGTCAAAAAGTATGGACTTATGACTACACCGGAGGTGAACAAATTTTTATCGCTCCTGTAAATGGAACCTACAAATTTGAGCTTTGGGGAGCGCAAGGTGGCGCTTATTATCAAACGGCAAACGGAAGTTATGTAAGTGGTGAATTAAATGCTAAAAAAGGCAATAAATTTTATGTTTATGTTGGAAGATCTGGATTAGATTCTTCGTCAACGGACTATGTTTTCAATTATGGTTATCAAAATTATACTAAAACTGGAGGAGGAGCCACTGATATAAGGTTAGTAAATGGTAGTTGGGATAGTCTATCATCTCTCACTTCAAGAATAATGGTTGCTGGCGGCGGTGGAGCTCAAGGCGGTTTAAATCCAACTGACGGGGGAAGTCCATATGGAGGGTCAGCTGGAGGTTTGATTGGTTATCAAGGTGGAAGTTGTGTTTCTGGTAATGTTACAGAACATACAGGAGCTCAAGGCGCCACTCAAACTTCAGGTCACGCCTTTGGATACGTTCCTTTGCTTAATACCGGAGGAAGCTATTTTTATAATAATACTGGAGGAAACGGATACTGGTCTGGAAATTTTTATGATTGGGTAGGGGCCGGAGGTCATACAGCCGTTTCGGGTGCTGGTGGTGGTTCATCATTTATCTCCGGACACGCTGGTTGTGTTGCGGTTTCATCACAAAACAGTACTACACCAAGAAGTGATAGTAAGGGAGCAACATGTAAGGATGGAACAACCGATATAACTTGCTCATATCATTACAGCAATATCATTTTTAAAAACACAACAATGATAGATGGTAATGGCTATAGTTGGACAACTGTTAAAGGAACCAAAACACAAATGCCTTCTCATGATGGATTATCTACTGCTGTTGGAAACACCGGCAATGGATACGCAAAAATAACATTGATAAGTCAAGATTAATAGTTTTTCAAGAGGATTATTCCTCTTTTTTTATGTTTTTTTCAAAAAATGTCAAAAAAAAGAAGAAATTTAAGACTTTTAGGGTAAAATATATAATTAGAAGGTGAAATTATGGCTGCAATTAGTAATGAAGAAATTAATTCAATTCAAAAACAAGCTAATATTGTAGACATAATTAGCTCATATATTAGTCTTGAAAAAAAAGGTAGTAACTATTTTGGAATATGTCCATTTCATGATGACCATAATCCATCAATGTCAGTAAGTGAAGAAAAAGGAATATTTACCTGCTTCGTTTGTCACAAAACTGGAAATGTATTTAACTTTGTTCAAGATTTTGAAAATATAAGTTTTATCGAAGCGGTAAAAGTTGTTGCTGATAAAATAGGTGTTTCACTAAGTACTGGTATTCATGTCACTAGTAAATATGATAAACATTATGAAGCTATGAATTTAGCTATTAAATTTTATCAAAACAATTTAAGAAGCAAGGATGGAATTGAAGCTAAAAAATATTTGCAAAATCGTGCATTAAGCGATGAAGTAATAGATGAATTTGAAATTGGATTAGCACCCAATAATGATGCCTTATCAAGTTTACTTTTAAATAAAGGTTTTGATGAAAATGTTTTACTTGATGTTGGATTAATAAACCACGGTAATAAAATATATGATATATTTAAAAATCGTATAACTTTCCCAATACACAACGCAAACGGAAAACCAGTTGGAATAAGTGCTCGTATATATAAACAAAGCGACGACGCCAAGTATGTAAACACCAAGGAAACAGTTATATTTAAAAAAGGTGAAGTATTATTTAATTATCATCGAGCCGTAAGTGAAGCAAGGTTAAAGAAAACTATAATAATTGTTGAAGGTCAAATGGATGCAATAAGAGTTTATTCTTGCGGAGTAAAAAACGTTGTTGCAACTATGGGTACAGCACTTACAAAAGAACATATTAAACTTTTAAGTAAATTAAACGTTAAAGTCGTTTTATGTATGGATAATGACTCAGCTGGAGAAATGGCTACAATAAAAAATGGAGAAAAATTAAGCGAGGCCGGAATTGAAACTTTAGTATTAAGAATCAGTGGAGCCAAAGACCCAGATGAATATTTAACTAGCCATGATGTAAGTGAATTCATAGACGCGGTAGAACATGCCGTAACATTCTTTGATTTCAAATTGAATCAATTAAAGAAAAACAAAAACTTTGATAAGGTCGATGACGTTTCAGCGTATGTTAATTCTATACTTTCAGAATTAAGTAAGTGTAAAGATGATATTTTAATAGATTTAACGATTAATAAACTGGCAAACGATTACGGAATTGACAAAAATACATTGATGAATAAAGTCATTAAAGTTGAAAACAAGCCAGAAACTATAACCAAAGTAGAAGTAAAAAAAAGATTAAAAAAGGACGAGAAATTATATGGTTTAATTTGTTACTATATGATGAATGATACTAAATACATTAGACTATATGAACAAGAACTTGCATATTTACCAAATGATGAGTATAATACACTTGCAAATGATTTATTGGCTTTCTATATAAAATATAATTATATAAGTATTGCTGATTTTATATCATATGAGGTTGAAAGTGATGCTTACGAACTTGCAATTCAAGTTATAGACGAATTTATTCAAAATACGTTAAGTGATGAAGAAATTATAGATGTTGTAAATAAAGTAAAAGATCTAGCTAACGAAAGAAAGATAAAAGAATTGAAAGAAAAGTTAAAAACGACAACGGATATAAATGAAAAACTTCGTATTAATGATGAAATAGTGAATTTAAAAAAGAGGATGTGTGTTAAATGAAAAAAGTAGAAGAAATTAAAACTTTTGATGAAAGAAAAAAAGAACTAATCGAGGAAGGACAAAAGAAGGGATTTATTACATTTGAAGAACTTGCTAAAGCTTTACAAGGTCTTGATATGGATGCTGATTCATTAGATCAATTATATAATAGCTTTGTAGAAGCCGGAATAAGTGTTATTACTGAAGAAGAAGCAAAAAGTTCTGAAGATGGATTAAAAAAAGAAGAAGAAGTAATCGTACTTGATGATGAAGATTTAACTAAAGACGTTAATATCAACGATCCAGTTCGTATGTATTTAAAAGAAATCGGACGTATATCCCTTTTAACTCCTGAAGAAGAAATGGATTTATCAGTGCGTGTAGCTAATGGCGACGAAGAAGCTAGAAATATTCTTGCCGAATCAAACTTACGTCTAGTTGTTTCTATTGCTAAAAGATATGTTGGACGCGGACTTTTATTTCTTGATTTAATTCAAGAAGGAAATATCGGTCTTATGAAAGCTGTAGAAAAGTTTGACTTTGGTAAAGGTTACAAATTCTCAACTTATGCTACTTGGTGGATTAGACAAGCAATAACTCGTGCACTTGCAGATCAAGCAAGAACAATTCGTGTTCCAGTACATATGGTAGAAACTATTAATAAAATGGCACGTATTCAAAGACAAATGACACTTGAATTAAACCGTGAACCAAGTGATGAAGAACTTGCTAAAAAAATGGGTATCAGTGTTGATAAAGTAAGAGAAGTTATAAAAATAAGTCAAGATCCAGTTTCTCTTGAAACTCCAATTGGTGAAGAAGATGATTCACATTTAGGCGATTTCATTAAAGATGAATCAAGTTTAAGCCCTGAAGAATATGCAACAAACGAAATCTTGAAAGAAGAAATTAAATCAGTTTTATCTACACTTCAACCAAGAGAACAACAAGTGCTAGAACTTCGTTTTGGATTAATTGATGGAACAAGTTATACTCTTGAAGAAGTTGGTAAAAGGTTTAATGTTACAAGAGAAAGAATTCGTCAAATAGAAGCAAAAGCTTTAAGAAAATTAAGACATCCTTCTCGTGCTAAAAAATTAAAAGACTTTATGACTGACTAGATATTTAGGAGGTGTATTTATGTTAAGTTTAAGACTTTCATCCCTTACAAAATTTGTAAATTATAATGATAAAATAATTGACATTGGATGTGATCATGCATTACTTGACATTTTTCTAGTAAAAAATGATTTAGTTAAAAGTATCATTGCATCTGACGTTAACTCTCAGGCTTTAGATTCAGGTATTAAAAATATTGAAAATGAAGGTTTAAGCGACAAAATAGAGGCTCGTTTAGGTGATGGATTAAATGTTTTAACTGAAAAAGATAACATAGACACTGTAATAATCTCTGGTATGGGAACAAATACTATCATGGGTATTTTGAATAATGATCATTTAAAGAATATTAATAAGTTAATAATTCAATCTAATAATGATCATACAATGTTAAGAAAATATGTAACTAAATTAGGATTTTTTATCAAAAGTGAAGAGTATTTTCAAGATAATAAAAAGAATTATATCAATATAGTGTTTGTTCGTGGCAATAAAAAATATTCAAAAATAGATTTAACATACGGACCAATACTTAAACATAATAAACCATATTTAGAGTTTGAAATAAATAATATTGAAAAAATTGAAGGATTAATTCCTAAAAATAAAATATTATTACATCTTCGATTAAAAAAAGAAAAAAGAGTTCTTAATAAATTGCTTAGAAAGTAGACAACTACTTTCTTTTTTATGGAGAATTTTAATCTTTTTTGATATAATTTTTCATAGGTGAAGAAAAATGGATATAAATCACATTAGAAACTTTAGTATTATTGCTCATATAGATCATGGTAAAAGTACACTTGCTGATAGAATTTTGGAGTTAACAGGTGCGGTATCAAGCCACGATATGAAAGATCAACTTTTAGATAGCATGGATCTTGAGCGTGAAAGAGGTATTACAATCAAACTTAACGCGGTTGAACTTAAATATAATTATGAAGGTGAAGAATACATATTACACTTAATTGATACTCCAGGACATGTCGATTTTTCATATGAAGTCTCACGTAGTTTAGCTGCATGTGAAGGAGCTATTTTGATAGTTGATGCTGCTCAAGGAATTGAAGCTCAAACTCTTGCTAATCTTTATCTTGCAATGAATAATGATTTAACAATTATTCCTGTTATAAATAAGATAGATTTACCTAATGCTGATGTCGAAAAGGTTACAAACGAACTCGTTAATGTTTTAGGTTTTAATCGTGATGAAATTCTTTTATGTAGTGGTAAGACAGGTGTTGGAGTTAAAGAACTACTTGATGCTATAGTTAAACGTATTCCTGCTCCAAAAGAACCAGTTGATCACGAAACTAAAGCCATGATTTTTGATTCTTACTTTGATCCATATCGAGGCGTTATTGCATCTGTTCGTGTATTTGATGGAAAAATAAAGAAAAGTGATACTATAAAAATGATGTCAACAGGAGCAACTTATGAAGTGGTTGAACTTGGTGTATCAACTCCTAAAACTAAAGAACTTTCTGAACTAGTAAGTGGTCAAGTAGGTTGGATCAATGCGAGTATTAAAACAATCGATACTGTTAAAGTCGGAGACACTATAACAACACTTGCTCATGAAGCTAAAACTCCGCTTCCAGGATATCAACCAATGAAACCAATGGTTTATTCGGGCCTTTTTCCAATCGAACCAAACAAGTTCGAACCATTAAAAGAAGCATTAGAAAAGCTAAAACTAAATGATGCATCTTTAGAATTTGAACCTGAAACATCTGAAGCTTTAGGATTTGGTTTTCGTTGTGGATTTTTAGGACTTCTTCATATGGAAATAATTGAAGAACGTATTGAAAGAGAATTCGGAATAGATATCATTACCACATCTCCATCAGTTATTTATGAAGTAAAATTAACTAATGGTGAGGTTGTCTCAATTGATTCTCCTTCAAAAATGCCAGAGCGAGTTAAAATAGCTGAAATTAGAGAACCATATATTGAAACTAATATCTTTGTTCCAAGTGAATACATTGGAGCTATTATGGAACTTTGTCAAGATAAAAGAGGCATATATAAATCAATGGATTATATAAATGATACTCGTGTAAACATACATTATGAGATACCTTTATCAGAGATTGTATATGATTTCTATGATAGATTAAAATCTACTACTAAAGGTTATGCATCTTTTGATTATGAAATTATTGGATATAAAGCAAGTGATCTAGTAAAGATGGATATTTTAATCAATGGAGAAATAGTCGATGCTTTATCATTAATTGTTCATAAAGACTTTGCTTATTCAAGAGGTAGAAAAATCGTTGAGAACTTAAAAGCAATAATACCACGTCAATTGTTTCAAGTTCCAATTCAAGCAAGCGTTGGTTCAAAAGTAATTGCTCGTGAAAATATCAGTCAAATGAAGAAAAACGTTTTAGCAAAATGTTATGGCGGAGATATTTCTCGTAAGAGAAAACTTCTTGAAAAGCAAAAAGAAGGAAAGAAGAGAATGAAGATGGTTGGAAACGTTGAAATACCACCAGAAGCCTTCCTAAGTGTTTTAAAAACTGAAAAATAATATACAAGAATAAATAAAACAATATTCTTGTTTTTTGTTGTATTTTAGTATAAAATTTTAATGTAGGTGATGATATGGAAGCAGTATATGTACATATTCCTTTTTGTAATCATATATGTTCTTATTGTGATTTTCCAAAAGTATTAAAAATCGATTCTTTTATAAGTGATTATTTGGAGGCATTAAGAAAAGAAATAGAAAACAGCTATGACGGAGAAAGAATCAAATCTTTATATATTGGAGGCGGAACTCCATCATGTTTATCTAGAAAAGAAAGAATCAGATTACTTCGAACTTTAGAAATATTCAATCGCGATCCTGACTGTGAATACACAATTGAAGTAAATCCAAAGGATATTGATGATGAATTTTTGGATGATATTATCGAATATGGGATCAATCGTGTAAGTATTGGTATTGAATCTTTTGACCCAAGTAATTTAAACATACTTGAAAGAGAATGTGAATATAGTGATATTGAAGAAAAGTTAAAAAAAATGAGACTTAGAGGGCTTACTAATATTAATCTCGATTTAATGTATGCAATACCTGGAGAAAAACTAAGTGTATTAAAAAAAGACATAAACAAATTATTAAAGCTTAATCCAACTCATATTTCAACTTATTCTTTAATAATTGAAGAACACACTAAAATGAAAATAAATGGTGAAGAATATATAAGTGAAGACTTGGATTTTAAAATGTATAACACGATATGCAAATATCTTAAAAAATCAGGGTATGATCATTATGAAGTTAGTAATTTTGCTAAACCTGGATATAAATCAGTTCATAATTTAAACTATTGGAATAACGGTGAATATTATGGTTTTGGTCTTGGAGCAAGCGGCTATAAAGACGGATTTAGGTATACTAATACTAGAAGTATTCACGAATATATTAAAGGAAACTATCGTCTAGAAGAAAATCTCCTTACTCATAAAGATCAAATGGATAATGAAATTATGTTAGGTCTTAGAAAACTAGAAGGTATAAATGTTGATGATTTTTTTAATAAATATAATGTTAATATTCAAGATGCATATCCAGTGCAAGAGCTTATAAATAAGGGTGAACTTATATATAAAAACGGCTATTTATTTGTAAATCCAAACATGATATATGTTATGAATGAGATTTTAGTTAAACTTATTTAATATTGATAAAACGATTTATATTTGCTATAATCAAAATGCAATAAATAAGAATAGAAAAGTAGGGAAAAATATGAATAAATTTTTTAAAAGAGTAATCTGTGGAGGATTTATAATCGGAAGTGCACTTCCAATGATTGCTCATGCTTCATCTTTGGAGTTTGGTACATCTACAACAGACGTAGGTGAAACTCGCATACCAATAAGTGTTAAACTTTCAGACGATGAAACAGTTAACAATGTCACTTTAGTTAGTTGTGAAACAGATAGAGGAGCTGTCAGTTGTGATTTTAAAGTATCAGGAACAGGCATTATATCTAATAACAGCTCAAATGGAATAGTTATAACTTATCCAGCTGAAGCTAATGAGTCATCTTTTCCAGCTAATGCAGCAACTGCTTTAGGAAATGTAATACTTACTAATTCTAGTGAGGAAAAATATACCGATGTAATAGCTAAAATAACTTATAAAATTAATGGCAATCTATTCAGTGTTGATACTAAAAAATACATTGTAAACGGAAAGAAGCCTAAAAGTGATGATGCTACATTAAAAAGTGTCACTATTTCGCAAGGAAGTATGAATCCGACATTTAATAAAGATGTTTTTGAATATACAATCTTTGATATAGCTGATACGATTAATTCTATTAAATTTTCAGCAGAATGTAATGACGGAGCTTGTGAAATATCATATGAAGGTGGTAAAAGCAGAAGTTCATCAACAGGAAAAAGCTCTACAATTACTTTAAATCAAGGCGATAACGACATCAGAATTACTGTAAAAAGTGAAAGTGGTAAAACAACAAACGTTTATACTTTTAAAACAATACGTGGTGAAAGCGCTTATAACAGTCCAAACCTTTCTAAGTTAAGTGTTGGAATTTATACAATGGAACCCGCTTTTGTAGCAAATAACTATGAATATAGAATAACTGTTCCCAACAAAATATCTTCAACTGCTGGTTTAATTGAATTTACTCCAGTTGATTCAAATGCTAAAGTAATCGTAGATGATGTAACTGAATTAAAAGTTGGAGAAAATATTATAAATATTGTAGTAACAAATGTTTTAGGAGACGATGCTAAAACATATAAACTAATTATCACTAGATTAAGCGATGATGATATTGATGTAACAGCATATTTAAACAACAAAGTAACATTCACAAATGGTGATGGTGCTGAAGTAACTTTATCATTTACTGATTTTGAACTACAATATCCTGATGAAGCTAAAAAAATCGAAGATGGAACATATAAATTTGATGATAATGGTAAAAGAATACATGATGAAATAGTAGAAGATAATAAAAATGATAAATCTAAAAAGAATAAAATAGTTCTAATAATAGTTCTTGTAGTAATTGGTCTTGCAATTATCGTAATTTCTGGAATTTTATTATTCAGAAAGAAAAAACCAAAATTACCAAAAAATAAAGAAGAAGTAAAAGACGAAAATGTCGAAGAATTAAAAGTAGAAGAAGAAAGTGTTGAAGAATCAGAAGATACAGTTGATGAAACTGGTCTTGAAGAAGAAATAATTGGTGAAAATTTCTCTAAAGATAAAGATGCAACCATCGATATTGATGAAGCTTTAAACGATCTTATGAATACAAAACAATATGAATTAAACAAAGATGAGGATGATAAATAATCAACTCATCTTTTTTTGCTTAAATTCGCGATATTTTTTAGAAAATTTCTTGCACTAATCTAAAAAGTGTATTATAATACTATTGAAATTGAGAGGAGGGAAGCAAATGACAAAGGTTGATGTTAAAAATGGTGATATTAATTCAGCATTAAGAAGATTCAAACTTAAAGTGGCAAAGAGTGGTGTCCCTTCTGAACTTAAAAAACATAAACATTATGACAAACCAGGAGTTAGAAAACGTGAAGCCAAGAAAGAAATGATAAAAAATTCACGTAAAAGAAATAGAAGAGGATAATTCCTCTTTTTAATTTAAAGGAGAATAAAATATGTTTGATAAAGTTAAAAGTGATTTACTTACAAGTATGAAAGAACAAGATAAATTTAAATTAGGAGTTCTTAGAATGCTTAAAAGTGCTCTTCAAATGGAACAAATAAATGTTGGTCATGATTTAACTGATGAAGAAGCTTTAAATGTTATTAGAAGAGAAGTAAAGAAAAGAAATTCATCAATTCAAGAATATGAAAAATTTGGTAAAACAGATACAGTTCAAGATTTAAAACATGAAGTTGAAATACTTGAATCTTATTTACCAGCTATGTTAAGTGATGAAGAGGTCGAAAAGATAATAGATGAAGTTATAGAAACTTTTGAAAATCCAGATATCAAATCAATGGGGAAAATAATTTCTTTAGTAAAAGAAAAAACGAATGGCAATGCCGATATGGGTAAAGTATCAGCAATTGTTAAAGGAAGACTTTCATAAGTCTTTTTTTATTTTAAAAAACATATTCTTTATTGTGCGAAAAAAGTGTATAATAATATTAATTTAGAAATTTGGTGAATTTATGTTAGAAATAAAAAATATTACAAAAATTTATAAGACATATGGTCTTGAACAAAAAGCTTTGGATAAAGTAAGTATAAATTTTAGAAAATCAGAATTTGTATCTATTTTAGGTCCAAGTGGAAGCGGAAAAACGACTCTTCTTAATATAATAGGAGGATTAGATAAGTACACATCAGGAGACTTAGTTATAAATGGTGTGAGTACTAAAAAGTATAATGATCGTGACTGGGATACATATCGTAATCATAAAGTTGGTTTTGTATTTCAAAGCTATAATTTGATTACTCATCAAACCGTTTTAAAGAACGTTGAGCTTGCACTTACTCTATCCGGTGTATCTAAAAAGGTTATAAAAGAAAAAGCTATTAAGGCACTTGATGCTGTTGGTTTATCTAAACATATCAATAAAAAACCTAATCAATTATCCGGCGGTCAAATGCAAAGAGTTGCTATAGCACGTGCACTTGTTAATGATCCAGATATTATTTTAGCTGATGAACCAACTGGAGCATTAGATTCTGATACTTCTGTTCAAATAATGGAATTATTAAAAAGCATCTCTAAAGATAAACTTGTTATTATGGTTACTCATAACCCAGAATTAGCCCAAAACTATTCAAGCAGAATTATTAATATTAAAGATGGTAAACTTTTAAGTGATACAAATCCATATGATTATAAAAAAGAGGAAAAGGATAACCGAGTATTAAAGAAAACTAAGATGTCATTTTTTACAGCTTTAACACTTTCCTTTAATAACTTAATGACTAAAAAAGGAAGAACCGTACTTGTATCCATTGCTGGTTCAATTGGTATAATCGGTATTGCTTTAATATTGGCTGTATCTACCGGATTTCAAAATTATGTTGATTCTATACAAGAAGACACTTTAAATTCATATCCACTTACTATTATGCAAGAATCATCCGATATTACAAGTATTCTTTTGTCGATGAGAAGTGGTGAAAAAAGTAGTGAGTCAACTGACGAAGTAACTGAAGAACAATATATAACAAATATGTTATCAAGTGTAAGCACAAACGATTTAAAAAGCTTTAAAGCTTATTTAGAAAAAAACATGAACGAAATAAAAGATGATGTTGCCAATATTCAATATTCTTACAGTGTCGATCCTAATATTTATACAATTGATGCAACTAAAAAACTTTCTAAAGTGAATCCTAGTAATTTATTTACATCAATGATGGGAGGAAACTCATTAATGTCATCATATTCATCTATGGCAAGTGTTTATTCTAGTATGGTGGATGATATAAGTGAGGTAACCAAAGATTATGATGTTCTTGCTGGACACTGGCCAACAGCATATGATGAGATGGTAATTGTTTTACCAGAGAAAAATACCATATCTGATTTGTTAGTGTATTCTTTAGGTTTAAGAGATACAAGTGAACTATCTAAGATGGTTAATTCTATCATGAGTGGCGAAGAAGTTGATATTAAGCATGATCCATTAAAGTTTTCTTATGAAGATTTGATGGGAGTTGATTTAAGATTAGTTCTTCCAACTGATACATATAAATACAATAAAAAATATGATGTGTATGAAGATATGTCTGAAGATGAAGCATTCATGAAAAAAGTATATGAAAAAGCAACAAAATTAAAAATAGTTGGTGTTGTAAGTGCAAAAGAAGGAGTAACATCTACTTCTCTTAACCCAGGAGTTGTTTATACTAATGCTTTAATAGATTACATTATCAACCAAACTAAAGACACTGACATTGTAAAAAAACAATTAAAAAATTCAGAAATTGATGTTTTTTCTGGAAACCGTTTTGATAAAGAAAACAATAAATACGCTTTCTCATTTGAAGATTTAGTTAAAGTTGATGAAGAAAAACTAAAAAATGCTTTTGGTGGTAAAATTGATTCATCAGCAATTGAAAATAAAACTAAAAAAGCGATAAGTGAAATAGAAAGCTCTATAAGTGTTGATACGACTCCAGCAAAAACTTTATTTGAAAGTAATTTAAAAACATTTATGAATGATGTTTTAAGTGGAGATTTCCAAGAGGATAAGATAGATGAACTAGTAAATAATTACTTTAACAAAGATGATGTTACATCTAAATTAAAGAATATGGAAAAAGCATATTTAATACCAGTAGATACTCTAAAAAGCTCTTATAGTGCTTTAATAAAAGGTTTATTGAATGCATATTCTAGTGCATATAAAGTATATTTAAGCGGAGTAGGAAAAACATTTGATGGAGAAGTATTAATAATAAATGATTTAAAAAATACGGTTATATCTTCTTATCTTGAAAGCGCATTAATCAATGAAACTGAAGAAAAATTTGCGAATCTAATGACAGAAGCCAAAGTTAAAAGTGAAGTACTAACTAAAGTTGGAAATCTGACAAATGATTTAGCTAACAGTTTTGCGTCTTCATTTAATATTGATGCAAGCAAAATTGCATCCGCTTTTACACTTAATTTTAGTGAAGATGAGCTTACTCGTGTTGTAAGTGCCATGATGAGTAAAACCGAAACTACTCAAAAAACAAATTTAATAAAGCTAGGTTATCAAGATAAAGAAGAACCAACATATATATCTTTTTACTTCAATAGTTTTGATGGCAAAGAACATTTCTTATCATTTATAGATGAATATAACAAAAAGAGTGATGAAGATAAAAAAATAAATTATTCAGATACAACAGGTATTCTTATGTCTTCAGTAAAAACTATTGTAAATGCAGTAAGTTATGTATTAATAGCGTTTGTTTCTATTTCTCTTGTTGTATCAAGTATTATGATAGGAGTAATAACTTACATTTCTGTTTATGAAAGAACAAAAGAAATTGGTATATTAAGAGCAATCGGAGCGTCTAAAGGAAATATATCTTCAATATTCAATGCCGAAACATTTATTATTGGACTTTTATCAGGGCTTTTTGGAATAGGTATATCTTATGCATTTATTCCAATAATAAACTCGGTTATTCATCATTTCACAGGTAATATTCCACTTTCAGCAACATTAAATATAAATCATGCTCTTATATTAGTTGCTTTATCGATTATATTGACTTTAATCGGAGGACTTATACCAGCCAAATCAGCATCTAAAAAAGATCCAGTAGAAGCTCTAAGAAGCGAATAGGAGGAACCATGTTAATATATAAAAATACCTTTGAAAACATCAAAACAATCGGTTTTAATTTTCCTGTAGAAGATCAATTTTATGCGGACGAATTGTGTGCAATTGTTGCAGATGGAATTACAAGAGATCCAATTGGTTTACCTGATTTTTCTGTAGTTAGTGAACAAGAAGCTGTAAAAAAGTATCCTAGACCGAGTGGAGCTGAACTTGCAGCAAAAGAAATATGTGCACATTTTCAATCTATAAGCGGTTCTTTAAAAGACAAACTTATATCTTGTAATGACGCAGTAAAAAGACTAAATGATAAGTATATCAAAGAATGTGACTATCTTGAAAATGATTGCTACGGGTCCGTTGCTGCTTGCATAGAATTTCAAGAAAACATTTTGAAATATGCATATATATGTGATTGTGGTGTAATAGTATATGATGGTAATGGGAACATTAAATTTCAAACAATTGATGATAAAAAAGTCAACAGTGACCCTTACAAAAGCAAGTCCAATCTTCCACCATGGTATTTACCCGAATGCCGTAGAATAGTTAGAAGTGAGTGGAGAAATAATCCAAGCAATATTATTGATGGTAAATGTGTATCTTTTGGTGCATTAACCGGAGAAAAAGCAGCTATAAAGTTTATAAAAACTGGCGAAGTGCCACTAAGAAACAATGACTCAATAATTGTTTACAGTGATGGTTTTTCTGAATTTTTACATGAAGAAGAATTTATCAAAAATATTCTTGAATTTAATTTAGAAAAGTTTGAAAATTATATTGAGAAAAAATCAAAAGAAGATTCATCAAAATATGGCAAAGAAAAGACTTTAGTACTTTATAAATATTAATTAGACTAATAAGTCTAATTTTTTTATGTAATAAACTAAATCAACAATGTGTTAATAATTAACAAACTTTATTTCTAGCATAAATTATTTATGTTATACTAAATTAGTATTAAGATATTTGTCTTCAATTGATGAAATATTATATATTTATAATAAACGATAATTAGTAAGGAGTTGTAAATGTGGAAGATATTACTTCAAAAATAGATTTTTTTAAGAAATGTAAAACAATTAAACAAGATTTTAGTGGATATTCAAGTGCTTTAAGGTATGCTTGTGAAGATGATAACGGAAAGTACTTTGTTAAAATATACGAAGGAAACGATTTAAGTAGAATCAGAGATGTTGAATCGGTCTATGAAAAATTAAATATTCCAAGAGCAAAAATTTTAGAAGCGGAGTATTTGACTGATATCTTTAAAACCCTTGTTGTCTACGAATTTATTGAAGGAGATGAGCTCTTAGATTTAACAACGAAGTTAAATCTTGATGAAATTGAAAAATTAGGATATAAAGTCGGAGAAAATTTACACAAGTTTAGTGCTATAAAATGTAACGAATCTGCAGTAGTAAATTCCTACGAAGAAGAATTTAAAGAATTATTCAATATTCTATATATTTCAAAAGATTTATATGAATCTAAAGAAAACAAAGAGTTATATTATATTGATTTAGATAGGTTACAAAAATCCTTTCTAGAATGCAAAAAATATCTATATCGAAGCGGTGCATCTTATATTCATGGAGATATAAATTTACATAATGTTCTTGTAAAAGGTGGCATACCATACTTTATAGATACATCAACTGGAAAAGAAAGTTTTAAAGCTCTAGATTTTAGAGGAAACTGTTGGTTTGGTTGGGATGGCGATAATAAAATCAATGAACAAGCAATGTATCGTGGAATATATAAAGGCCTTTTTGGCGGAAAAATACCTGAAGAATTTCATAAAGAACTTGCTTGCACAATGATATATGAATTCCTTTTAAAAATTAGAACTGGTTATGAAAAAAACGATATGGGAAAAATAGAATATAGTTTTCAAAAATTTGGAGATATATTTGATAGAACCAATTATTTTGAAAATTATAAATTCGAATGGTTTAATGAGGTGTAACGATGGAAATACATTTTTTAAAAATCACTTGGGGCGATATCATTATTTTAAAACAAGATAATAATGTAGCGATGATTGATGCAGGGTTTGATGGAAATTTTTATGAAATAAAAGATTACTTTGAAAAACTTGGTGTAAAAAAAATAGATTTTATATTGCTAACACACTTTCATAGAGATCATTATGGAGCTATTCCTAAAATAGTAGAAAACTTTAAAGTAGATAAAGTTTACTTTAAAGATTATAGTGGACTTGATAGTATAACCGCTGTTAGTACAGTTGCTGATGACAATTATAGAAACGACGAGATGCGAAAATGCAATAATATGAAAGAAACGATAAGAAAGTATAGCCAACTTATAGCTGCTGAAGATGTCGATATAATTAAATTTGGAACAACTGAATTAAAATTGTATGCAAATAAAAATACCATAAAAGAAGTATATGAAGACAAGAGCTTTAAAGATACATATCATAAAATACTATTTAGTGAAAACTATAACAGTTTAGCTGCGTTTATGAAAATCAATGGAGTAAATGTTTTCTTTGGTGGCGATTTATTTGATAGAGAGGGTGTGCATCCAAAAGTTGATTTTATTAATTATCAAATTGCCACTCAAATAAATGAGCAAATAGATATTTATAAAGCACCTCATCATGGCACTCCTAGATGTAGCAGTGAAAAAGCACTTGCCATTTATAAGCCTAAAATAACTGTAATAACTTGCGATGATGAATATTTAAAGACAAAAACCACCACTTATGATGATTTAAAAAAAGCAAATAAAGATGCAAAAGTTTATCTTACTGAAAAACATAACATAGTTATAAAAATATCTGATGATGGAAAAATTACGTGTGAGGAAAATTAGATGAATTTACCCAAATATTTAAAAGAAAAAGATAGTTTTTTTAAAACAGCAACTGAATTTATGAAAGTTGAATCAGGGAAATCAAAAACTGAAAAATACACATTTTTTGTAAATGATAAAAAGTATTTTTTAAAAGTTTTTAATGGCAATACTGAAAATAAATTATACGAAATATATGAAATTTATACTAAATATAATATTCCAACACCAAAATTAGTGTATTTAAAGTATTTTAGTGAAATAGATAAAACCTGTCTAGTAAATGAATGCATTGAAGGAAAAACATTGCTAGAAGTTATGGAAAAAGAGTCGGTTGTGGCCTTAGAAAATTTGGCATTTCGTATAGGAAAAACTCTTCAACGCTTTCCTTTATCTAAATCTTGTAAAACAGACATCATAATCACCATAGACAATGAATTAGAAGAGCTAAAGAAGAATGCAATAAATCTTCAAAATCAAGTAAACGATTTAGCAATAATTGATTTAAGAAGAATTTTTAATTCACTAGAAATAAATAAGAAATACGTTTATTCAAATGATTCATATTTTATACATGGTGACATAACCTTTAACAATATTATAATTAACAAAAATAATTTTTATTTAATAGATATCGAATCAGGAAGAGAAAGTTTTAGAACACTAAATTTTAAAGGCAACTGGTGGTGGACTTGGAATGGTACAAACATTTTAAAAGAGCAAGCAATATATAGAGGAATATATAAAGGTCTTTTAGGCCAAAACATACCAAAACAATTTCACAAAGAACTAGGTTTTACAATGATATACACTTTCTTATCAAGACTAAATAAATATAGAGATAATATAGGAGAAGTTCAATACACTTTTTCAAAATTTAAAGAAATGTTTGATAACACTAATTATTTTGAAAACTATTATTTTTCTTGGTTTTAATATAAAAATATTTTTAGTAAGTAACTAAAGAATCATAAACGATGATTCTTTTTATATGTCCAAAATTATATGCTAGAGCAGAAATATAAAAAAGATGTAAATAAAAACAATTTCCTTGAAAATCGGGGGGGGTATTATAAAATAAAATTAGAAAGATAAGGAAGATGTAAAAGTGAAGAAGACGGCAGTACTTTTGATAGCAATTTTATTTATGGTAATAGGATATGCAGCATATAATGCAACAATAAATATATATGGAAATGCATTGCTAGCAGAAAATCTAAGCGACTTCAAAGTATATCTTTCTAATTTAAAAGTAAATGGAACAGAAGTGGATGGAATAAACGATGCAAAAGATGAATTCACGATAGAAGATATAAATGGAGACATAAGTGTAGATATAGTGAATGATTCGACCGAATATGATACAGAAGCTTATTTAGAATGTGAATTAGAAAAAGAAGAAGCAAACAAAACGTGGGCTTACAATTATACAGGAGGAGAGCAGGTATTTACTGTACCAATAAGCGGAACATATAAACTTGAGACTTGGGGAGCTCAAGGTGGATATGCTAAATCATCAGATGTTTTATCAGGTTATGGTGGATATTCTGTAGGTGAAATAGATTTAAAAACCGGTAACCAGTTATATATAAACGTTGGTGGACAGGGAGAAAATAATTTAGATCCAGCTAAAACTGCTGCTGGCGGCTATAATGGAGGAGGAACTGCAGCAGCAGGAAATGTATTAGTTTATAGTGGTGGCGGAGGCGGAGCAACACATATTGCCAAAATTAGTGGACTTCTTTCATCTCTTGAAAATAAGAAAGATGATGTTTTAATTGTATCTGGAGGCGGCGGTCCATCAGGTTACTTTTCCGCTTCATATGGATTGTATTATGGTTACGGCGGTTCTGGCGGTGGTTTCTCAGGTAACAACGGGACTTCAGAGGGTGCAATAAATGTAAACACTGGAGGACTTGGTGGAACCCAAACATCTGGTTATGCTTTCGGCCAAGGTCAAACAAACGGAAACTTTGCTGGTGGTGGAGGTTTCTATGGTGGAACTGCTCAAACGGATTATCGAGGTGGAGGCGGAGGCTCTGGATATATTGGAAATTCACTTCTTAAAAATAAAGCAATGTATTGTTATAATTGCGCCGAATCAAGTGAGGAAGCAACAAAAACAATAAGTACAACATGTGTGTCACCTTCATTAACCGCCAAATGTGCTAAAACAGGTAATGGATATGCTTTAATTACATTATTAGCATCATCCAACGATGTAACAACAGATAAAGTAACTATTTCTGCACAAGAAAGTGTTAGTCAAAACATGGAAAGCATTTCTGGCAAATTATTAACTTGTAAATTAAAAGTTAATAAAATATCGAGAACTGAAGTAAAATATGCAAAACGATATATTTATGATAAAGGAATAAAAGATACAAGTTTTACAGATATCACATGTGGAGCCTTTGAAAATAAGGGATCCTGTACTGTTGGTGAAAATTCAATTACAATAACAAATCCTTCAATACCATATTCTAATGCATATATAATTACTAGCGATAAAATTGATTTAACAAATTTTAAAACATTAAACTTCAATCTTACAACCAGTGGAACAAACAAATATCATTTTATAACTATACGTACTGGTCCATTAACTAATAATGATTCTTATTTTGATTCAAACAGTACCTTACTTGAAAGAATTCCAATAGGCTATAATGGTATTTTTTCAGTTGATATTTCTGAGATAAAAGATTCTGTTTATATTTCTTTATGTCAAAGACAATCAACAAACGATACAACTAGCAGTACTGCTGTAGTTAATCAAATCTGGCTTGAGTAAATAACACAAAAGTGTTATTTTTTCTTGTGCTTTCATATTATTTATTGGTGATATTTATGTTTGATATAATACGTTCATATTTTAAAGATGAAAAATATTATGTAGTTTTGTTTAATGATGGTATTTATATTAAAAACTATAATAACATTTTATCTTTAACAGAAAACGAGATTCTCGTTAATATAAATGAATCTATTTATAAAATAAAAGGAAAGCACTTTGTATTATCAAAAACTGTTGGTCATGAGTTAGTCGTGAATGGGTGTATAGAAAGCATAGATAAAATATGATATTAATAAAAGTTAAAAATAACATCAAGTTATTTATTAAAAAATGTTTAAAAATGCAACTTAACCTATATGATATAAAATATTATAAAGATTATATAACTTGTAAAATAGAAACTGATGATTTAAATGAATTAGTTAAAAAATGTTATTTTTCTGAGGTTGAAGTTCTTAAACATTATGGAAAAAACGGCTTAAAGAAACATTTTGTAAAATATAAATTTGATTATTTTATTTTAATCTTTATTATTGTTTCTTTATATCTAATAAGTAATGTCATAGTTTCTGTGGATATTAAGCATGAAAACAAAAATTTAAGAAATGAGATTCAAAAAATACTTGAAGAAAAAAATATAAAACCATATACCATAGCTTTAAGTGTTGGTAAATTAAATAAAATAAGTGATTCAATCGTTAGAGAAAACAATGATACTTTAGAATGGTTAAGTATATATCGAAGCGGAATGAAATATATTGTTTCTTTTGAAGAACGAATCATCAAAAATGAAGTAAAAGAAGACGGATTTTGTAATATTGTTGCCTCTAAATCAGGGGTTATAAAAAAAGTAATAACTTTCAACGGAGAAAACATTGTAGAAAGAGATAAAGTTGTAAATAAAGGTGATATTTTAATAAGTGGAACTATCAAAAAAGATGAAGAAATTAAGAAAAACGTCTGTGCAAGCGGAGAAGTTCTTGCTGAAGTTTGGTATAAAGTAAACGTAAGTTATCCGCTTAAGTATAAAACTGTTACTAAAACTAAGAAAAAACGTATTAATTTTAAATATAATGATAACTATTTTTATAAAAAACATTATAAAAGTTATCAAGAGAAAGTATTGTTAAAACTTGGATCATTTAAAATCATAAGAGAATACGAAACCAAAGAAGAAACAAAAAAATATACGCATGATGAAGCGATAAATAATGCCAAAGAATCAATAAAAACAGAAATTTTAAAAAAAACTTCCTCCAATAGTCAAATTCTTGATCAAAAAGTTTTGAAAGAAAGTGAATTTGATAGTAAAATAGAATTAGAGGTATTTGTAAGTGTTTTAGAAAATATTTCTAAACGTGAATACTTTGAGGAAAGTGATATAAATGATACCAACTAAACTTTACGGAATAATCGGTAGTACATTGCCTATGATAATTCTTTTTTCTTTAGTGATGATTCTTTATCGTATCATCTGTGTTATAATGACAAAAGAAAAAATAAATGTCTTAAAAGAGTTAAAAATGCTAATATATATCATTTATTGTTTTTTACTTTTTAGATTGGTTACTACAACTGACTTTGAAAGTTATTCCAATAACTTTATTCCGTTTAAAGAGATTATGCGTTATAAATTAACAAGTGTTCTTTTCTATAGAAATGTTGTTGGTAATATTTTATTATTTTTACCATTTGGTTTTTTAATTACTGATATGATTCATGATAAAACAAATAAGCTTAATATTTTTATATCAACATTTATTGTGTTTATGACATCCCTTTCAATAGAAGTAATACAGATGCATATTGGAAGAAGTTTTGATATTGATGATATCATTTTAAATGTAATTGGTGGTATAATTGGATTTGTTATATTTTGGATATACAATGGAATAAAGAAAAGATGCAATAATGATTCTCTAAATTTATTAGTTGCTTTTCTTTCATTTATTCTTTTCGTATTAGTAATGTTTTTAATAGTTTTAGTGGTGGTGAATTTTTAATGAATAGTTTTGATATAATTGATGAATTTGGATATAAAAATGATTATAGTTATTTAAATGAAGTACTAAATCATACTTTAGAAAAATTAAATATTAATAATGCTTGTTTTTCTATTATTTTTATAGATGATGAAAGAATGCATGAGATGAATTTAGAATATCGTGGAATCGATAGAACAACTGATGTTTTAAGTTTTGCTTTAGAGGATAATGATTTTATTGAATGTGAAATACGTAACTTAGGAGATGTTTTTATTTCTATTCCTAAAATGCAAAGTCAAGCAGTTGAATATGGTCACTCAGAAAAAAGAGAACTTTCTTTTTTAAGTGTTCATGGACTTTTACATTTGCTTGGTTATGATCATACAAGAAGCAAAGAAGAAGAAAAAATTCAATTTGGACTTCAAGATGAAATATTAAATGATTTAAATATAGTTAAGTAGGTGGTTATAGATGAAAAGTGGTTTTGTAAGCATTATAGGAAGACCAAATACAGGTAAAAGTACTTTAATAAATACAATAATAGATGAGCATATAGCAATAGTTTCAAATGTAGCTGGAACAACTAGAAATACAATTCAAGGAGTATATCATGATGATGATACTCAAATAGTTTTTGTTGATACTCCAGGTATTCATAAAGCTCAAGATAAGTTAGGTAAACACTTAAATAAGCAATCTTATGAATCTATGGATGATATTGACGCTATTTATTTTGTGGTAGATGCATCAAGCGGACTTGGTACTGGAGATAAATTTATAATGGAAGCTTTAAAACACACGAATGTGCCAGTAATATTAGTCCTTAATAAAATCGATAGACTTACTAAAGAAGGTATAATAAATGCCATAAATGATTATAAAGATCTTTTTGATTTTGCTGATATAATACCAATAAGTGCTAAAAACAATGATAATGTTGATAGACTAATTAAATTAACTAAAAAATATTTAAAAGATGATATCAAATACTATGAGGACGATGTTATTACCAATAATGATAAATATTTTATGATATCTGAGCTTGTTCGTGAAAAAATTCTTAATTTAACTAATGAAGAAGTCCCTCATTCAGTTACATGCGTTTTAACTAACTACAATGAAAAAGCTGATTCGGTATATATCAACGTGGATATCATTGTTTCTAGAGATTCTTTAAAGAAAATAATTATTGGTAAACAAGGAAGCATGCTTAAAACAATTGGAAGCGAAGCTCGTGCTGATATTGAAAAAATGTTAGGTAAAAGTGTTTATCTTGAATTATTTGTAAAAACAGTTAAAAACTGGAGAAATAAAGAAAAATATTTAGTAGAATTAGGTTTTGATGAACTCTAGTGAATAAAAAGTCAAAATTTACCTCAATATATAAGTAGAGAGGTGAATATAATGGCTTACGATAAAAATTGGGAAAAATTCAAAAAAACTGGTAAGATTGAAGATTATTTAAAATTTAAGAAAGTGATGTAGTATGTTAAAAAAAATAAGGGGAATAGTTGTAAGTGAAGTACCTTATAAAGATTCCTCTAAAGTACTAAATATTTTATGTGAAGAAGGAGTTATAGGAGTTGTTTCTAAAGGCTGTAAACGCATCAATAGCCCTTTAAGAGTTATTTCTAATAAACTAACTTTAGGTGAATATGTTATCTATTATAACGAATCTAAACTATCCACTTTAAAAGAAGGAAGTGTTATTGATAATTTTAATAATATCAAAAATGATTTAAATAAAATTTCTCATGCAACGTATATTACTGATTTAGTAAATCAAGTGATGAAACAAAATGCTGATCCTACTGTTTTTTCTTTATATGTAAGTGCTTTAAAAAAGATTGATGAAGGAATAAACGAAACGGTCGTCATGAATATTTTAGAGATAAAACTTCTTGATTATTTGGGCGTTGGTATAAATCTAAATGGATGTGCTAAATGTGGAAGTACAAGAGAAATTGTAACAATTGATCCAGATGTTGGTGGCTATATTTGTAAAAATTGTTATACCAATGAAATCATTTATGATGAGCGTGTTAGAAAAATGCTTAGAATGTATTATTTAGTAGAAATAGATTCTATAAAGGAACTGAAGATTAAAGATTATGTAATAGACTCTATAAACAAGTTTTTATCTGTTTACTATGACAGATATACTGGTCTTTACATTAAAAGCAAAGAATTTTTAGATAGAAATATTAAAATATAAGACTTATAAGTCTTTTTTTTAATTTATAAATATAGTAAAATTATTGTAGGTGATTGTTATGCATAAAGTTATCGCGATAGACGGTTACTCAGCAAGTGGAAAAGGAACTGTAGCCGATTTGCTTGCCGAAAAACTTGGATATTTGAGAGTTGACTCTGGAAAGTTTTATAGAAGTATCGCGTATATCGGTTTAAAGGAAAATATCGATTTTAAAAGTGACGATGCCATTATTGAGCTTGCAAACAACATTAATATTGAATATAAAAACAATAGAATGTTTGCCAACGATGAAGATGTAACCGATAAACTTAAAACTAAAGAGATAGATACTTTAGTTATACGTGTTTGTGAGGTTTATGAAGTAAGACATATCGTCAACAAAAAAATTCGTGGTATTCGCGAATTTTATGATATAATAATCGACGGAAGAGACACAACTTCAGCGGTTTTTCCTGATGCAGATGTAAAAGTGTATCTAACTGCTTCTTTTGAAACAAGAGTAAAAAGAAGATATGATGAATACATTAAAGCTGGTAAAAACATTACCATTGATGAAGTCAGAGAAAACATTAAATTTAGGGATCATTCTGATGATACTAGAGAAGAAGGAAGACTTATAATTATTCCTGATGCTCTAGTGATTGATTCCACAGATTTAACAGCTTTAGAAGTTGTTGACATGATTATAAATAGAAAAGAGTGCGAGAAGTAATGAATTTAAAAGATTTATATATTAATTTTTTTGTAAGCAAAGGACATAAGCAAATTCCAAGTGCTCCAGTTGTACCTGAAAATGATCCATCTGTTTTATTTAATACAGCTGGAATGCAACCACTTATTCCATACTTATTAGGAGAAACTCACCCTTATGGAACACGTTTATGTGATTATCAAAAATGTATAAGAACAAATGACCTTGAAAACATTGGAGATACATATCATCATACATTTTTTGAGATGCTAGGAAACTGGAGTTTAGGAGATTATTTCAAAGACGAAGCGATTTCTTGGAGTTTTGAATTTTTAACAAAAGTTTTAAATATTCCAGTAGAAAGACTAGCTGTAACTGTCTTTGCTGGATCTGATTTAATTCCTTTTGATGAAGTTAGTTATAACAAATGGTGTAGTCTTGGAATAAAACCAGCAAGAATTGCTAAAACTGTAGATGATAATTTCTGGATTGCTGGAGAAACTGGACCATGTGGTGGAGATACTGAAATTTTCTATTTCAGAAGTGAGGATGAAATTCCCGAAGTTTTTGACCCAGAGGATGAACGTTGGGTAGAGATTTGGAACAATGTTTTTATGCAATATGAAAAACATGAAGATGGTTCAATTACTGAACTTCCTAAGAAAAACGTTGATACTGGAATGGGAGTAGAAAGAGTTACATCTATCCTTGAAGGAAAGCTTGATAACTATGAATCTTCTATTTGGAGTGATATTATCGAACTTATTGAAAATATTTCTAATCTTCCATATAAAGGAAATGAAAAATCAATGCGTATAATTGCTGATCACATTCGTTCTTCAGTATTTATTGCAGCTGATCCTGCAGGAATTAAACCAAGCAATACAGATCAAGGATACATTTTAAGAAGATTAATAAGAAGAGCAATTAGACATGCAAGAAATCTAAATATTGATATTAATTCTAATTGGGAAGAACAAATTGCTTCAAAGATTATCGATAAATATGCCAAATACTATGATGAATTAGTTGAAAATAAAGATATTGTTCTAGATGTTCTAAAAAACGAAAAGCAAAAATTTGCTAAAACCCTTGAAAAGGGATTAAAAGAATTCGATAAAAAAGTAAGTAATGGATCAAAATCTATTGATGGAGAAACAGCATTCCACTTATTTGATACTTATGGATTCCCACTTGAATTAACAATTGAACTTGCAAGTGAACGCGGAATTGAAGTTGATGTTGTTGGTTACAACGAATGTTTTAAAGCTCACCAAGAACTATCAAGAGCTGGTTCTACAGCCAAGTTTAAAGGTGGACTTGCTGGAAATTCTGAAATTGAAACGCGTTATCATACTGCAACACACTTACTTAATGCTGCTTTAAAATTAGTTTTAGGAAGTGACACTCATCAAAGAGGTTCAAACATAACTGTTGAAAGAATGCGTTTTGACTTCAACTGTGATCACAAGTTAACTGATGAAGAAAAGAAACGTGCTGAAGATATCGTAAACGAATGGATTAAAGAAGATTTACCAGTAACTGTAGAAAGCATGAGTAAAGATGATGCCATTGCTTCAGGTGCTGAATGTATGTTTATAGAAAAATATCCAGATATCGTAACTGTTTATTCAATAGGTGATGTATCAAAAGAACTATGTGGTGGCCCACATGTAAAACATACTGGAGAACTTGGACATTTTGTAATCAAAAAAGAAGAAGCATCAAGCCAAGGAATTAGAAGAATTAAAGCCATTCTTGAAAGCGAGGAGAACTAATGAAAGAAGAAACTCGTGAAGCTGCTAAAAAGAATATAAAGAAATTAACTGAAAAAGAAAGTAAGTTTGTAAATGAGTTCAAATCATTTATTCTAAAAGGAAGTGTACTTGATTTAGCAGTTGGTGTTCTTATTGGTTCCGCTTTTCAAGGCCTTGTTACAAGCTTAACTGATAACATTATTTCACCAATATTAGGATGCTTTTCAGAAGTTAATTTCAATCAATTCACTTTAAATATATGGAATCTTCATTTAAGATATGGAGCTTTCTTAACTGATGTTATCAATTTCATTATAATGGCTTTTGTAATCTTCTTAATTGTTAAATTTTTTAACAAGCTAAAAGATTTTGGCAAAAAAGAAGAAGCAAAAGAAGTTAAAAAAGTTGAAAGTGATGAAGTAAAACTTTTAAAAGAAATAAGAGATTTATTAAAAGAAGATAAGAAGAAAAGTAGCAAAAAATAATGCTACTTTTTATTTTGACTGCTAGACAACAACAGATTAATTTCATATAATATTTTTATGTTTAAACGAGAGGTTGTTCATATGAATTTAAAAAATCTATTTCAAAAAAATCTATATCGTGTAACCAGTAGCAAGAAAGCAGACATAAAAAGGTATAATGATGAGTTAGAAAATATTTATAACGCCATAATTTCTCATACCGTAGCCACCTTAAAACAATTAAAAGCTAATGACATACTAGACATTTGGGTTGTTGTGAGTTTAATGTGTCAAAATGGCTGTTTTTCGTATAATAAAAACGAATGGAATGAACGTCTTTCAAATAAGGTACCTAATAGAAGTTTAGAAATCTTAGTAAAACACAAATTTTTCTTAAATGGTCATGGAGTATGTCGACACGGATCCGTATTTTTACAAAAGATATATAGCTTACTTGGTTATGATAGTTCAGTAATGATTGGTTTTCTTAATTGTATTCCAAATGGAGAAGATTTGCTAAAAACTAAATCTCATAGTGAAGCAAAACAATATATTGAAGAGTATTTTTCAGTTCGCAAAAGTAGTATTACAGAAATAGAATTACAATGTGATGTTAGAAGTATAGATATTTCTGCTGGAAATCATATGGTTACAAGCGTGAATACCACAGACAAAACTTATCTATTTGATTTAGCTCAACATGCTGTATATACCACTTTTTATCCAGATTTATTAGAAGCGAATTGGTTGCATTTTTTTATACCATACGAAAAAATTACCAAAAAGGAAGTTAAAGATAAGATATACACATCTTTTCCTCAAATCCAAATATATGATTATGCAAGTAGAACAGATTTAAATGAAGTAGAATCGTTAGAACAAAATTATAAAGAGTATCTTGAACAAATAGATTTATATACAACTTTTTATGAAGCAAATAAAGACATTTTAGAAATAGCAGAAAGAGATATACAAGCTTTAAAAAAACTGTTCAGTAAATGATAATTAAAAAAATGAAGTTACAGATGATACTTTAGAATCACTGTAGTTAGAAAGGCACATTATGGAAAAGTTTGATAATTATAGTTATGAAGAATTGTTAAAGAAAAAAATAATAGGTAAATTTGAAATTGGTGCACTTTGCGTCGCATCATCTGCATTAATGATGCTATTAAAAAGTCCTGCACCTTTTATTCCTTTTCTAGGACTTACATATCAGCTAACTGATAAAGAAAACAAAATGGAAAAAAGCATGGCCCAAAATGACGAAGACATAAAAGCAATCAGGGTTATTTATAATGAAATACTTGAAAACACCATAAAAGAATTTAAGAAGCTTAATCTTCAAAATCCAATAGAAGTATATCAACTTTTTGATTATATATTTAGACACGGATACTTTTCGTACGACTTAAATTACTACCATCCATTAAAAATGTCTAAATTAAAAATAGTAACTATGAATGAAACACTTTTTTTAAATGGACATGGTGTTTGCAGACATTTAGCAGCTTTTTTGAATAAAATATATGAAAGTCTAGATTATGAATCCGATATCGCTGTTGGACACTTAAATACAATAGATTCAAAAAAATTACACACATTTATGGAAGAATGTAAGAAAAATCCAGTGCTTATCAGTGAAGAAACTAATAGAAAACTTATAACCGAATATCTTAAGCCAGGAATATTTCCAAAACTTAATTATGATAAACAAGCTGGATATGGCAATCATGCGCTTATTAGAGTAAATTTTGAGTCAATGACTATATTAACTGATCCAGCAACTGAAAATATTTTTTATTCAATTATGAATGATATATATTCAACAATATCAGAATCTGAAGAAATCTTTCTTTTAAATCGCGAAACTACAAAGTCGTTTAATAAAGAAACCGAAACAAAAGATTTTCTTGAACATACAGAATACCAATTAGAGAGAATAAATTCGGCGATAGCAATAGGAGTGCGTAAAGCAAAAGAAATGGAAAGTACATTTGATAGTTTTCATAAAGATAATCTTCCAGCACTAGAAGAAGCTGAGAATTTAACACAAAAAGTATTAAAAAAGATGTATTAGTTTAGGTTTAATTTTAATAAAAAATGAATTTTTTTAACTTTTACACTTAGTTAAGAATATTCAAGCGATAAATTAATTTGCTTTTTTAATTTTAATATGTTAATATAGGAAACAGTTTTTAAAAGAAAAGGGGATTTTATGAGTAAAAACACAATATATCCACAAGAAGCAGCCGCATATGTAGCATTATTTGCAGCCGTTGGATTTGTAGCTATTGGATCTGACGGTTATTCAGATAGCAATGACAAAGTGGAAGAAGTTCAAGAAAGCGTTGAAAATACTGTCGAAAATGACGAGACAACAGTAGTCAACGAGATTCATTATGATGAAAAGACAGTAAATAGAATAAAATTAGATTCAACTGATGAATATTCAACTGATTATTCATGTTTTAAACCTATGACAATAGAAGAAGCATATGAGCAAATTTTGCTTGAAGAGAACCCGATAACTGATCAAGAATTAATAGCTAGTTTTAATTCTGAAACAGAAAAGTATGGAGTTATTATCAAAAGTTACAGCGAATCTCAAAATCTATTAGTCTTAGAATCAAATAAAATAAGTATGGACCGCATTAGAAAAGTAACTATGGATGATCCAGAATGGTTTGAAAAATTTAATAGCTTGCTAAACACATTAAAAGTAAAAAAATTATTTGTTTCTGAGAACGTTCTATTAGATTGTTCTAATTTGGACACAAATAGTTTGAGTGAATTGTTTTTAGGGGATTTTGATGAAGATACACTGGATTGGATAGAAGATGATTCTCCAGTTCTAGATAAATTAACATTATATCATTCTGATGACATGAGTATAACTCTTGATTTATACTCAAGAACTATAAAAAACATTCAAATCATTGGTAATGATAAGTATTCTAATGTAAATTTGGGTGATATTGACGTCAAGTATGAAGCAGAAGAAGAAGCAAAAGATACCACTATTTCTTTTTGCAATACTAAAATAGGTGTTGGTACTTACTTTAAAAATTTAAATGTTGGAAAAGTTATTTTTGAAGATTCAGAGTTTAGTTATGTTAATTCAAGACACTTTAGTGAATTAGAAGATATTCCTTTCTTTGTGAAATCCAAATCATCATTGATAAGCTATGATCCTAATAAAGATGATTTTGACGATGTAATAGACCGTATTTACGATATTAGTTACTACAGTGAAAAAGATAAAAAGTATGATTATTCTAATTTAAACGATTTGTTAATTAAAAAATTTAATGACCAATTTAAAAATTTTGGAGTGGAAATAAGTTATGATGGTCTAGATGTAGAGAACAACTCCGTAGCCCTTACACTATCAGTAATTGATGGCAACACTTCGGTTTTTAAAATAAGAAGCGACAGATTTTATGATGAATTTAATAAATTAATAAAATATTTATGTGTTAATAATTTAACAATAACAAATCCAAACACTATTGATTTAGCACGCATTGATATCGATGGGGTAACTGAAATGAATATAGACAACCCTAACGAAAGCGTTTATAAATGGATCTATCAAAAGAAACCAAGGTTGGATATGTTAAGGTTGAACTATTATGATGAAAATAATCAACCAATTAACGTTTATAGCAGTTCTATTAAAAACTTGTATATTTCAAATTATACAGAAAATGACATCGAACTAGGAAACGTCTATTTTACATATTATGACGAAAAAGACGAATATGGCACTGGAAATCTAGTCATTTACAAAATAGCAATTACAGAGAACACTGAAATTAGATTTTTTGGAAAAGATTGTGTATTCAAATATTATTTTTATGGCGACGATATAAAACATCCTGAAAAACTTGCTAACATTGATGATTTTGTCAGTTATAGTTTTACAACAGGTCAAGAACATAATGGTAAAATTTTAACTAAATAAAAATCCATTTTTTTGGATTTTTATTATGTTATTTAAATGGAGATAAATATGAAAAAAATCGATGATTATTCTTATGAAGAATTACTAGAACTAAAAAAGAAACTTAAAGGGTCTACTATAGCTATAGAAGTGGCTTCTTTATTAGGTGGAATTTATTACATCGCCCCAGAACTTGCTATATTCTCTCTATCATTTTGTTTATATCCTTTTTTAAGCGATAGTTTAGAAAAGAAAATTGTTCAAAAAGATCCTGATATTATAGCTATAAAAGAGATATACGAAGAATATATTAAAAGTTTGATAAATTTAGCAAGTGATATGAACGTAAAAAATCCTTTGGATATATATTATCTGATCTATTTTATGTATGATAGTGGTATTTTTTCGTATGATAAGATTGACAACTATGTGGTAAGATCATATTTAATTCAAAAAGAAATAATGGGGGCTCTTGCGTTAAATGGTCATGGTGTATGTCGTCATATTTCCGCATTATTACAAAAACTTTATAGTATGATGGGATATGAAAGTGATGTATGTTTAGGTTTTTTTAATGTACTAGAAAGCCAAGAGCAAAAAGAACAAATAATAAAAATTATGGAAACAGCAAGTTCGTTTAAGCTTTCAAGTGGTATGCGTGAAAAAGTTGTCAAAGGTGTTTCTGCAGCAAATATAAAAAGTGAATATATGAAAAAAATTAGTTCATTAACTAGTATAAGAGCAGGGAATCATCTTATAACCCGTGCAAATTTTAACGGAGCAACACTTATGCTTGATGCCTACAATGGCGAAATTTACACTCAAGCGACTCGTGACTTATTTTTACCAAAGGATTGTGGTTATTCTAAATTATCAAAAGACGATCACATTATAAGTTTTATGCCTTACCAAAAAAACTTCTTTATAAGTGATGTATTGGGTATTCAAAAAATAAGAGAAAATTATGACTACCCAGAATCATTATTCGATAAAGAAATAGAGATAGCCAGAAGAAATTATGGAAGTATTGAAGCTTTAGATACGTATAGAATTTTTTATAAAACGCATTTAAACGAACTCAATGAATTAGAGTCTCATTTACAAAACACATTAAAAAAGAAATATAGATAAAATAAGAAGAGGACAAATATGAAAAAATTTGATGACAATACCAGTTACGAAGAATTATTGAAGCAAAGAAGAATAAACGAATTTAAATTAGGTGCCATTTGTTGCGTAACTCCGGTAATGGTATTGTTATTAAAAAGTCCTATACCTTTTGTAGTCGCTTTAGGAATTTCCAGTCACCTCGGTGATAATGAATGTAAAATTGAAAAAACGATGGCTCAAAATGACGTAGACATAAAAACAATTAAAATTATTTATAATGAAATACTTGAAAACACAATCAAAGAATTTAAAAAATTTGAACCTAATAATCCGATAGAAGCATATCAACTTTTTGATTCTATGTTTAGATTCGGAAGTTTTTCATATGATTTAAATTGTCATCATCCGGTAAAAATGTCCGGTAAAAAAAGTATAGCAATGGAGGAAATTTTTTTTTTAAACGGGCATGGCGTATGTAGACATTCAGCAGTGTTTTTAAATAAAATATATGAAAGTCTAGGCTATGAATCTGACATTGCCTCCGGTCATTTAAACACAACAAATCAAAAAGATTTTGACGCCTTTTTAGATGAGTGTTTAGAATTTCCATTACCAAGAGAAGAAATCAACAAAAAATTAATTACAAAATATCTTAAACCAGGGATATTTTCAACACTAAATTATGAAAAAATGAAAGGATATTACAATCACGCGCTTCCTAGAGTGAATTTTGATTCTATGACAATTTTAACGGACCCATCAACTCAAAATATATTTGGCTTTGTTTTGGGTGACGTTTGTTTGACAATATCGCCACCATCTAATTCTGTTTTTGTTATGAATCGTAGCACAACAAAAAGCTTCAACGATTCTTATGACATAGAACCGATTCGTGAATATACTGAATATACTAAATACAAACTGGATGTGATAAATTCAGCAATAACTGAAGGCATGCAAAAAGTAAAAGAAGCAGAAAGCGCATTTGAGAGTTTTCACAAAGATAATCTACCTGCTCTAGAAGAAGCAGAAAACTTAACACAGATGGTATTAAAAAAGAAATATTAGATTGAACATTTAATATTTCTTTTATTATGGAAAAATATCTTGTATAATTATCCTAACAGGTGAGTTTGATATATGAAAAAAAGAGGTATTATAATATTAATTATTATGAGTATTACTCTAAGTATAATTTTAATTTTTCTATTTGACAAAAAACAGACTAGCAACAGCGATTTAATAATAACTAAAAAGGAAATAAAGAAAATTAAAGGAACTTTTTCATCTTCACTTGATAAATTAGAAACTTATTATTTAGCTTTAAACGGCAAGAAACAAATTGATTTTATATTTGACTATCCTGATGATTTTGATAAAACCATTAGTTTAGTCAGTGATAACGAAAACGTTGTTAAAATTGATAATGGTACATTATATGGTGTTGGTGTCGGCACCGCAACTGTAACAGCGTCATTAACTGATAGGAACATTAAAAGATATAAGATTCAAGTGACTGATTTAATAGTTCCACCAACTCTAAACACAAATAAATCATATTTACCATGCGAAAGATATACAGAAGAAGAGGCCGAACTTCTAGATAATATACTAAGATCGCGTGTTATAGAAATGGGAGAAGGCTCACGAGGCGGAGTGTTAGCTGCTGCTAGATTCATAACCTTGGAATTTCCATACACAATTGGTTATTTTAATGAAAATGGGCGTCTTAATGGGCATGGGTATCGTCCTTATATCGATGGAGAAGGTAGATATTATCATAAAGGACTATATTTAAGTAAAAGTAAATACAAAAGCATTGTAAAAAGTACAAAAACAGGACCCAAAATGTGGGGATGCAAGTTATACGACAATTTTGTAAATAGATACAAAGCTAATGGTTTTACGTGCTCTGGTTTTGTTACATGGGCAATGTATAATGGAGGCTTTGAAACTGGTGATGTAGGGGCCGGAGATTATAAACAATTTAATGATGATCTTTCTGATTTAGGACCACATCATACAATAACAGTAGAATACATGAAAAATGGTAATTATAAAGTTGGAGATTTTATTGCAAGAAACGGACATGCAGCTCTGATTGTTGGAATTTCTGACACAACAATTTATACTGCCGAATCCTTACCTCCAAAATTAAAAATTTATACTTACGAAAGATATAAAGGAATTGTAAATAATCCAAATTTAACGTATGTAATTGAGATGAGCGATATCTATCCAAATGGTGATGGAATAACTACGGATATGTGGTAAAAAGCACTTTTAATAAAGTGTTTTTTTGTGCTATACTTTTTATAGTAGGTGATACGATGAATATTTTAGATATTATAACAAGAAAGAAAAATGGTTTAAGTTTAAGCTACGATGAACTTTTCTATGCGTTTAATGGTTATTTAAATAAGGAAATACCTGATTATCAAATGAGCGCTCTTTTAATGGCAATTGTAATAAATGGTATGAATTTAACTGAAACCCTTGCTTTAACAGATATATTCTTAAAAAGTGGGGATGAGCTTCATTTAGGAGAAAAAATTGAAAATCTAGTTGATAAACATTCAACTGGAGGAATTGGAGATACTACCACTATAATAATTGGCCCAATGTGCGCCTCTTTAGGTATGAAAATGGCCAAAATGAGTGGAAGAGGATTAGGAATTACAGGAGGAACAATTGATAAACTTGAAAGCATTCCTGGTTTCAATGTTTCTTTATCTGAAGAAGAATTTATAAAGCAAGTAGAAAATACTGGTTTTGCTGTTGTTTCTCAAACAAGAAATTTAACACCACTTGATAAAGTTATCTATGCTCTTAGAGATGTTACCGGAACAACCGAATCAATTCCATTGATAGCATCTAGTATTATGTCAAAAAAGCTAGCTTTGGGCGCTAAAAACATTTTAATAGACGTTAAAGTAGGAAGTGGAGCTTTAATGAAAACTCGTGAAGACGCCGAAAAATTAAGCAAATACTTAATAGAAATTGGAGAAGCTTATAATCGAAATGTTAGAACAATTATTGGAGATATGAGCGCACCACTTTCATACGCAATCGGGAATTCTTTAGAAATCTGTGAAGCTATGAATGTATTAAATGGTAAAAAATGTCCTTTATATGATGCATGTATCGAAATTGTTGCTAATTTATATGATATGACTTTCTCATCAGGATTAGAAGAAGGATATAAACAAGCTAGATATGCAATTGAGTCAAAACGTGCATTAAATAAATTTTATGAATTTATTCATGCTCAAGGTGGAAGTTTAAGAAATGTACATGTTGCCGATAGCAAAATAAAAGTTCATTCTAAGAAAAGTGGAACAATCACCAAGATAGATGCGTATGGAGCCGGGGAACTTGCTGCCAAACTCGGAGCTTCAAAAAAGACTTTAGATGACACAATTGATTACACTGTTGGTATTATGTTAAACAAATATATTGGTGATCATGTGGATAAAGATGATGTACTATTTACTATCTATGCAAATAATCCCAATATTGAATTTAATGAAGCAGACTTTTCATTTATTGAAGTTAGTGATGGAATTGAATAAAATTTATGATATAATGAATAATAGAATAAGAGGTTGGTTATAATGTTTGGAAAAATACGCTATATAGATGATATAACGGCTGTAGTTGATATCAATAAAGATAATATGGTAGTTCCTAATTTGATGAACTTACATGTTGTTTTCGAAAATGATACAGATAAGTTATTAGGTGAAGTAAAGAAGGTTGATACGGACACAGTTCATATTGATTTATTGGGACAATTTATTGAAAATCGTTTTATCGCTGGAACAATAAAAAAACCAACACTTGATAGTAAAGTTCGTGTTATAAATGATGAAGAATTAAGTATCATTCTCGGAAAAGAGGATGGCAAAAGTTTATATTTAGGTCACTCAGCAATATATCCGGATAAAAATGTTTATATTGACATCAACCAATTCTTTTCAAATCATGCTGCTATATTTGGTAATACCGGATCAGGTAAAAGTTGTTCAGTTGCAAGAATTGTACAAAACATCTTTTTAAATAAACAATTTTTATCGTATAATGCTAACTTATTTATATTTGATGCTTATGGTGAGTACAAAAACGCCTTTAAAGTTTTGAACCAAATAAATCCAAATTATCAATATAAATTTATAACATCAAACCCAACAGATCCGGACGATGTTCAACTTAACATCCCAGTATTCTTACTAACCATTGATGATATATGTTTGCTTTTACAAGCAGATAATCACCATCAATATACAATAGTAGAAAGAATGTTAAAATTAGCAAAACTATTTTCAAAAGATGACGAAGAAACTAAAAAACTTAAAAATCATTTGATAGCTAAAGCTATAATGTCGGTTTTATTTTCTAATCAAAATGCAGCTGGAAAGAAAAATGATATATTTACTATTATAAACGATTGCTCGACGCCAGAATTCAACGTTAATACAGACATTCAAGGAATTGGATACACTCGTAAATTTAGTGAATGTTTTGGAATAGATCGAAATGGCGAGTTTGGAGAATCAGTACTTATAAATGAATATTTACTAAAATTTATTGATGATGAATTAGAAAGTAGAATAGAAGTACCAACAGATGCTTTTTATACATTAAATGATCTTGAAAGAGCTTTATCATTCACGTTAATAGGTGACGGATTTTTAGGAAATAGAATTATGCAAGACAATGCCGTTATCATGCAAGTTAGACTACATTCCTTAAACAACTCATCAAACAGAAAGTTTTTCTCATTCAAAGAATATATAACAATTGATAACTATATTTCATCATTAATAATTCATAACAATAGACGTAGTCAAATCATCAATATTAACTTAGAAGATATCGATGATAACTTAGCAAAAACTATTGTAAAGATTTTTTCTAAAATGATTTTTGATTTTGCAAAGAAAAGAAGAGTTCGTGCAGCTATACCTTTCCATTTGTTTATAGAAGAGGCACATAGATATGTAGTAAACGATAACGATCATTTTCTTTTAGGATACAACATTTTTGAGCGTATAGCTAAAGAGGGTAGAAAATATGGTGTAATGCTTGATTTAGTAAGCCAACGTCCAGTGGAAATATCTGAAACAGTTATAGCTCAAACAAGTAACTTTTGTATTTTAAAAATGACTCACCCAAGAGATTTAGAGTATATCAATAAAATGCTACCAAATATAAGTGGAGATATTATTGAAAAACTTACAAGTTTACAAAGTGGAACAATGGTAGCCTTCGGTTCAGCATTTAAAATACCTGTAATTGTCAAAATGGATATGCCAAACCCTGCACCATATTCTTCAAACTGTGATGTATTATTCCGTTGGAAACCTATTCAAAAGCAATAAAACATTGCTTTTTTCTTTTGTTTTTATTATAATACGACAAAGGTGTGAATATTATGGAAAAAGAAGAAATTATAGAACATTTTACTTCAAGTTGTAAAGACAATATGGGTGGAATATATGATGTGATTCGTGATTGTGGATTTGTTTTATTAAAAAATGACAACAAAAATTCCCCAAAAATGACTGTATTTTATCAAAATGGTATTCGTCACAAAATAATAGCAGTTTCCTCATACTTGCCATATGAAATAAATATTTTGTTATTAGAATATATGGTTACATATTATTTAAAGCATCAAGATAGTGATATCTACATGACAATAGATGAGCATTACGACTTTGAAGAAGAAACAGCAAAAGTTGTTGATGAAATAAACGAGAGATTAGACAATAAAGTTGGTAAATTACTAACTCAATCATGTAAATATATGTAAACTTTATTTACTAAATAATAGTTATATGGTATAGTTAAATTACCTAAGAGAGGCTATTACATAAAACCGACTAATTGTGATTATTGGGAATCTAATTGGCTTGTTGTGTTGAAGACCTAGTCATTGGCTAGGGATCCTAATTCAGGTCATGTGATGCCCACCTCGTGAGAGCGGGCTTTTATCACACTGGCTTTTCTTAGGCTTTTTATTTGCAAGAAAGGTGAATATTATGTTTGAAAGATTAATTGGTCTTATTGGAGAAGAAAAACTCAAAGAGATTGAAAGCAAAAAAATTCTTCTTATTGGAGTTGGTGGTGTAGGAAGTTATGCCTTAGAAGCATTTATAAGAAATGGATTTTGTAACATAACAATAGTGGATTTTGATACAATAGAATTATCTAATTTAAATAGGCAACTGATAACTAATACAACAAATATCGGTAAATACAAAGTCGACGAAGCAAAAAAGCGAGCACTTTTAATAAATCCAAATATTAAGATACAAATATTAAAAGAAAAATTAAATAAAGAAAATATAAAAAATCTTTTAGATCAAAATTTTGATTACATAATAGATGCCTGTGACACAATAGATGTTAAATTCGCATTAATGGAAGAAAGTTTACATTATTCATATAAACTTATATCTTGTATGGGAACTGCCAAAAAAACTGACCCTACAAAGCTTGAAATAACAACACTAGACAAAACCAACAATGACCCTATCGCAAGATTATTAAGAAATAAAGTAAAGAAAGCTCATATTAATAAAAAACTTTATGTTGTATCATCAACTGAAGTGCCAAAACAAATAAATATGTTAGGTACAGCCAATCTAGTTCCAAGCGTTGCTGGACTTTTATGTGCATCATATGTGTTTAACGATTTAATAAAATAAATAATCTTTTGTTTTATATAAAGGGTAACTAAATTATTAGTTACTTTTTTTATTAATTTATAAAATTAAAGTCTTTTCAAGAATTGTTTTCAAGAGTATAATAAAACAAAAAGCATTACGAGGTAATTTATGAAAGAACCATGGGTAGATTTTAAAACTGATGAAGAAACTTTTAAAATAATAATGGAATATGAGGAAGAATTCGTTCGCAAAATAATTAAAGAAAAATACGATAGAGCTAAAAATAATCCGATTAGTAAAGCTAACGAAGATATGTTAAAATTAGCAACCAAGCTAATTGAATTAGATGTTCTTTGTGCAAATAAATTAAAAGAAAAAAACAAAGATTTAAGAAGTTTTTTCAGTTCACCTGATAACTTAATGATTAGAAAGATAATCTTAGCTTATGATTTAAATTTAAACGAAGTAGAAAAAATTACATTAAGATTACCATCAGAAGCCTATAGCATGTTCATGTGTTACTTTGGAATTGACAGAAAAAAAGTCGATTTAAAAAATATTACAAAGATTTTTGATATTACACCAAGAGAATTCTATAAAAACACATTACAGATTTTACGTCAATTAGAGTTTAATATAAAAGTTATAAGAAGTAATAAAAAAGAAAAAATTAAAATTCCAAGTATGTTAATGATCGAGATTGAAAAGAAAGGCTACGAAAGAAAAGAAATAATTGATGCATTAAATATTTATGACGATAAAACAAAAAACGCTTTACAAAAATATTATGGATATAATTACTCTTCAGCTAAGTCACCATTGATTCCAATTGCTGATGGTGATGATGTAATCATCAATTCTGTTCTAGATGGTGAAAATAACATCGATGTTCAAATAACAAAATTAAGAGCAAAAAAGGCTGAAGACATAAAAAGATTAAAAAAGACACCATTAAAAGTAAAAGAAGAAACATTTAACTTAATAAAATTTTATAAGAGTAAAGGGTATTCATCTTTAGATTTTTTAAATGCTTATCGTTCATTAAGTGATAAAGATTGTGCATTAATAAAGAGAAAATATGATAAAGATTTTAATGAGATTAAAGATGTTAAATTATCTTATAAGGAAAAAGGATTAATTTTTGAACTTACTAGAAGTGAAGATAAAGGAATAGGAAAAGCTTTAATTGAAATGACTAAAAAAGAAATATCTAAAATAACAGCAAATATTGAACAGCCAAAGAAAAATAGTTTGAAAACAGATTCCAATAAAAAACCAGAATCAATCCCTACTATAGCAGTTAAGAAAAAAGCAATTGAAGAGAAGAAAATTATTATTCCTGTAACTGCCGATTTAAAAACTTATTATGAATCTATAGGAATCACAGGTAATGATCTAGAAAAATACTATCAAAAAATAAGTGATGACGATCTAAAAACATTTTGCAATTACATCAGCGTTTTAAGGAAACTTGATGGTACAAACGATTTCATTGTAAAAAAAGATATCGATTCTTCTATATCAAGACATTTTACTGAATATATACCAAATAAAATAAATGTAAAAAAAGGAATAAAGAATTTTAAAACATTTAATGATTATTGTGATGGATTGGGATTTGACAACGAAGACTTAGAAACTATGTATAATGAGCTAAACGAAAAAGAAAAAGCAAGATTTATCGAATGTATAGATGTCACCGAAGATGAAGAACACAAACATATATTTACATTGACAAAAAGGCTAACCCAAAAGGAAGATCAAATAAACCATCAATATTATACTCAAAGTGTTATTATAAGACTTTGTAAAATTAGAGTAAGAAATGGCAAAAATGTTGATAAACTTGAGCTATCAAAGAACGTTAGAAAGCGCATAAAGTCAAATTCTACTAAAACTTATCCTAAGATAAGAAATTATAAAAATTTAAACGATTACTATAAAGCATTAGGTTTTGATGATAGCGATTTAGAAGCCTTGTATTCATCTTTAGAAGAGTATCCAATCCGCAAAGATTATTTTAATAGATTATTGGATATTATTGAAGAAAAAAAAGATAAACATATTTTTGCTTTTAAAACGCCATCATCAAATTTAAGCAAAAAGGATCGTGATTATTTTGCAAAATACATACCAATATCAATGTGTAAACACAGAATTAAATTCGGTAAAACAAATGATGAAATAAAATTGTCTTCTTCAGCAAAAAAGGCTGGTGAAACAAATAGATCAGCACCACCAATAAAAAACTTTAAAACATTTAATGATTATTGTAAAGCATTAGGTTTTGATGATAACGACTTAGAAGGAGTTTATAAGCAATTAACAAAAGAAGAAAACGGAATTCTTTCTGAAACCACAAAAATCACTGAAACAAAAGACAAAAAACACATATTTACATTCACTAAAGCAATAGAAAAAGGCGATGAAAAAGGCTATTATTTTTACACCCATTCCATGCCTGTAAAATTATATAGATTTAGAGTTACACACAACAAATCTACTGATAAACTTAACCTGGCTAAAAGTGTAGAAAAATATATTAGTCTTCATTCTCCGAAAGCAAAGAGAATAGCAATAATTACAAATTACAAAACTTTAAACGATTACTATAAAGCATTAGGCTTTGATGATAACGATTTAGAAGAAGTATATAAGCAATTAACAAAAAAAGAAAAAGCAGTTCTTTCTGAAACCACAAAAATCACTGAAACAAAAGACAAAAAACACATATTCACATTGACTAAGGCAATAGAAGAAACTGATAAAAAAAGCTATTATTTTTACACTAAAACCATACCTGTAATGTTATATAGATTTAGAGTTACACACAGCAAATCAACCGATAAACTCAACCTGCCCAAAAATGTAGAAAAATATATTGGTCTTCATTCTCCGAAAACAAATAGAATAGCAATAATTACAAATTATGAAAATTTAAATGAATATTATAAATCATTAGGTTTTGATGATGACGATTTAGAATATTTATATTCATCTTTGGCATCCAACTCATTTCGACATAATTGGTTTCATAGACTAATGAACATTGTTGAAGAAAATGAAAATAGACATATTTTCACTTTAAAAAAAGCTATTGATTTAAATAAAGATGATATTCGATATCTTATGCAAGATATACCAAAATCGTTATGTACATATAGACTCGGACGCGGTAAGGACGTAACTAAGTTAAATTTAATTCCTAATTTAGCAAACTTTCTAGAAAAGAAAATAAAAGAAGAAAGTGACAAAAAAGGTAAAGATCATACTTGTAAAGTAAAAATTGATTTTTGCAAAACTTTAAATGAGTATTATAAAAACTTTGGTATTACCGATGAGAAACTAACTCTAGCATATAAATCAGCAAAACAAGGAAAAAAATATTTTGATGAAGTTACAAAAATAATAAAAGTAAGTGATGAAAATTACAAATTTGAAATAAAAGGTACAATTAAACATGGTACTGCAGCATATTTGTATTTTACTAGAAATTTACTGGTTTATTTAAAACCAAAAACTAAGCCAAAAGAGAATGAAAATCCACAAAACAATTTAGTAATTGAGGAAGAGCGATCATTTGAGGAGATAAAAGAGTATATAAGTGAATACATATCAGGAATTAAAGCAGAGCACATAATTACAAAAGAATTACTATTAAAACTTAAATTGCCTAAATTATATGAATATTTTCTTTTAAGTGAATTTGTAGTAAACAAAAATAATGAAGTAAGTTTAGAAGAAGAAGCTGAAATATTAAATATTGATGTATATGAGCTATGTAAAATTTTAATTAACGGAATTACTCTTTTAAAAGAAGAAATAAATAAAAGAATGTCATTCAATAGTGAAAAAAACATCTTTTCTATACAGGAAGAAAATCCAACAGATGATGGTAATACTGACATGAAAAAAACGTTGAAATAATCAACGTTTTTAAAATGCTATAAATTATTATTTTTTCATAAGAAAATCTACTAAAATCCTTGGGTCAGCACCATTTATTACAATATCATATATAATATCAATTACTGGCATTTTTACTTTTTTCTTACGTAGTAGGGCATATATACTATTAAGTGTATAATATCCTTCTACAGTGGTTGTATTTATGTAATCTGCTGCTTTTTTCATATCTTTCTTGCCAAGCAACACACCATATGTATAATTACGTGATTTTTCACTTGTTGCTGTTAATAGTAAATCTCCAACACCAGCAAACGAAAGAATAGTCTTTTTATTTCCTCCAAGATTATCAATAAGTTCTTTAATATCATGCAAAGATTCTGTTATAAGAAAACTTCTAGTTGATTCCTTGTATCCTAAACCATCTAACACTCCAGCAGCAATCGCGATAACATTTTTTATAGATCCACAAATTTCTATACCAACAATATCATTTGTATCTCTTAGTTTAATATTGGTATTTTCATATGCTTCATGAACCAACTTAGCAGTACTTTTGTTTTTAGTAGCTAAAGTCAAGCCAATAGGTTCTAAAAAGGCTATATCAATTGCGAATGATGGCCCAGATATAACTCCAAGTTTGTTTGTTGGAATATTGTTTTGAAATATTTCATCAATAAATAAACATGTTTTTTGTTCAATTCCTTTTGAACCAATAACAAAGTGCATATTCTTAGTAATATATTTTTTCATATTCTCGCATACGCTTGAAACATATTTAGCAGCTACCATTATAAACACCAAATCAGCATCCTTCATAACTTCTTCATAAGAAGTAGAGAATACAAGTTTATCAGGTAACTTTATTCCACCCAAGTCTTTAAAGTTTTTTCTTGATTTTTCTATTCTATTTAGTGATTCATCACTTTCGGACCACATTTTTATATTATTTTTTTCATTTTGAGCAAGAGCAGTAGCCATTGCAATACCATAAACTCCTGTTCCAATTATTGCTATATTCATTTTTTCATCTCCTTATGTATATTAACTAAATTCATTTCATATTTATTATTTCGAGGTACAAAATACTTTTTATTTTTTATTTCCGTCGGTAAATATTGTTGATCTACCCACGAATTTTTATAATCATGTGGATATTTATAATCTTTAGAATTGGTCTTTAGCCATGAAGGAACACGTCCGTTTACACCATTTGAAATATCATTTATTGCTGCATCTAAAGCTACATGAGCCGAGTTAGATTTTGGTGATAAAGCCATTTCTGTAACTATAGTTCCTAGAGGAATTCGTGCCTCAGGTAATCCAACAAGATTAGCTGCTTCAATTGCTGCCATAACTTTAGGTCCAATACCAGGATTAGCAAGTCCAATATCTTCATAAGCTATAACACTCAATCTTCTAAATATTATATCTAAATCTCCAATAACTATTAATCTTCCTAAATAGTAAAGAGCTGCATCAACATCACTTCCACGAATACTTTTTTGTAATGCACTTATTAAATCGTAATGTGCATCTCCATCTTGATCTCCATCTAAGATAACTTTAGGATTAATATTTTGAATCAACTCAACCGTGATATTGCCATCCTTAGTCGAGTAATAAGCAACTTCTAGTAAACTAAGAGATGCTCGAACATCACCATTAGATAAAGAAGCAATATATTCAAGAGTTTCATCACTTACATTTATCTTATCCAATTTAGAACACGCTCTTTTTAAACAGACCACAATGTCCTCTTTACTAACCGGTTTTAGTTCAAATATTTGAACACGACTACGTATAGCAGGATTTATTTTAAAATAAGGATTCGATGTTGTAAGACCAATCAATGTAATAAGGCCATTTTCCAAATAGGGAAGAAGTATATCTTGCTTGTCCTTATTCATACGATGTATTTCATCAACAATTAAAACAAGTGAACCATACATTTTTGCTTCTTCAATAGCAACATCAAAATCATTTTTATTATTAATTACTGCATTAAGCATACGATATTTGATTCCAAGTTCATTAACGATGGCATATGCAAGTGTAGTTTTGCCGGTTCCCGGTGGACCATATAATATCATCGAAAATATATGTTTATTATTAACCAAATTTCTTATAATTTTATCTTCACCAACCAAATGTTTTTGACCAACAACATCATCCAAACACTTTGGTCGCAAAGCATTAGCAAGAAGTTCCATACATATCACCACAATCAATTATATCATAAGCAATTATCTATTTTGTAAATTTTTCCAAAATTTGTTATCATTATTATGGTGAAACATATGAATAACATCTATATAAGCGACTTTTTATCATATTTAGAAGTTGAAGCAAATTATTCCGAAAATACAATTAAGTCATATGAAAACGATTTAAATAAATTTGAAGAGTACTATAAGAACAAAGACTTGCTTAAAATAACTTCTAAAGATATAGACAAATATATTCAAACTTTAAGCGATTTAGCACCATCAACCGTAAGTCATAACATCTCTAGTTTAAAAACTTTTTATTCATATTTCTTAAAACTAGGTCGTATTAGTGTAAGTCCGACTGATGGAATAAAATCTCCTAAATTAGGCACTCATTTACCAACGTATTTAACAATCGATGAAGTAAATAAACTTTTAGACATCGAAGTGACTGATGCATTTTCTTCAAGAAATAAGGCTATTTTAGAGCTCATGTATGCCACTGGTTTAAGAATAAGCGAAGTAATAAATTTAGAATTTAAAAACATTGACTATGACGAATGTATTGTAAGAGTTATGGGAAAAGGATCTAAAGAAAGAATCGTTCCTATAAACGATTACGCAATAAAGTATTTAAAAGATTATATCGATAACTATAGGCCTGAACTTGTAAAAAATGAAATAAATAACTACATATTTCTAAATAATCACGGACGCATGTTAACAAGACAAGGAATATTTAAAATGATTAAAAGTTATGCGTCTTTAAAAGGTATAAAAAAAACAATCGGGCCACATACCCTTAGACATACATTTGCTACACATTTATTAGAAAACGGAGCTGACTTAAGAGTAATACAAGAACTTCTTGGACACTCCGATATTTCAACTACACAAATATATACACATTTAACAAATGAAGCCCTACATAACGAATACAAAAAATACTTTCCAAGAGACTGAATTTATGCTATAATATGCACCCAAAGGCAGTGTGATTATTTATGGAAGAAAGAGCTTGTAAAGCATTTAATGCAACTTATGATGATTTAAAATTGATTTATGGTAATGAAACAAAATTTGTAAAAGAGCAATTGGAAAATGAATTCTCATCCTTTTGTAAACCACAAGACAGAGCAATTTTATCTCTTTACGAAAAGCAATTATATCCAATAGCAAAAGAAATAGTTACTGTTGATTTAGCTTGCTTACCAAAAATTGATGAAGTTTCAATAAATCATTATTTTAAAGAAACTAATATTCTTGAAAAAATAGCTTTAGGTTATGACATGGATTTAAAAGCAGTGGAAGATAAATTTCGCATTTTACCATTAAAAGCAAAACGTGCAATTGAATTATTCTTTAATCTTAAAGAAGACAATTTAACTATTGATGAAATCATGGAAGAATTAGAATGTGACTGTGACGTATTAGCTAAGATGATAAGTAATAACCTACGTAGTCTACATATGGAACTTAGTAAAAAAAGTGAAGCTAAACCTAAAAAATCAGGATTTGTTCTACCAGAAAAATTCTATAGTTACCATAATAAAGAAGGATACAAAAACGCAGATATAAACATCATACTAAATAAATATTATTCAGCTGAAATAAAAGCAACATTAGCAAAAATATACGGAAAATTATATACTGATGTAAAAAAGAAATCAGTAAAACTAACTGCACAAGACATTGAAAACTTAAAAACAGTATTCTTAAATCCCAAAACTAAATTAACAGCATTAATTGATAATGAAATGAGAAATATTGAAATTATCGGTTATAAAGGAAATATAGAGGACTTTAATTTATGCGACTATTTTATATCATTTGGAAATTCTAGAGAAGAATTTTTCGAAATGATGTCAACTTTGGACGGTTGTGAAAAAAGAATTATTTCAAAAGCTTTTACAGTTGATTATAAACTGAGATTAAATGTAGTGTTATCAGACAAAGAAAAAGAAATACTTAATCAAACTATTGCTAGATTCCAAAATAATTTTAAAAGAAACGTAGAAGACGAGAAAACTTTATGTGATGAAAACGGTCTTATTAAAGATATAATAAAATACTACAAAATCTTTGGAAGAAGCGAGGAGGAAATAAGACGAGCTTACAATTTTGCATCACCTGAAAGAAGAGAAGAAATCGAATTTTTCTATGATGTTTCAGGAAAATTAACAAAAGGAAATAAAAAGAGTAGCAAAGAGCAAAAACTATTATGTTTTTAATCGCAAATCCACATGGTATTTTTGCTAGCATAAACTTAAAACATAAATCCAATTTTGAATATAAGACAGATGTTACAGAATGCCCATATCAATATATTTACATTTACTTGGGAATTAGAGGTGTACCTCCAATATTTGTTGACGAAGGTCTTCAAGCTTTAACAGAAGGAGAAAGAGCGCAATTAGACAAATACTACACTCCTAAAAAATTTCTTCAAAGAAGCATAGAATCATTAACAGAGGAAGACAAAGCTAAAATAGATAAATTAATGAACAAAATTGCTTACAATGCATGTAACCTACACATAGTAAAAGAACGAGAATTAACTAAAAAGCGTTTTAACATTTTTGAACTTCTATTAGGAATGGGTTATAATAATACATTGATAAAAGAATTGGTATGTAGACTAGATGAAAAAAGTTTAAATACACTTAACAAAGTGGGGAACAAGTGTTTAGCAATAACTAATAAAGCAAGAGTCGCAAACTCAAATTTAATTCTAAAATGTGAATTCTATACAAGAATTCGCAATTTAAAAAACTTTTTACAATATTTAGGATTTAGTGATGAAGTTTTCAATAGATTTATAGAAATGATAAATGATGAAACAAGTGATTTTAACTTATTTGATTACTTTGATCCTCAAACATTTGATTTAAATGAAAAATTTTACTATGACCTTGAAGTATTGGATAAAATTAAAGAACAACTAGATAATTTTATGTTGCTATATTTATATCGTTTAAATAAAAAGGTTAATAGCCAAACAAAAATAATCAATACAGATAACACGTATTATGAATTCTTGACAAATGAAATGAGAAAAGTAGAAGAACTAAGAGAAGAAAATTTATTAACTTCAAGAAACATACCTTGTATATATTCTAAAAAAGAAAAGAATCACTATATATTATTTGCATGTATTTTATCAAGATACTCTTTTGAAGGTGTTACGGAAATTTTATTATATTCAAGGCTATTCAAAGATGCAATTAAAGAGTATAATAAAAATAAAGCAAGAAATCGTAAAAAATTGTACGAATAGCTATTGAGGTGAACTATGGAAAAAGCTTGGGTTGATTTTAAAACTGATGAAGAAACTTTTAGATTAATCGTTAAATATGAAGAAAGTTATGTTTTTGACATGATGAGGAAAAAATATGGAAAAGATTTTGATGGAATAAATGTAAAAGGATCAATTAAACGAAACGAAGTTTATAAATATAATCTTTCTGAACTTTTAATAAAAATGGACGTACTTTGTGCTGAAAAACTTAAAGAAAAGGGTAAAAATTTAGTTGGTTTTTTTAGTAATAGCAAAGATTTAATGGCCAAAAAACTTTGTTTGATATACGATTTAAAATCATCAGAATTAGATGATATACTTACTAGTTTTACTTCGGAAAATAAAGATATTTTCATATACGGATTTGGAATTAATAGAAAAAAACAAAATATATCAACTTTTGCAACAATTTTTAACATTAACACAGATGATGTTTATAAGAAATTAATGCTCGCAATACGTGAATTCGACAGCTTTATGAAACAAAAAAAGAATCTTACAGTCAATCCTAGTCAAAACGCCGTAGCTATTCCTGCTGCGTTAATAACACATTTAGAAAAACATAATTATCGAAAGGAAGCCATATTTCAAGAACTTTTAACTTATGATAAAAGTGTTCAATCAGTATTACGAAAATACTATGGTCAAAATTTCGACAAAGTAAAATCACCATCAATTCCAGTATCTAAAACAGACGCAGAAATTATTCTAAGCGTAATATCTGGACCCAATAGTGTCATTGAAAAACTAATAAAAGATGAAGTTGTAACCGTGAAACCGAAAGAAGATAAACCAAAAGATAAGAATGAGCAAGAGAATGCCAAGTTACCAAGAAAAAAATTTAATATAATAAAATTTTATAAAGAAAAAGGTTACACAATTAACGAATTTCTAGAAGCGTTTAAAAGTTTAAGTTTAACTGAGCAAGAATTAATAAAACGTGAATTTGATGAAAATTTCAATGAAAGATATAACCAAGACTTAAGTGAAGAAGAAAAAACTGCCATATTTCAATTAATAAAGAGTGAAAACGCAAAAATAGAAACTTTAATGAAGCAAGGAAGAAAAAGTAATATGAAAAAAAGTGACGAAAAGAAAAATATTAAACCAACAGTTAATGAAAGAGACAAAAGAAAATATGTACCTATCAGTGAGTATAAAACTCTAAATGAATATTATAAAGATCGTGGTTATAGTGAAGAAGATTTAGAAAATTTATATAATAACCTAACAGCTCGAGGAAAAGTGCATTTTGATAATTATATAAATGTAGTTGAAAAAAATGGAAAACGTATATTTTATATAAAAAAACCAATATTAAGACAAGCGGATAAAACAGCTCGTAATTATTTTGTTAATGCAGCAATCGCAATATTTAAAAACAATGGTAGTGACGTTCCTGACAAAGAAGTCGTTTCAACAAATGAGCAACCAACAGTTTTTTCTCACGAACCTAAGCAAGAAAGTCAAACTGTAAGTGAGAGTAATATTAATGTCTTAGAAGAAGTAGAGAATCAAGACGAAACAGTAACAGACACGAACCAATTTGCTTCTCAAGAAAATATAAACAATGAAACAGCCAATTTAAGTGTAGAAACAAGTAAAAACGGACAAACATTAATTGACATTAAGGATGCTGTAAATGCTTACATAAAATTACTTAAAGAATCAAACATTTTAACTAGAGAATTGATTATAAACAGCAAATTGCCAAAAAAATATGAATACTTCTTATTAACAGAATTTGATCTAAATAGTAAATGTGAATATAGTTTAGATGAAGAAGCAGAATTTTTAAATATGAGTATAGAGGAATTATGCAAAAACATAGTTGAAGCAGTAGAGTACTTAAGAAATAAATTGAATAGTAAATTATCAATTAATCAAGAAACCTTAAAACTTTTAATGAAAAATCCCATTTAAATAAAAGAAGCCGAATTCTTAAATACAACTTCAGAAGAATTCTGCAATAATTTAATTGTTGCAGTAAAATATTTAAGAAACCAATTAGATTCAATACTAACTCAAGATAATACGGAGATTAAAAAGTTATTAGATAGTAGCAGCCCAATTTGATAAGCCAAACATAAAAAGAACGTTGAATTAATCATCAACGTTCTTTTATTATTCTTCTGAAGTTTCAGAATCTCTATGACATTTATTAGATCTCTTACATTTAGAAGTTCTATTTGTCTTTTTAGTTTTCATAAAATCTTACCTCCTACAATTATTATGTACAGGATATTTCTAATTATAATAAAAATCTAATATTTTAAGAATAAATTTATCTTTTATTAATAGATATATAATATGAAAATATTAATACCTATTTTATTATCGTTTTTAGCTTCGTTTGGGACGCTTTTAGGTTCTTTATTAGTATTTATACCTAACATTGGTAAAAAATCTAATATAAGCCTTATTTTAGCGTTTTCAGGCACTGTAATGATTTTAATATCAGTAATTGACCTTTTACCAAACTCAATCATTACAATTTTAAATAGTTTTTCTATTTTGAAAGCTTTAATCATAATTATTGTTTCGTTTTTAGCAGGATATTTAATAATAAATATTTTAGATAAAAAGATGGAAGGGGAGAAGAGTCTTTTAAAATTAGGAATATTATCATTAATAGCTTTAATGGTTCACAATTTTCCTGAAGGAATTGTTACTTTTCTTTCAGGTGTAACAAATTTAAAAATTGGAATAAAATTGAGTTTAGCTATTATGTTTCATAATATACCAGAAGGAATATGTATAGCTTTACCAATATATTTAGGAACAAAATCTTTTAAAAAGGCATTTTCTTCTACATTTTTATCATGCTTAGCTGAACCATTAGGTGCAATACTTGCATACATATTTCTATATAAATATATTAACGATATAATGATCGCAGTTATTTTAATATTTACTGCTGGTATAATGATTACTTTAAGCATAAATTCTATATATAAAGAATCTTTAAAGTTTGATAAACATAGATATTTTATTTACGGCATTTTATTATCCTTAATTTATATAGTTATCTCAATTATAATTGGAATATAATAATTGTTTTATATTGTTTGAATATTTAGTATAATATTATAAAGGATGTGAGTTTATGGAAAAGAAGAGAACTAATAGCATTTGTATAGTAGGGTTTGTATTATCATTTGTTTCAAGTATTGCAGGCTTAGTGTTATCAATAATCGGTTTAATTCAAGCAAAAAGAGTAGAGGAGGGCGGTAGCGGACTTGCTATAGCAGGATTGTAATATCAACACTTAAAATGATATTCCTAGTAATTTTTATCTTCCTCTTCCCTATTATAATGTATTTTATAAGTGGAGTAGTTGATGAAATAGATTATTATATAAATGATGAACTTGATAATAAATGTTCTTATGCATATGATTGTAAATCTTATGATAATGAATACAGCGTTTGCAAATATGATAATGAATATGATGTTACAGAAAAAATATTATGTGAAAAATAATTTAAAACATTTTTAATTTACAAATATATAATGATTTAAGCTATATAGAATTAACTATATGGCTTTTTGTATATATTTTTAATAATAACAAACAATATTATATATAATTAGTTTAGAATTAATAATTAAATATGGATAACTATAAAGAATAATTTCAAGAATCCACAACTTCATATAATATATATTATGTTAACTTGTATATTTTTAAATAAAAGGTTGTTAGTTATTAACCTTGCTAATATAAATATATTTTATTATTATTTATACCATGAAAAATATCATTAATAACACCCTCTATTTTTACATTCTTAGTATTTCTCTAAATGTAATTCATTACTACAATAAATAATAAAAAGCACTCTTCTCTATTTAAAAACAAAGTAGGTAGGGGAAGTAGAGCAAAATAAAAAGAAAAGTAGTTTTATACTTTTCTTGATTGAATCTCTGCAATTTTTTCAAAAACTTCAGCAGCATTATCTGGATTAATTGCATTATATCCAAGTTCTCTTAAAGCTTGAACTCTAACAGTATATAATTGTTGTGTACGTGTAAGAACTTCTTCCTTTTTCTCTTCAAGATCTTCAATGAATCTATTACGAGATTCTATAACTTTTGTCTTACTAGCTCCCCCACTGCTATATAAAGAGAACGCAGAATGAATTATACCTTCAAATATAAATTGTTTATCCTCATTAAATTTAAACACATTAGGTGATGTAAAACCAGTAGATTTAGATAGATATGCTAACAAATATTTAATTTCCGGAATATTGTCCATACTTTGTAACATGTGATATACATATTGTAAAGCATAGAAATTTTCTTCATGATTATCATCAGTTAATTTTTCTTTAATCAAGAATGTGATATCGCTTACTAAAGCTTGCTCTTCTTTTTTTAATCCTTTAAGATCCAAGAACTCATTATCATGATTTTCCTTTACACCATCATTAAGTCTATCCTCTACTGCAAGCAAATATTCTGTATTAACTTTAATTTTTGCGATAGTGTCATCATCACCATCTTCAATATCTAATAATTTTAATAATAAAATCTTTTTTTCTTTTGGCCATTTATTTAAACTTTCAAACTCTAAATAGTTATAAACCATTTGTCTTGAAACTCCAAGATATTTTGCTAGTCTAACTTTTGATATACCCAACTCACTTAATAATCTATTTAACTCTTTCATTACGTCAAGTCCCTTCTCTATTTTACATATCAATCATAACAAAATTTTTAATAATGTGTCAATACTTTACACATACTTTAGCAATTATTTCATAAAAAAAAGAGCTATTACTAAGCTCTTCCAGCATACTTACCATCAGCAGTAGAGATAAGTATCTTTTCTCCTTGATTAATAAATAATGGAACTTTAACAACATATCCTGTTTCGATTTTAGCATCTTTTTGAGCGTTATTTGTTGTATTTCCTTTTACTGCTTCACTAGTTTCAACTATTTCAAATTCGATTTTTTCAGGTAAAGTAATTCCAAGAATTTCACCTTCATACATTGTAATAGTTATTTCAAGACCTTCTTTTAAGAATTTGATTTGATCTTTTAACTTTTCAGCAGGAATTTCTAATTGCTCATAAGTTTCATTATTCATGAAAACATAATTATCTCCCATTGAATATAAATATTGCATAGGAAGTCTATCTACTCTAGCTCTTTCAATCTTAATATTAGTATTATAAGTATCTTCAACTAAAGCACCAGTTCTTAAGTTTCTTAATTTCATCTTCATGAATGCTGAACCCTTACCAGGTTTAACATGTTGGAATTCTTCAATTAAACATAATTTTCCATCAATTATAATTGTCATTCCGTTTTTAATATCGTTAATGTTAATGTTCATGAAAATCCTCCTTTTAATATTTTTTTCTTCTTAAAACTTTTTCTATTTAATTAATATACATTATTGCATAATTTAATAATAAACAAAATTTATTTGAAATATTTTTATTTACCAATTTTTGCTTCTTTAAATACTTGTACTGATTTACATTTTGGACAATATTTTCTTAATTCTATTTTTTCAGTAGTATTTTTTGTGTTTTTTTCAGTATGTCTAATCATATAACCACATTTAGTACACTTTAATCCAACCATTATTCTAGCATCTGTTTTTCCTTTTGCCATAAAAAATCTAGCCTCCTCACTTGTAAACTATAAGTATTTTAGCATATATATAGTTAATTTTCAAACAAAATATTAGCAATTTTTCTAGATAGTTTACTATTTATTGGATATTTATAATTACTTGTACTATTTTTATATGAAATATTCGGTGAAATAATGGTTAAAGCATATTTCGGATCATCACTTGGAAAGTAAGCTATAAATGATTTTGTATATGTATTTACTCCACCATAAAACGTTTCACTTGTTCCGGTTTTTCCACTTGCATTATATTTTTTATCCATATAATAAGCAGCGGTTCCATTTGTAACAACTTTTCTTAAGCCTGCTTTGATCTTTTCATAATTTTCAGCACTTATTTCATAGTTATTAAGAATCTCATCCTTATTGATATTTTGTTTATTAGAGGACTCATCTACGATGCTATCAGCAATTTTGAGTTTATAACGATACTTTCCATTTGCTATAGTTGCAATATAATTATTTAGCATCAAGGTTGTATAAGTATCGTATTGTCCAATAGTTAAGTTTAAAAGCAAATCTCCACTTATCATATTTCCAACTATTCCAATGTCTTCTCCATCGATATCTATCATTGTTTTGCTACCTAATCCTAAAGTTTTAAAATAATCACGATATTTATTGAAATCATCTTCAGTAGGATTAAATTTCATATTGTATTTGTATTCCATTCCCGATAGTTTTATTGCTCCTAAAAATTGATAATAATTAGAAGAAAAAGCTAGTGCATCAACATCATTAATTATGCCTAAACTTTTCCATGAACACTTTTCATTTTGACTGAAAAGCTTAACACAACTATCCCTCACCTTTTCTCCAGGTATTGCATTATATTTATAAAGCGTACTCATACTTGCAGCTTTAACGACGGAACCAACCGTATATGAATTCTTTAAAATCCCGATTGTATTATAATTTAAAGTTCCATTATTATACTCATAGCTTGACATAGCAACTATATGTCCATTAGTCGGATCACTTACAACAATATTAGAACCATTATAATACTTAGTATTAGGAGACTTTTTAGCATTAATTATTTCTTCTTTTAATAAATTATCAATTTTAATTTGTTTATCGATATCAATAGTTAAAACTAAATCATTTCCTTTTTTGCCTTCATCAACAAGTTCTAATGTATTATCACTTTTTATTTTGTATTTGCGTGGACTTCCTTTCAAATACTTTTCATAAGTTTTCTCTAGAAAAGAAACACCTACAATCGAATTAAGTTTATATCCATTACTTAAATATTCATCTTTATTTTCTTTAGTAATTGGTCCAATAGACCCGAATATTTGATTTAAAGACGTATCATATTTATATATTCGAACATAATCGATATCCACACGTATTCCGCTTAAATTCATCTCATTTATCATAGTAAATTCTTCATCCGTTAAATTCTTTTTAATAACTTTATCTTGATAACTATACCCACTATTCATAAGGTTATAGATATATACCTCTAAATTAGAAACACCTACTCTTTCTTCTTCTGTTATTAGACTATATTTATAATTTAAATAATCGTTTTCATTTAACTTTCTTTCATTATATTTTTTCAATTTTTCCTTATTAATTCTTTTATCAATATCCGTTTTATATTTCTTATAAATATATTCATTTATCTGTAAATCTGTTACTTTAAAGTCATTTAAATTAATTACTTTAGCAAGACTTTCAGCAATTTTAATTTCATCAATAGTTTTTAATTCAGGTATTTTAGTATAATATAAAACTTTTATACCTTTATTATCCACTAAAACATTTCCTTTACTATCCAAAATCCTACCTCTTAAAGTAGTGTTAGATTCAATTACTTTTTCATTTGTTATTGATGAAAGATACTCATATTTCTCATGATTGACAATACAAATATCATATAACCTCCAAACAACAATTATATTAATAACAACAATTAAAATTTTAATTAAATATATTTTACTTTTCATATTAATATATTAACCATTAAAACATAAAATATAACGAGGAGGAAATGTTTTGAATAATATTATAGAAAATTTTATTATCAATTTAAGAAAAGAAGACATTATTAAATTTGCCAACAAAAATCATCTTAAAACAACTGATAAAGAAATAGATTTTGTATATTCATTTATAAAAAGTAACTATAAACAAGTATTAAAGAATCCCAATAGTTTTGATTTAGCACCATATAAGAATAATTTCAGCAATGAAAATTATGTATTCTTAAATAATTTAATAAGCAAATATAGACGCTTTTTAAGTATATAAAAAGATATTCACACGAATATCTTATTTTTTCTTTTTAAAATATGATTTACAATTTCGTAATATTCAGTTTGAGCTATCAAGATATCGAATTCATCAGACAATAATTTCATTTGCTTTTCAATCAGCATCGGATCACATTTTAGAGTGTCATTTATTTTTCCAACTGTATCCTGTATCTCTTTTACGTATTTATTATCTATGTCATTAAACATAAATTCTTTTATAAATGAAGTATCTCCTTCTGATTCTTGCAAAAATAACAAAACATTATAAGAATTTGTAAAAACAACTAATTGCATTGTAACTGAATAAAGAGAATCAACATTATTTTTATATAAAAGTGATAAATAAATATACTCTATAGTAACCATTATATGTTTCATGCTGTTTTGCATATACTTTCTATATTTTCTAGTATTTGTTAAAGAAGATAAACATTCTTTCATGGAACACGGATGAACAAACTTACATAAATATTTATAAGTGCTATTTAAAGTGTCTAAATCTATGTTGTCAAAAAAGTAATCATTTTCATTCTCTTTAAGAACTTTTCGAAAATCAGAAATAGTAGTATCCAACGAAATTTTTAATTCCTTATCATAATTAACTGCGAGGATATAAAAAATATTTTCCAGTGTTGCTCGCAAAATAGTAGCAGCATTGATTAAATCATAATCATCAATCAGTTTATTAATTAATTCAAAATCCGCAACAATCTTTTCTATTATAAATCTTGATTGTGATCTTTTATTAAAACTCTTTATATCAACTTTTTTCATTTCTCCAATATATATGACATGAGTACAATCTAAAATTTTCATGATAATATTCACTTTATTTATTCTTTCAATGTATACATTTGCTTGCATCATCAAAATCCCCCACTTTCATTATCTTACATAAAAAGATATTCACACGAATATCTTATTTTATTATTATATCATCGTTTTTAGAGTCATTTACGCCATCATCATACTTTTCCACTACTATCTCATGATAATCGTTGTAAGAGGCTTTAAATGACGCTGTATAGTATTTAGGTTTCTTAAATAATTCCCCAACAATTGTAAAGTAAGACGAATTATTGATTAAAACAAGTGTATTACCATTTTCAATAATATTTATATTTGGAGAATTATTCCCAAGCTTTTTAAATTCTTCTTCAGCCACTTCTTTTCTTTTTTCTGATTCAACTTCCATAATATCTTTTAAAACAGTTTTAGTGTCATTATCTATTTTGGCTATTGAAACCTTTTTAGAAACTATATCTATAACAAATATAGCTAAGATCATTACACACACAACAGCTATAATTAAAACCACTGGATTTTGATACATTTTTCTACTTTTATATAAATCTTTACTCATATTCTTCACCTATAATAATTTTATAATAAATAAACATAAGGTTCAAGTTTTATTGTTCTTCATCTTTACTATAAAATGAATTCAAATAATTTTTTAAATACTCACTTACTTTATGAGGTAATATTTCATCCAATTCTTCAATACTTGCTTCATTTATTTTTTTAACAGACCCATACTTTTTCATAAGCTCCTTTTTTCTTACATCGCCAATACCTTCAACATTATCAAGCAAACTCTTAATTGAACCTTTACTTCTAAGTTCTCTGTGGTAATTGATTGTGAATCTATGAACTTCATCTTGTATACGTGTTAAATAATGGAACAAATTGGATGTGTAATCAATTTTATAAGATTCTAAAGTATCTCCATCTAAAAGCTCATTAGTTCTGTGTTTATCATTTTTTACAAGACCACAAACTTTTATATTCAAATGTAAAGAGTCAATCGTGTCTTTTACTGCATGAATTTGATTTATTCCACCATCCACCAATATTAAATCAGGCATTTCCCCATGCTCTACTAAAGCACGATAATATCTTCTATAAGTAACTTCTTTCATTGTATTATAATCATCATTTTTATCTACACTTACTTTATATTTACGATAGTCCTTTTTAGAAGGAAGTCCATCTTTAAAAACAACCATTCCTGATACGGCAAATGTACCAAACAAGTTTGAGTTATCAAAAGAATCAATTCTATTGATTTTCATACCTAAAAGTTTTTCTAGTTCTTCATTAGCTCCACTAGTACGTTCAATTTTATTTTGAATTGTTTGAAAATTGTTTTTCAAATTGATTTTAGCATTGTTATATGCCATATCAAGCAAAGTCTTTTTATCACCTTTTTCAACTGTGATTACTTTTGTTCCAATAGCGTCAGATAAAATTTCTGTATTCATATCCTTATTAACAATAATTGTTTTAGGTACTTCATTTTTAGTATAAAAAACAGCTATCGAAGACTCTAAATCGCTTATTGCATCGTCACTTACAACTGGTATTATTTTGTTCTTCCCACCAACCAATTTCCCAGCTCTTATGAAGAAAATTTCAATTGAAATAAAACCTGATTCAAAATAGTAATTGATAAAATCCATACTTGATCTATCGCTTATTTCTACTCTTTGTTTTTCTTGTATTACTTTTATATATTCAAGATCTTGTTTAAGTTCCAAAGCAAGTTCATAATTCATATTTTCACTAGCAAGAGTTATTTGTTCCATTAGTCTATCAATAATAATTGAATCATTTCCATTTAAAAAACCAAGAATTTGTTTTTCCATATTATCAATTGTTTCTTCATCGATCTTTTTAACACAGTAGCCCAAGCATTCATGAATGTGATAATATAAACACAAATCTCTTCCATTTAAGCATTTTTTTAAAGGATAAAGTCTATTTATTAAGTTTACCATCTTCCTAGCTGCCGATGCATTTACATAAGGTCCAAATAGATGTTTATTTTCTCTTTTTTTTACATTAAGATATCTAACAACTTTAACTGTTGGATAAGGTTTTCTTTTATATTCAATATATGGATAACTCTTATCATCTTTAAGTAAAATATTATATTTAGGATCATATTTTTTAATTAAATTTATTTCTAGAATAAATGACTCCAATTCACTTGTTGTAACAATATATTCAAAAGTATCAATCTCAGAAACTAATTTTTTAGTTTTGCCTGTAACTCGACCATTAAAGTATGAAGATAATCTATTTTTCAAATCTTTTGCTTTACCAACATATATTATTATCCCGTTTTTATCCTTCATTTGATAACTACCAGGTAAATGTGGTACAAGTTTTAGTTTTTCATGAATTTTTTCATTTTGCATTAAATCACTTCCAAACTTATTCTTATTATAGCAAATAATTAACTATTTATGTTATTATAAATTAGGTGATTGTTTTGAAACTATTAAACACTTATACTTATGAAATAAAAAAATCTAAATTTATTGGATATTACTATGAATTAGACTCGATTGATGATGTTCAAGAAATCTTAAACAATTTAAAAATTGAACATAAGAAAGCAAGACATATTCCATATGCCTACAAATTTGAAAACACAGCTAAAAAAAGCGATGATAAAGAACCAAGCAACACAGCTGGTCTTCCGATATATAACATCATTGAAAGAAACAATTTAAACAACGTCTTCATATGTGTGGTTCGTTACTTTGGAGGAATAAAATTAGGTGCTGGTCCACTTCTTAGAAGTTATTCACATACAGCAAACGAAGTTATTAAATTGTAATAATTCAAAAATTAAATAATATATTTAACTAGGTGATAATTTTGAAAAAATATTTAAAAATAAGTTTAGTTCCCCTAGTTTCAATATTGGTGCTTACAATTATATTTTCTTTAATCAATCTATTTAATGTAAGCATATTTCCTTTATTATATTTATTACTAACTATCGCGATATTTTTCATATATGGTTATATGATAGCTGATGTATCAACAGAAAGAGGTTACACAAAAGGACTTCTTTGCGGAAGCTTATATTCAGCCGCATTCTTCCTATTATCTTTAATATTTAAAACTGGTTTATCACTATATATGATTATCTTTTATTTACTTATTATTATATCCTCTTCTTTAGGAGCTATGGCTTCCAATTTAAAAAAGAATAGTTAACCCTATTCTTTTTTCATTAATTTAATTATTCCTAAAGTAGTTAAAATTAAAGATAATATCACCAAAATATTATTTCTAGTATAGTTATTATTTTCAAAATGCTTAATAATTTCTTCTCCACTTTTTATACCACTTAATACGATATCAACTTGTTTTTCATTTTTTGTTTTATAGTAATCAAAAGATGTACCATTTTGTTTTGCAAGTACGCTTAAACTTGAATCAACATTATATGTGTAAGATATTCTTATATCTCCAACTTCTGGAGAATCAATGTTTTTAGCATTAGTTATATAATCTCCAACAATGCTAAATCCTTTAGGAAGTTTTTTCTTGTTTACATTAGGAGTAAGTTTTGTTTTAACACTTAATTGTTTTAGTTCATTCTCACCTAAAGTAAATGCTCCAAGTTTAACTTGATTATTATATATAGTTTTTGATTCATAAGATATTTTCTTTGGATTTATGTATCTATCTTGAAATCTAAATTTTGAAGAGTCTATTAATTCATCTGACCATTTTTTTCTATAAGTATATGAGGTTTGCCCGTTTTCTGTTGTTTGTTCTTCTGTCCAAACAAATACTTCAACATTTCTTTTTAAAACAGCAGAAGAAACAGATACATTAAAATCTTCATCGGTTAACTCTTCTTGAAGAAGTGTAATCTCACCATTTGTAGCAACCAACTTACCATTATTTTCTTCTTTTACTTCCGTTGATGAAACGTTTTTATAATTATTGTAAAGCTCAGTAGCTATCTTATTATCATTGTTATTAAAAACGATTGTCATAGCAAATACTCCAATTGCTAAAATTATTAAACAAATTCCTTTAAGTTTATTACTCATATTATCACATCCAAACTCATTATATCATAAATGAAAGAAAAAAGTGACTATTTGTCACCTTTACTATCCATTATGATTGTTATTGGACCATCATTTAAGATTGATACTTGCATATCAGCACCAAATTTACCAGTTTCAACCGAAACGTGCTCACTTAAGATTCTATTGAATTCATTATATAAAACTATAGCTTGGTCACCTTTCATCGCTTTTATATAACTTGGTCGATTTCCCTTTTTAGTATCAGCAAGTAAAGTAAACTGAGAAATTGAAAGTATGCTTCCACCAACATCCAAAATTGATTTATTCATAACTCCCGCTTCATCATCAAAAATTCGTAAATTCAAAACTTTACTAGCTAATTTTTGAACATCTTCTAAAGTATCATCAACACTTATTCCAACAAGTATCATAAGTCCATGTTCAATTTTCCCAATAGTTTCATTTCCAACTGACACACTGGAATTTTTGCTACGCATTACAACTAATTTCATATTAATACCTACTTATACTTGTAACAAATTTTAGAGTTCTTAAATCTTCTATGAAGTTATCAAGGTCAACTTTGTTTTTTACTTTTAAAATTAAATCATAACAAACTTTTCCACCTTTATTAACTTCATTTATACTATTAATATTTATCCCTCTAACTGTAGACTTAGTTACGATATCAAGTATATTATTTTGAACTCCATTCGTATAAACTGTAATTTTCGAAATATAATATTTATTTTCGTCATTTCTATTTTCATTCCAATAAACATCAATTAGTCTTTCGTTTAAGTCTTTAACATTTACACAATCCTTTTTATGAACCGTTATTCCTTGTCCTTTAGTGATATATCCTATAATTTCATCCCCAAATACTGGTTTACAACAACTCGCAAGATTAACAAGAATATCATCACATCCTGAAACCACGATATCATTTTTATGATTTACCTTTGGAAGTGTACTTGAATTCATTACCTTATCCAAAAGAACATCTTGAACATTCTTTTTGTCATTATACATTAAATCTACAATATAACTTGGTGTATATCTTAAAGCTCCAATATTTAATAATACTTCATCAAGATTAGTAACTTTTAAATCACTTACAAGTTTATTTATATGTTCATCATCCAATGCTGATGATACAGTGATATGTTGCCTTTTTAATTCTTTTTCTAGTAAGTTTCTACCACGTTCAATATATTCTTCACGATCTTTTTTAGAGAAGAAAGCTTTTATTTTAGCTTTAGCTTGAGTTGTTTTTACAAAATTTAACCAATCCTTATTTGGTTCACTTTGAGCATTTGTCATGATTTTAACTATATCATTATCTTGAAGATGATAATCTAGAGGTACGATTGTATCATTTACGATTGCTCCAATCGTTGTATCTCCAACTCGTGAATGAATTCTATAAGCAAAATCCACTGGGCAAGAGCCTTCAGGAAGTTCTACAACATCTCCTTTTGGAGTGTAAACATATATTGAAGTGCTTAAAAGTTCACTCATGTTTTGAGCAAAAGTATCATCATCAGTTATATCATTTGAGTTAGCTTCAATTATATTTCTAAACATTTGAAGCTTTTGTTCCATAACATTTTGAATTTGCTTAGAATGCTCTTTATATGACCAGTGAGATGCCACACCATGTTCAGCAATTTCATTCATTTCTTTTGTTCTAACTTGAACTTCTACAGGAAATCCTTCTGGACCAAAAACACCTGTATGTAATGATTGATAAGAGTTTCCTTTTGGCATAGAAATATAATCTTTAAAACGTTTAGGAATTGGTCTATAAAGTGAATGAATTAAACCAATAATCAAATAGCATTCACTTTCTTCCTCACAAATAATTCTAAGGCCAATGATATCATATATTTCGCTCATCTTTTTGCCTTTAGATAATTTGTTATATATTGAAGAATTACTCTTTACTCTACCCTTTATCTCGAAGTTTATATTGTTTTGTTTTAACTCTTCAATAATAGTTTCTTTTGTTTCCTCTAATATTTCATTTAGCTTTTCACGACTAGCTGGTAAAGATTCTTCAACACTTTTATAATCTTCATTTTTTAAAACTCTGAAACAGATATCCTCAAGTTCTGTTTTTAATTGATTTATTCCCAATCTATGAGCAATTGGAATAAGTACATTTTGAGTTTCTATTGCTTTAAGTCTTTGTTTTTCTTTTGAAAAAGGATCGATCGTACGCATATTATGAACACGACCAGCAAGTTTAATTATTAAAACTCGTACATCCTCTGATAAAGCAACAAGCACTTTTCTTAAATAAAGAGAAGTCGACTCTGATTCATCAGTAAGTTTTAATCTATTAACTTTCATCAAAGATGAAACAATATGCATAACTTCTTCTCCAAATAGACTTTCTATTTCTTCCAATGAAGATGGTCCATTGTCTATTGTTTCATGAACAAGTGCAGAAATTATAGTTGTTGAATCAACATTTAAAGAAGCACATATTAAAGCAACATTTAAAGGATGTGTAATAAACTCTTCATTATTTTTACGCATTTTACCTTTATGACACTTATAAGCAAATTCATAAGCGCGTTTAATGTTCTCCATCTCTTCTTCACTATAGCCGTTTTCTTCACATTTTTTTAAAAGTTCTTCATATAATTCTTCCATATTTATTCACCTTGCAAACTATTTATTTTTTGTACTACATAATTTTCATATTCTTGATTATCAGTATTTAAAATATCATCAACAATACCCGCTAAAGTCAAAGATGTCGCATTCTTCCATTTTTTATTTTTATTATAATTCCAGATATCTTCTTCCTTAACTATTTTTATACCAGCTGAAATGAGTTCATGTCTTTTTGTTTTCAAAGCTGGTAACACTTTATTATATAAATCTCTTTGAGTATTAATTTTCTTTTCCATATTTTCTCCTTTAATAATTAAGAATATTTTTTCATATATTATTATATAATATTTTGGTTTAAATTTAAAGGAGGATGTTATGAAAAATACATTCATCAAATCAACTGTTATTCTACTTATTGGTACCCTTGTTACAAAACTTTTAGGTTTCTTTATTAAAATAATATTTACAAGAATTATTAAAGATGGAATCAATTTATATTCTTTAATTATGCCAAGTTATTCACTTATTATTGCTATAACTCAGCTTGGTCTTCCTTATGCTATAAGTGTTATTATGGCTAGAAATAATTATCGAGGAATACGTATTTTTGCATCAGTTGTCCCGATTGCTCTTTTATTTAATGTAGTTATGATTGGAATAATATTTGCCTTTTCTCCATTTTTAGCTAACAATTTATTAAAAAATCCTAATCTATATTATCCTTTAATATCAATTTCATTTGTCATTCCCTTTACAACTATTTCCGGAATAATAAAAGGCTACTATTTTGGAAAACAAAACATGTTACCGAATGCTATATCAAGCATATTTGAACAACTTACAAGATTAATTCTATTGCTTTTAATAGTGCCTTACCTTATGAACATTTCAACCACTCATGCCGTTACTGGTTATATAATAATATCTGCTATATGTGAACTTGTACAGATTATCGTATACCTTTTCTTTGCCCCTAAAAATGCCCATTTTACCGTATCTGATGTATTACCGGATAAACATATTGCTTATGATGTTTTTAGCATCTCTATTCCCTCGGTTTCTTCAAGATTAATTGGTAATATCTGCTACTTTTTAGAACCAATAATTTTAACTAATATGCTTTTATTCGTAGGTTATTCTTCAAATTTCATCGAAAGTGAATATGCCATATATAATGCATACGTTATACCTATACTAACTATGCCATCATTTTTTACTCTTGCACTAAATACAACATTAATACCAGAAGTATCAAAACATTATAACGATAAAATATATATTAAAAGAAGACTAAGACAAAGTATGATCATTTCCTTTTTAATCGGAGCTTTATTTTGTACATTTGTATTTTTCAAAGGAGATTTTGTATTAAGTCTTGTTTACAATACTTCTAAAGGTTATGACTACATTCATTTACTTTCAATATTTTTCCCAATATTCTACTTAGAAGGGCCTTTAGTTAGCACTTTACAAGGATTAAATTACTCAGCTTATACTATGAAAGTAACTCTTATAAGTTCCATTTTTAAAACTATAATTATGATTGTTACATGTCTTTTAAGTATTGGTATTTATCCATTAATAATATCTGAAATTGTAAGCATTTTATGTGTTGTATACCTAAATAGTAGTAAATTAAGAAGTCTAAATTATTTATAAAAAAAAGAGGATTAACCCTCTTTAATGATATCAATTGCTTTACGCATTTTCAAATCGTATCTGATTCCGTCTTCTCCGCCAACGTATTTTAAGAATTCATCTCTTTCAATACCATATTTATCGCAAGCATCTTTAATTTCTTTTTTAACAGCTTCTTCTTCAACTTCAATTTTCTTTTCATCAACGATAGCTTCAAGTAAATATCTAGTTTTAATTCTAGCTATAGCTTGAGGTTTCATCATAGATTTCATATCTTCAAGTTTAGTACCTGTCATAGATAAATATTGTTCAAGACTAACACCTTGCATACTTAATTCTTGTCTATATTGTTGAATCATTCTTTCTACTTCAGAATCAATTATTTCATTATTGATTTCTACTTTCATATTATCAGTTGCGATATGTAATAATTCGTCAATATATTTATCATCAGCTTCATGATTTTTTCTATCTTCAAGTTCTTTTTTAACATGACTTTCTAAAGTTTCTTTAGAATCAACACCTTCAATTCCTAGATCTTCAAAGAAATCTTTGTTCATTTCAGGCATAACTCTTTCTTTAATTTCTCTTACTGTAACTTTAAATAATACGTCTTTATTTTTAAGCTCTTCAGTATAGTTTTCTGGGAATTTTAAATTCAATTCGCGAGTTTCTCCAACACTAGCTCCAATAAGTCCACTTTCGAATCCTGGAATAAATGTATTTGAACCAATTTCTAGTGGATAATTAGCTCCAGTTCCTCCTTCAAGCTTTTTGCCATCAACAAATCCCTCAAAGTCAATTACAGCTGTATTTCCTTCTTCAACAGTTCCATTTTCTTTGATAACAACTTCAGCCATGTGTTCTTTTATATGACCAATTTCATGTTCAATTTCTTCTTTAGTTACTTTAACTTCTTCGCGTTTAACACCAAGTTTAGTATAAGCCCCTAAAACAACTTCTGGTTTAGATATAAATGTAAATTCAATTTCACATTTATCTTTATCAACAGATACAACATTTACACTTGGTTCACAAGCAAGTTCAATATCAGCTTCTTTTAAAGCACTTTCATATCTTTCATTAACTGCTATATCACATGCATCCATAAAAAGTGATTCAATTCCTACTTTTTTTATATAAACATCTTTAGGAACAGCACCTTTTCTAAATCCATCTACTTTTATATCTTTTTTCTTTTTTGAGAAAACTTTATCTATGCATTTTTCCCAATCTTCACCTTCAACAGTGATTTTTACTACTTTAACATTCTTCATAGTATTCTTCCTTTCATTTACTTTAAATATTATATATTATATAACTTTCAAAATCAAGTTAAATAAAAGAAAGAAGCCTAAAGACTTCTTCCTCTGCTCATCTCATAATCAAGTTCTTCATTATATCTTAAAATAGCTTTTTTTCTCTTTAATTCCGCATCCAAATAATATAATTTATTTAAGTATTCTTTATATTTTTCTAAAGTTACATGTTTCTTATATTCAAGTTCAACAATACTTTTCAATCTTGCAACCTCATTTAATAGCATAGAAACCGTATCATCATCGTCATCTTCACTTGTTACATATTTATAAATACTTTTTGTCATCTTATCAAAATCTTTATCAAATTCAAAAAGTAGAATGTCAATTAAATACTTATAACGAATATCAACTCCGTTATCATTAATAATTGATTTAAACTTAGGATAATATTTAAAACCATCAGAATCATATTCAAAATAGTCTATTGTTCCCTTTATTTTCTTTTTAGATACAACAAATGATACCATTTTCAGGTTCCTCCTTACTTATTTAACAAGTCTGGTCTACGTTCTTGTGTTTTTTTTAGTGCTGCTTCTTTTCTCCATTTATCAATCAATGCATGATTTCCATTCATTAATACTTCAGGTACTTCGCATCCATCATACACACTTGGACGAGTATATACTGGATAATCCAATAAGCTGTTATTAAATGACTCATTGCTGCTGGATTCATCTTTTATAACTCCTGGAATAAGTCTAATAATTGCATCACTCATGGCCATAGTTGGAATTTCTCCACCAGTCAATATAAAATCGCCAATTGAAAGTTCCATATCAACATAGTTTAGAATTCTCTCATCTATGCCTTCATAATGTCCACATACAAAAATTAAATGTTTCTTTTTGCTCAAATTATAAGAGATTTTTTGATTAAATGTAGTTCCCGCTGGACTCATTAGTATCACAATGGAATCATCGGTTTTAACTGAATTTATAGCATCAACTACAATATCTACTCGCATGACCATTCCAGATCCTCCACCATAAGGAGTATCATCAACTTGTTTATTATTTAATTTAGAAAAATCTCTTATATTAATTATTTCAATATCCACTAAAGATTTATCAATTGCTCTTTTTATGATGGATGATGTTTTAAAATTGTCAAACATTTCCGGAAAAAGAGTTAATATACTTATCTTCATAATATCAACCCCTTTGCTGATTCATCCAAAATTATATCATTTTTTATTTCTTTTATAAAATTACCGTTTATAGGAATATAAAATGTTTTTTCATCATGAAAACATATCAATAAAGGATTTTTAGTATTTGAATAATCAACAACTTTACCAAATACTTTATCATCAAGAATTAGAGTTTTATTAATTAAATCATCATAAAAAATTATATCTTTAGGTAACAAACTTCTATCTATAAATACTTTATTACCTTTTAAAGGTAAAATATCATTGATATTATTTATTCCTTCAAAAGTTACCATATCATAACCCTTATGAACACGATATGTTTTTATTTTAAAAGTCTTAGAAGCAATACTGATTTCATTACCAATTTTAAAAACAGCATCTTTATGATCAATATCACTTTGTATCTTTATTTCACCTTTAATACCATGAGTATTAACATATTTTCCAATATACATAAATATTCCCCTAACTCATATTAAAATATTATATTACTCATACTTATCTATTTCAAGTATATTATCAAACTCTAAGTTATCGTATAACATCTTTGTTGTTTCATATTCTTTTTTATTTAATATTTTATAGCCAATAACAAGTTTGTTGCCACGAATTCTTTTAATTCTAGCATCACTATAAAGTAAAATATTGATATTTAAATAATCATATTTTTTAAAGAAGTAGTCTTTTCTACTATTCTTTTTACAAACTAAATATCCTGTAACATAATCTTTTTTATTCTTATAAAACCATTTTAAAACACTTAAATAAAAAGATTGAACAGCAAATATTCCATCATAATTGTCTAAAATATCACTTAATTTTTGCTCAAATAAATGATGTTTCTTTTTATTTCTAATCTCGATAATTATAGGAACTTTACCATTTATTACTTTTAATGCTTCTTCTAAAGTTGGAATTTGATATTTAGCAATATACATTAATTCATCATATGTCATATTTTCAATATTTTCTTCAACATGTAAAAGTCTTTTAGCATCTAAATCATGAAAACATATAATAGTTTCATCTTTTAACATTAAAGTATCAATATGTATTATATATTTATATTTTAAAGCTCGATCATATGAGCTTATTGTATTTTCATATATTCTTTTATTATCAAAAATTCCTCGATGAGCAATTTTTTCTGATTTTAAAAAAGATAAATCTTTCAATATTATCACCATATAAATTGTAACAAATTATAGCATAAATTTCTATAAAAAAAGTATATAAAAATTTATATACTTAATTAATATGATATTAAAGTAATACGTGCATATCCATTACCAATCTTTGCACAATTTTCTGTTGGGTTTTCGTTTACACATGTTGTTGAGATTGTTTTGGTATTTTCTTCGGAGGATTCTTCACAATTATAACAATACATGCTTTTTTTTAGTAAGAAGAGCGTTTCCTATATAGCCAGATCCTCCAGCACCTGAAGAACCATTATTGTATGCACTACCACCGCCATAGAATCCGCTTCCTCCTCCAGCGGCAGTTGTAAATTTTTCATAATTTCCACCATAGCCAAAACCAGCACTTGTAATTACAACACCCGCAGTTGCGTTTCCATTACTTCCACAATTACTTTGAGTACCACCTGTAGCTAAGCTATTGTTTTCTGTTATCCCATTAGATCCAATATAACCACCACCTGAGCCACCAGGATGAGGGTTAAATGGGGCCTTTGGATTTGATAAGTAAGCTTTATAATGCCAACCGCCACCTCCACCACCTGCTGCAACAACTAAAACGTCAGCAATATTATTTGAATAATTTTTTAACTGCCCATCAGCTATTAATGATTTTTGGATAGAAGTAGCACCGCCTCCAGCTCCCCAAATGGTTGCTGTATCTGATTTAGCATTACCTCCTCCGTTATATCCACCTTGATACAATTTTGCAACAGAATAGTCAAGTCCATCTTCACCCTTTCCTCCGACTATTACATACAAAGTATCATTTTTATTTAATGTTATTTGGCCGGTAGAATAACCACCATATCCACCAAAAGCCTCACCAGTTTGAGCGTAACCTCCCTGAGCTCCCCAATTTTCTAACTTGTATGTTCCAGTTATTGGCACAGTAAATATTTGCTTTTCTCCAGTGTAATCATAATTCCATTCTGTTGAACCAACATAAGCTTTTTTAGTTCTAGATAACTTGTTGAGCTTTAGTTTGCATGTTAATGATTTTCCAATTAAGTTTTTTATATTTTGATGACCATTTTCTTGTGCAATAATTGTTATTTTATCTGTCGTTATATTTGTTGGTGTTGACTTTAAAGTAATACGTGCATATCCATTTTCTGATTTTGCACAAGCAGCTATCGGATCTGAATTTACACATGTGGTTGATACTGTCTTGGTTGATGTTTCATTTGATTCCTCGCAATTATTACAATACATTCCCTTTTCTGATAAAAGTGAGTTTCCAATATAAGATGAGCCTCCACCAGCACCATACGCTGTTATTCCAGATCCTCCACCAAAATATCCGCCACCACCGCCGGAGCCCCAACTTTTATCTACAGAAGCTCCATAACCAAAACCAGCCCTTGAAGCAGAACTATCCAAGTAGCACCCAGACGTAGTGCCACTCTCTGTTTGAGTAGCTTTCTTTCCTATTGTTAAAGTTCTATTGTTATTACACAATCCTCCATTATTTAAATCGCTTGGTGTATTACCTGTGATTCCACCAGCATTTCCACCATGTGCCGCATAGTAACTATAAGCATAACTTCCGCCTCCACCTCCAGCAACAATCAAAATACTATCTTTTTTATTTTCTAAAGTAGAAATCATTCCGGAAGTTGTAGCGATGTGAGTTGCTCCGCCTCCAGAACCTCCAGCATCAATACAATTTTCAACAAAAGCATTTCCACCTCCATTATAACCACCTGATATAGAACATTTTTTAGAGTTATTTGTATAATCCACCGCTGTTGAATTCCCACTTCCACCAACATTTACGTACAAAACACTTCCACTTGTTGCTTTATATTCGCCAAAAGCAAAAGCTCCATAACCTCCATTTCTATATATTTCTTTACTTTTAGTATAAGCAGTGTCTCCACCTTGTGCTCCCCATACCTCTAATTTGTAAATATCAGTTACTGGTGCAGTAAATGTTTGTTCTCCTCCTGTATAATCAAAATCCCAAGTGTTATCTACATTACATTCTAAGTAAGCCTCCGTATCATATTCTGTTGAATCATTTACTATATCTACACTTATGTCTCCATTTATATCATTTATTGTAAATTCATCTTTTGTATCGTTTATTCCATCTACTTCAGTCCCATTTACTTTTAAATTAGAAAGATATACTTTAAAATCATTTAAGTTTTCAGCTAATTTTGCATTTCCATATATATTTATTGTTGCATTATATGCTGCATATCCTATTACCATAAATAAAACCGCTATTAAAAGTACTGTCGTTTTCTTCATTTTTACATCTTCCTTATCTTTCTATTTTATTTTATAATACCCCCCCCGATTTGCAAGTTAAACTAAATTTTTGCACAAAAAAATTATGCTTTTTCGCATAACTTTTTTAATCTATACTTACTAAAGTAATACGTGCATATCCATTACCTTGCTTTGCACAATTTTCTGTTGGGTTTTCGCTTACACATGTTGTTGAGATTGTTTTGGTATTTTCTTCGGAGGATTCTTCACAATTATAGCAGTACATTGTTTTTTCGGTTAGAAGAGAGTTACCAATGTATCCAGACCCTCCACCGGAACAAGAATTCCACGAAGTTGAGAAATTAGTTGGAGACTTTCCACCATAAAAACCACCGCCTCCACCAGCAGTAGCGCATCCGCTTGAAGGATTTTGTGAATCTTCGCCTTTTCCAAAGGAAAATCCACTTGTTTGAGAACTACCATTTTCTAAATAAGTAGTACTATCACCATTATAGCCAGCTTGACCTTGAATTCCGCCACCAGAGCCACCAATACAGTAGCCACCTCCTAAATAATGAGCAGACGTTCCTCCACCTCCACCAGAAACAATCAAAATGGAATTAATAGAATTATGCAGAGATGATAGTATTCCAGATTTAGTAGCAATGTGTGTTGCTCCGCCTCCGCCAGAATAATATAAGCCATTACCTCCACCGTTATATCCTCCAGAAAACTTTATTCCTATATCTTGGGCAGAAGTTCCATCTTCTCCTTGACCACCAATATTTATATAAAAGGCGCTGTTTTTTAAAATACTAATTTCTCCACTAGAATATCCGCCAAAGCCGCCATTTCTAACATAATTTGTATTTCCTTGATTAGTATTTATACCATTACCACCTTGGGCTCCCCAAACCTCTAACTTATATGTTCCTGTGATTGGTGCAGTAAAAGTTTGTTCTCCTCCTGTATAATCAAATGTCCATTCTGTTGGGCCTGTGTATTCTTTCTTTTCCGTTCTTGATATTTTATTAACCTTTAATTTACAAGTTAATGTTTTACCAGTTATATTTTTTAGATTTTGGCTAGTACTTTCTTGAGCAGATATAGTTACTTTATCTGTTGTTATACTTGTAGGAGATGATGTTAAGGTAATACGAGCATATCCGTTTCCTTGCTTTGCACAAGCAGATGTTGGCGTTGCACTTGTACATGTCGTTGAAATTGTCTTTGTTGATGTTTCATTTGATTCTGTACAATTATAACAATACATAGTCTTTTCTGTTAAAAGTGAATTTCCAATGTATCCTGAACCTCCAGCACCACCACCATTGGTATAAGCACCGGTTGTATAGCCTGAAGCAAAACCGCCATAGAAACCTCCACCTCCGCCACCATTACCCCAGTTACCATCAACTGCATAGTGACATGCAGTGGAAGTTTCTCCTAGACCAAAACTATATCCAGTTGTTTGTGTTCCACCAATAATAAGTCTAAGATTAGTAGTTGTTGCAGATCCGCCTTCAATCCCTCCGCCCGAACCTGCGTAGCCACCACCTTGATTGTATCCGCCATTGTATAGTCCAGCACCGCCACCTCCACCGGCGACAATTATGATATTATCAATTTTATTAGCTAAAGTTGGTAAAACTCCAGATGTACTAGAAATATGTGTTGCTCCTCCACCACCGCCGCCTCCAGGATATTTAAAACCTTCACAAGTAGCTTCTCCATTTCCTCCACCATTGTAGCCGCCAGCGCTTCCGCTTATGCTGTTTACAACAGCTCCAGCGCCACCAACATTTATATATAATTTTGAAGACAATTCAAGATTTGTTAATCCAAGTGAATATCCGCCATAACCAGCTTTATCATTTGAATAATTATTAAAAGAACCCGATCCACCTTGAGCTCCCCAAGTTTCAAGTTTATATATTCCAGTAACTGGTGCAGTAAATGTTTGTTCTCCTCCTGTATAATCATAGTTCCAAACTTTTCCTACATTTTCATCTTCTTTTATACAATCTAAATAGGCATCTGTATCATACTCAGTTGAATCGTTCACTATATCTACACTTATATCTCCATTTATATCTTCTACTGTGAATTCTTCTTTTGTTTCATTTATTCCTTTTACTTCAGTACCACTTACTTTTAAATTAGAAAGATATACTTTAAAATCATTTATATTTTCAGCAATACTTCCAATTCCATATATATTTATTGTTGCATTATATGCTGCATAACCAATTATCATAAATAAAATAGTTATCAAAAGTACTGTCGTTTTCTTCATTTTTACATCTCCGTATCTTCCTATTTTTATTTTATAATACCCCCCCCGATTTTCAAGACAAACTAAAAATTTTTGCATAAAAAAAATTAGACTTATTAGTCTAATCTTGTATAAAGTTCATATAAAAGTATCGAAGTAGCAATCGAAACATTTAACGATTCACACTTTTCACTTATTTTTATATTAACTTTATTGGGAACAAGTTTACTGACAGCATCACTTACTCCATTTCCTTCATTTCCCATAATTAAAGCATAATTACCTGGTATTTCTATATTTTTAATATCTTTGCCAATTCTAACATCAGTTGTTATAAACGTTAAATCATCCTTGTTTTCATTAATAAATTCAACCAAATCTCTTTTTAGATAATTGATTTTAAAAAGCATTCCTTCTGTTGCACGTATAACTTTTGAATTATATACATCAACCGTATTCTTACTTGCAACAATTGTATCTATTCCAAAAGAAACTGCACTTCTTATAATCGTTCCAAGATTTCCTGGATCCTGAATATCATCTAAAACTAAAACATTGCCATTAATTTTTCTTTCCTCAATTTTTTTAGCAACAGCAAGTATTTTAGGAGGATTAGAAAGATTGCTAAGCTTTTTCATAACTTCAATACTAACTTGAATAGAATTTTCTTTTTCTTCTAAAGAAAATATATCAATTACAATACCTTTTTCTAAAGCTTCTTCAACTAAATGTTCACCTTCTACAATAAACATATTTTCTTTATCACGATATTTTTTTTCATTTAATTTTGAATATTTTTTTATCTTTTCATTATTTACCGATTCAATCATTCTTTATCCATCCTAACTTTTTAATTCTTTTCTAGCTTCCTTGTATCTTGGATAATGCATTTCAACACATTTCCAAAAAGCTTTTGAATGATCCATATGTTCAAAATGAGAAAGCTCATGAACTATAACATAATCAATTAAATAAGGCTTCTTATGTATTAATTCAGTATTTAACGTAACTGTCATACTTTTTCGATTACAAACTCCCCATCTAGTTTTCATTTTTCTTACACGCAACCTAAACTCTGGTAAGTTATCAAATTGAGGAGTATATAAATCCATTCTTTTTTGAAATACATCTAAGCACTTCTTCTCAAGATATTCATTCGCTTTTTCAATAGATGGAGCAAAAATCCTGTCATTATCAAAGATAACCTTATTATGATAAACATAATCAATTTTTTCTCCTAAATATAAAACGCTTTCTTTTTCAGTAGTTCTTTTTTTTACTTTTTTATACATTCTTGTTAAAGAATCAATATTGTTATTAAGAAGTTTGATAATTTCTCGATCAGTTACGTATTTAGGACAAGTAACGTATATTTCGTTATTCTCATTTATTCTAAAATATATATTTTTAATTTTTTTTCTTTCTACTACAATTTCTAAATTATCACCATCAATATTCATTAGCTATTTTTAAATATTTTATACCATTCTTCTAAAGACGTTTTCGTTTTATTTGCACCATTTTTAAATGCATCTTTTAAATTAGACCATGTAATAGAAATTTTACCTTTTAAATCATTGAATTCACGCTTAACAGTTTCACATTCTGTAGCATTTTTAGAACAAACATATGTTAAAGAGTTCATATATTCGCTTATTAATTTATCTTTAGCTAAATTATATTTTTCACCTAATTCTTGTTTATAATCAGGAAAATAAGAATTTATTTTACTATCAAGTAAAAGAGCATATTTAATAATAGTCATCTTACTTTTTGTAGTTAAATCCTTAAAATGCACCCCATTTATATCTGTATCATAAAATATAAAATCAACTATTTTAATAAATGAATTTTTAGCACTTTCTTTAAAATCAACCGAACCAACTTTCTTAGAAACAAGATCATATTCTGAAGCAAAAGTATTTATAATTTCTGTTTCAGACACTTTTGTAGTTGTTACAGTAGTAGTTGTCTTGATTATTGTTGTAGTATTGTTTTCGCGTTTTACGATATCACCAACATTTATTTTTGAGTCTTCTACTTTTGTCGTTGTGTTATTTCCTTTTATAACAACATAATCATTTTCACGCTTTACTGCTTCTCCGATATCAAAACTTTCCTTTTTATTATTAAAAAGTGCCATGGTTGCTATAGCTATTAAAAAGCCTACAATTATTCCGCTTAAAACACCAATAATGATTTTATCTTTCACTACTCCTCACCTCGGTTTTTAAATTGAAGAATTATTGGACTACCATCCAAATCAAACGATTCTCTTATCTTATTTTCTAGATATCTTTCATAAGAAAAATGCACTAAAGACTTACTGTTAACATGAAACACAAATTTTGGAGGTTTAGAATCGGTTTGATTAACAAAATATATTTTCAATCTCTTTCCTTTATATGAAGGAGGTTCATGTAAACTAACCGCATCTCTGATTACATCATTTAACACACTAGTTTTTATTTCTTTAGTATAGGATTCATAACATTTTAATATTGCTGGCATAAGAGTATGAATTCTCGTCTTAGTTTTAGCTGATAAAAATACTACATTAGCATAAGGAATGAATTGGAATTCGTTATCAAGACGCTTTTTCCACTCTTTTATAGCAGAATCTTTATCTTTAATCGTATCCCATTTGTTAACAACTAAGCATATAGCTTTACCTGCTTGTAAAGCATAAGAAACAATGTGTTTGTCATGTTCAATTATTCCACTTTCAGCATCAATTACGATAACTGCAACATCACATCTTTCGATAGCTTTTAAACTACGAATAATTGAATATTTTTCAATACTTTCATAAACTTTTCCTTTTTTTCGCATTCCAGCTGTATCAATAACCAAATAATCTTGATGATCATATGTAAATCTTGAATCCGCTGAATCACGAGTAGTTCCAGCAACATCAGATACAATTTGTCTTTCTTCGCCCAAAATAGCATTTACTAAGCTACTTTTCCCAACGTTTGGTCTTCCAATTACCGCAAATTTTAAAACTTCATCATCCTCTTCAGTAGAATAATCGTTGAAGTCCTCCGTAATCATATCTAAAAGCTCGTTGATATTTCTTTTATGTTCTGCTGAAATACATATGATATTTTCAAAACCTAATTCATAATATTCGTAAATATTGTCATCATGTTTTTTATCATCCATTTTATTTAAAGCAACAATTACTTTTTTATTTGTTCTCAAAAGCATATCTCTTACAGCAAGATCATTTTGAGTGATATTTTCTCTTCCATCCACAACAAATACAATAACGTCTGCCTCATCCATAGCAAGTTCAGCTTGCATTTTTATATTGTCATTAAAAACCTCATCAGTTAAATCAATACCACCCGTATCAATTAAACTAAAAGATTTTGTTTTATAATTAACTATTCCATAAATTCTATCTCTAGTTACTCCAGGTGTATCTGCAATAATTGCTTTTTTCTCATTTATAAGTCTATTAAAAAGTGTTGATTTTCCTGTATTAGGTCTACCAACTAAACATACTGTTTTTCTCATCCTTTTTCCTCCTTTAATAAGATAAAATATGGTACTTATGGTACCATATAATCAAAAATTTCTCAAGTTTCTATTTTTTAGTTGTAGATGTTATCTTTTTAGATAATCTCTTATACTCGTGTCCATTATCTGGTGTATCTCTTTTTTGATCACAAGTTACTTTATCAAAAGTCGCGTATGCACGATTGTTTTTATAATATATGTACACATTACAAGTGTTGATTATATAATCATCAACTGGGTTTAAAATAACATTTTCATAATATGCTCTGGTTTGAGTATCGCTTGGACAATTATATGTATCACACATTTTTTTATGATCATATTCTAACGATCCAGCATCTACTAAATCTTGAACTGTCATTCTTATACATGGATATTTTTCTAAAGAACCAGCATCATTTATAACTCCATTTGCCGCATAATATGCTTGAACCAAATTATCATCAGTATCAACTTTAAAAGCACATCTACCAGTACTTGTTCTAACAACTCCTAGATTATTATTTCCATAAGTTGCACCAGCACCTGATTCAATTTGTTCTATTTTTGTTTTATAGGCTTTAGTTTTAACTTTACTGCTTATTTTAAAAGCATTTGGCACCGTTATTGCAAGTATAAGACCAATAATAACGATAACTGCAAGCAATTCGACTAAAGTAAATCCTTTGTTTTTCATATCATCACCTACAATAATAATATATTAAAACGAAAAAAAACACAAGAATTATTCTTGTGAATTTATAAACGAATCTAAAATATGATATATTTCTTCTCTTCCCTTTTTAGTAACGCTTGAAAATAACACTAATTTATCTCCTTCAACCAATTTCAAAGATTCCCTTAATGATTTTTCACATTTATCTTTTTGACTAGCTTTTATCTTATCATATTTAGTTGCTACGACTACACAAGGAATATTATAGTATTTCAAATAATTATACATCAATATATCATTTTCTTGAGCTTTATGACGAAAATCAACTAAAAGAAATACACATTTTAAATTTTTTCTTTCCTTTATATATTCTTCAATCATAATTCCAAATTTTCTTTGCTTTTCCTTAGATACATCAGCATATCCATATCCAGGAACATCAACTAAATAAAAGTTGTTATTTAATAAATAAAAATTCAAAGTTTGAGTTTTACCTGGTTTACCAGAAGTATGTGCATAATTTTTTCTACCTAATATAGTATTTATGAAACTGCTTTTTCCAACATTACTTCTTCCACATAATAAAAATTCATCTTTTTCATCAGTTGGATATTGGCTTTTTCTTACAGCAATTGTTTCCAAATTTGAGCTTTCTATTTTCATATATTCACCACCAAAACATTTATTGAAACAATTATATCAAATATTTTTTAATTTGCAAATGTTGGAATATATTATATAATATTTAAAGGTGAAACTATGAATTATCCAGGTGGAAATAAAAAGACAGAATTTAAAAAGAATATCAATTATGCAAATCGTGGTATGGATCTAGAAAGTTTAGTTAATGAAAGCAACGAATATTATCTAGAAGAAGACATTGCTATAGTTTATAAAAAACCAACTCCTATTACCATTTCTGAAGTAAAATATGGAGCAAAAGAAAGAATAATAACTAAAGCATATTTTAGAACTCCTTCTACACTAGACTATAATGGTATATATAAAGGAAAATATATTGATTTTGATGCCAAAGAAACTAATAATCATACTTCTTTTCCTATAAATAATATACACCCACACCAACTTTTACATATGAAACGAATTATATCTCATGGAGGAATTACTTTTTTAATAATCGCGATGAATGGTCTTTTTTACTATCTTGATGGTCGTGATATTCTTGAATTTATTGATACCAATAAAAGAAAAAGCATTCCCCTAAGTTACATAGAAGAAAAAGGACACGTGATAAATAAAAGAATAAGACCAAGAATCGATTATATTGAAGTACTGGATAACATATATTTTAAGGAGTAAAAACATGAAAAAGACTACTGTAAAGCAAGTGAAAAAGAAACGTAAAAAGAAGAATACAAAGAAAAGCAAAATACTAAAACGTATTGCTAATATAAAGAAAAATTTGATAAAATATAAACGTAATATATGCAAAAAGAAAAAGAAGAAAAACACTAGTAAAAAAAGAACTACTGCTAAAGATGAAGAATTGCATTTATTAAGTTATAAAGAATATAAAGGTATTGATAAAATTAAAGTATTCTTTAAGAATAGGAAAATGGTGATTAGTGACGATATGAAAAAATTTAAGAAAAAGTTAAAGTATGGAACTTTAAAAGATAAAGTTTTGATAATAATAATGCTTGGTTTAGTTGCATTATTCTCATTGGGAATTATCTTTTGTGTTTATATAATTATTACAGCTCCGGAAGTATCCAAAGAAAGATTATATAAAAGCAACTCAACCGTTTTATATGATGTAAACGGAAACGAATTTAAAAGACTTGGTCTAGAGAATCGTGAAAAAGTTAGCTATGAGCAACTTCCTCAAGTGTTAGTTGATGCAATTGTTGCAACAGAAGATTCAAGATTCTTTCAACATAATGGAATCGACATCGCTAGATTCTCAAAAGCAGTTTTCGGACAACTTTTAGGTAGAAGTGATGCCGGTGGTGGTTCTACTCTAACAATGCAAGTTTCTAAGAATGCTGCAACTGATACAACTAGTCATGGTATTGGTGGTATCATTAGAAAATTTACTGATATATATTTGTCAGTGTTCGTATTTGAAAAGAGATATACTAAAGAAGAAATAATGGAATTTTATGTAAATATTCCAAACCTTGGTTCAGGAGCTTATGGTGTTGAACAAGCAAGTAAAACATATTTTGGTAAAGATGTATCTGAACTTAACTTAGGAGAAGCTGCCATGATTGCTGGTCTATTCCAAGCACCAAGTGCATATAACCCTTATGTTAATCCTAAAAATGCTGAATCAAGACGTAATACAGTTTTAAATCTAATGTGTAGACATGGATATATTACTGAAGAAGAAAGAGATACAGCTAAATCCGTTCCAGTAGAAAGCTTACTTATTGGAAAAGGAAGCAGCTTAAATAAATACGTAGGATTCATTGATACTGTTGTTGAAGAAGTAATCGAGAGAACTAAAACAAAAGCTAATCCTGACGGAGATGATCCTTATACTACTTCAATGAAGATTTGGACAACTTTAGATCCTGCAAAACAAGATGTAATCAACGAGTTATATGATGGTACAAATAAAAATGGCTACAAATGGCCAAACGATGTTGCTCAAGCCGGTATTGCTGTTGTTTCTGTTGAAGATGGTTCTATTGTTGCTGTTGGTGCCGGTAGAAACAAAAAAACAGAAAGAAGCTTAAATTATGCAACAAGCGCAAGACATCATCCAGGTTCAACTGCTAAACCGATAATGGATTATGGTCCTGCTATCGAATATTTAAATTGGTCAACTGGTCAAACGGTCATAGATGACACTTATACATATACTGGTGGCGGACAAATAAAAAACTGGGATAATGATTACATGCATGTTACCACAGCAAAAACAGCTTTAGCTTTTTCAAGAAACATACCTGCTCTTTATACTTTCCAACAAACAACAAATGAGCAAAAACTTGAATTTGCTACCAATTTAGGATGGAAGCCAGAAACATCAAGTGGAACAATCCTAGAGACATGCTCAATTGGAGGTTTTGATGGAGTTACTCCACTAGAAGCTGCTGCTGCCTATGCAACATTTGCAAGAGGCGGAACTTATATCGAACCATACTCAGTAACAAAAATTGAATATACAGAAACTGGAGATACTATAAAAGTTACTCCTAAAAAAGTTACAGCTATGAGCGAAGAAACTGCTTATATGATAAATATGATTTTAAAATATGCAGTAACCAGTGGTAAAGTTGCAACAGGTTCTGTAAGCGGAACTGATATAGCTGGAAAAACTGGTACTTCAACTGTTGACTCCGCATTAAAGAAAGAATATAAAGGTATTATTGGTGACTCATGGACTATTGCCTACTCTCCTGACTATGCTATCGCAACATGGTATGGCTACCCTCAAAGAACAAAAGAATATTACTTAAAAGGAACTGAAGGAAGTAAAGCCAGAAGAGAAATTACAAAATTTTTGGTTACAAGAATAATACCTAAAAACTCAAAATTTACTCGTCCTAGTGGAATTGTGGAAGCTGAAATTGAGCTTGAAACCGATCCGCTTGAACTTGCAAGTGACGCTACTCCAAAAGAACTAAGAAGTGTTGAATATTTCAAAAAGGGTACTGTACCTACTACTATTTCTAATAGATTTGATACTTTAAGTGATCCAAGTAATTTAAAATTTACAAATAACAACGGCGTTGTAACATTAACTTGGAATGCCGCTGCTACACCAAACGCTATTAACGAAACATACTTAAGAGAATATTTTACAAATTCAACTGCTTATAAAAACTGGGCTGAAAAATATTTACAAGAACGTATAACTTACAACAATAATACTTTTGGAAGTTTTGGTTACCAAGTATATATGATTGCAAATGGTGTTACTACAGACTTAGGATTTACGACGAATACAACATTTACAACAAATATCAATACATCATCAAAAGTATCGTTTGTAGTAAAATCTTCATATCAAAAGTTTAAGAACAATCAATCAAACGGTTTAACAATAAGTGTTTCCGAAGGCGCTAGTGACAATAATCTAGTTATAGAATATAAAGGTTCTAGTTGTTCAACATTAGAAAACTTTAACTCTCTTGGATCAAGTCCAAAAAACAAAGTAAAAGTAACTGAAAACGGAACTGATGTAACTGAAAGTTCAACAATTAGTTATGTTTGTAAAAAAGAAGATGGAACTGAAATAGATTGCTCTACTCTAGCAAACGGAGTTAACTATTCAATTACATTTACCGCAAAATACAATGGTCTACAAAAATCAAAAACAATTGATTTAAAAAGTGCCTGTAATTAACCGATTTTACATCGGTTTTTTTCTTGACTATAAATGTTTGCCTATTGTATAATTATTATGGAATAAAATAAGATAGGGTTGATAGTATGAACAATAACGATTTAAAAGGCGAAATAGTCGACGATAATTCAGTAACTAAATATGTTGATGAATTTGGAAACGAACTTGATCCTTCTTTAATAGATGAAAATGGAAACTATAAAGGTGTAACTGAATATGTAGACGAATTTGGTAATCCAATCGATCCATCTCTAATAGATGAAAACGGAAACTACATTGGTGAACAAAACAACGTTATATCAGCATCAGAACATCAAATGGATAATAAAGAATTACTAGATGGTATGGTAACTTTTGATTATAACAATGTTCCTATAACTGACATAGTAAACTCAATTATTCTAGATGCAATCGCTAAAGGAGCCAGCGATATTCACTTTGACCCATTTGATGGTGGTATTAAAATAAGATTAAGAGTAGATGGTGTTTTAAATGACTACTCTATCGTTCCTTTATATGTAAAAAAGAATATGATTACCCGTATAAAAATTATATCTGGAATGAATATTACTGAATCAAGAGTCCCACAAGATGGTGCTATAAGAAGTGAGATAGATGGCAAAACAATTGATATTCGTGTATCCAGTCTACCAACCAATTTAGGTGAAAAAATTGTTCTACGTATTATGGACTATTCTATGAGTGCCGCTGGTATTGAGGCTTTAGATTTCAATAAACAAAATCTTGAAAAAGTCAAAAAAATGCTTGCATTACCAAATGGTATAATTCTTGTAACTGGTGCTACTGGAACTGGTAAATCAACTACTGTTTACTCAATGTTACAAAAATTAAATGTTGAAGGAACAAACCTTATAACAGTTGAAGATCCAATAGAAATGAATATTCCAGGTATTAACCAAGTTCAAGCTCAAGTAGAAATCGGTTTAACTTTCGCAAATGTTTTAAGAAGCATCTTACGTCAAGACCCTGATGTAATAATGATTGGAGAAATTCGTGATGACGAAACTGCTAGAATTGCCGTCAGAGCTAGTATAACTGGACATCTTGTTCTATCAACAATTCATACAAACAACTCTTTAAATACTATCGAACGTCTAACAGATATGTCAGTTGAAAGATATTTATTAGGTTCTTCCCTATCAGGAATCGTATCACAAAAACTAGCAAGAAGATTATGTGAAAAATGTAAAACTAAAAGGCCTGTTACTGATTATGAAAAAGAAATTTTTAAACGTGCTTTAGATATTGATGTTAAAGAAATATATGAGCCAGTTGGTTGCAGTGAATGTAATCACGGTTATCGAGGAAGAATTGCAATTCACGAAGTATTACTTCTTAACCAAGAAATAAAAGATGCGATTGTTAAAGGCGCTAGCAAACCATATTTAAGAAAACTTGTTTATGGAAAAGACGGAACTGAAACAATGCTTCAAGATGGACTTGAAAAAGTATTAGAAGGAAAAACTTCATTTGATGAAATACTAAAACTAATCGATTTAGATGATGATTTAGGAAACGATACTCAACTTGGATTAGAAGACCAAATGGAAGCAAGTCAAATGGTAAGTGGTCCAACAGTTTTAAATTCAAATCAACCTATCAACATAAATATAACTGAAGATGTATTGAAAAGTCTAAATATGTTAAATCAAAACATTTCACAAAAAAATGAAGACAATAAACAAATAGAAATCAAAGAAGAAACACCAATTGAACAAAAGGCTATTGTTCAAGAAGAACCAGTAATAGCAGATGTTCCAATTGAAAATGAAAACAATAATGTAGAAATTGAAGAAGATAAAAACTTACCTATTATAAAAGATGATACAAATAATATGCCTATAGTTCTTAATAACAACGAAGAAAACGAAGAAGTTATAAAACTAAGCACATATGAAGAACTAGAAAAACTTGATGATGAAAAATATGATATTTCTAAAAAGCTTTATAACGATCGTTTAAGTGTTTTATTAAAACAAATTGATGTTTCAAAATTAACAGATCAAAATGAAATAGACAATTATTTAATTTATCTATCTTTAATTGAAGATGATAGTTTAATATATAAAAACAATAACAAACTTATAAAAGATATAATTGAAGAATTAAACGAAAATTCTGACTACATTATGGAATCTGATGATATTGACTCAACAGAAGAAATAGAATTACCTGAATTAAATCATGAATCAGAGAAAATCAATTTGACGCCAAATGACATCGATATAGACGATTTAAATATTATAGATATAAATAGTTTAATAAACAAAAAAGATGTCTTAGAAAACGATTTAGACACTAATAAAGATGAATTTGATAAATTGGAAGATGTTAAAGCATTAGTCGATGACGAAAATGATAAAAATGTTTATATTTCAGAAGATGATTTAAACTTTGATGACGATTTAAATATTATAAATACCGATGATAAGAAAGATAATATAATAAAAGAAGACAACAACGATATTCTAAAAGATGCCTATTTTGATGATCTTATAGATGATGCAACAATTGATTCTTTATTAAATGATATTAATTTAGAGGAAGAGTAATCTTCCTTTTTTAAATGCAAAAAAAAGAAGTCTTTCGACTTCTATCCATTAATTTGTTTAGCAACTTCTTCAGCAAAGTTTTCGTTTCTTTTTTCCATTCCTTCGCCTACTTCATAACGGATCATAGATTTAACTACTCCACCATTATTTTTAACATAAGTTTCTACATCAACATCGCCATTTTTAACAAATGCTTGATGAATTAAACAATTTTCTTTGTAGTATTTTTGAATACGTCCAACAACCATCTTTTCAGCAATATCAGCAGGTTTTCCTTCATTGATTGCTTGTTCTTTTAAGATTTCTTTTTCTCTTTCGATAACTTCTGCTGGAACGTCTTCTTTTCTTAAATATTCAGGTCTCATAGCTGCAGCTTGCATTGCAACATCTTTAGCAACTTCTTCAGTTGCTCCTTCAACTACAACTAAAACAGCAATTTTTCCACCCATATGTAAGTAAGTACCAAAATTTTCAGCATCAGTTTTGCTTACAACTTCAGCTCTTCTAAATGAAAGTTTTTCTCCAATTTTAGAAGTTTTAGCAACAACATATTCAGCAACAGTAGCATCGCCTACTTTTAAATTATTGAATTCTTCCATAGTAGTTGCATCACTTGCTAAAATAGCTTTACCAATATTTTCAATCATTTCAACGAATTCAGCATTTTTAGTAACAAAGTCTGTTTCACAGTTTACTTCTAGGATAACAGCTTTATTACCATCAACATAAACGTTTGCAAGACCTTCAGCTGCAATTCTATCAGCTTTTTTAGCAGCCTTAGCAATACCTTTTTCTCTTAACCAATCAGTAGCCGCTTCCATGTCTCCATTGCATTCAGTTAAAGCTTTTTTGCAGTCCATCATTCCTGCACCAGTTTTAGTTCTTAATTCATTAACGTCTTTAGCACTAATCATTTTTATTCTCCTCTTTATTTAATTTCATTTTTTTCAATTTTTGTTCATCCAAATTATAACCTTCCATGCGATAACACTCTTGTTTTAATTCAAACATCAAGGCTTTGAACAATAATTGGCAATCTACATCTTCTCTGGTAGTTATCTTAGCTATTGTACCATCTTCACGCTTATCAATAATTATACCTTCAACGTCAGATTCAATAAACCATAATATTTCAAAATTTCCTAAAGATCCAAGTATTCCTTTAACAAAGAAACATAAATCACTTAAATAAGGAAAATCATATTCATCTTCAAAAATATCATCTATTTGAATTTTAAAATGTCTTTTTACCGCATCCTTGATAACTTCTTCCACACACTCATAATATTTTGTCTTATTTGTAAACGGGTAGAAAGTCTCAAGTCTCTTTGGATCATCTATATGAATTTGAAGAAACTCAATACTTTTTTCTTGAATTTTTTCTCCAAGTTCTTCAAAACAAAGTTTATTTACACCTTCATTATTCATAATTAATTTAATGCATCTATTAATTCGTCTTTTTTCATTGTAGAGTAACCTTTAATACCAGCTTCTTTAGCCATATTTCTAAGTTCAGTAACAGTTTTACCATCTAATTCATTTGATGATTCTTTTTTTACTTCAACTTCTTCTTTATGAGCTTTTTCTTTCTTATCAGCTGATTTACTTGATTCATCTTCAGTTACATAATCTACAACTTCAAGTCCTTTAGCTTCACATATTGCGTTAGTTAAAGCACCTAAAACAACTTTTACACTTCTAACTGCATCATCATTACCAGGGATAACATAATCAACATCATCTGGATCACAGTTTGTATCTACTAAACCAAATACTGGAATATTTAATTTTCTAGCTTCTCTTATAGCATTGATTTCCTTTTTAGGATCAACAATAATTAAAGCATTTGGAAGTTTATCCATATTACGAATACCACATAAAACTTTATTTAGTTTGTCATATTCTTTTTTAAGACCAATAACTTCTTTTTTAGGTAATGCATCAAACATACCATTACTTTCCATATTTTCGATTTCTTCTAATCTTTTAATTCTTCTTCTGATAGTTCTGAAGTTAGTTAATGTTCCACCTAACCATCTTTCAGTTACATAGAAAGATTCAGAACGAGTAGCTTCTTCAATAGATGCTTCAACAGCTTGTTTTTTAGTTCCAACAAACAAGAAGTTACCTCCATTTTCAGCTATTTCTTTAATTTTAGCATATGCTTTTTCCATACATGCTACAGTTTTTTCAAGATCGATTATATAAATATCATCTCTTGATGTAAAGATGTATTCCTTCATTTTAGGATTCCATCTTTTTGTTTGATGTCCAAAGTGAACACCTGCTTCTAATAAATTATTCATAGAAACAACAGCCATAATTACACTCTCCTTTTCGTTATTACTTCCATGCATCTATGCATTACCAACTCTTGGCCACTAGATAATACAAACAATACATGTGCTTATTTGGTTTTTAAACCATAGTTAATATACCAAAAAAAGCAGTATATTTCAACTACTTTTACCAATTATATGCTTAAAAACCAAGTTATTTGAGTACTATATTACCATTTTCTATTACTTTTATTTTATTTCCATCATGAGTTACTCCAATAACCGATAAATCTCTAGAACCAATCATAAAATCAACATGAGTTTTAGATATATTAACTCCTCTTTCGAATTGTTCCTTATCATCTTTTACTTCTCCTCTTAAGCACTCATTAAAACCTCTACCTAAAGCAATATGACACGACGCATTTTCATCATATAAAGTTTCATTAAATATAATATTTGTCTTATTTATTGCCGAATCAAAAGATACCAAAGCACATTCTCCCAAATAGCAAGAATATTCATCTGTTTCTATAATCGTCTTTAAGGTATCAAGCCCAACACGTGCATCGTAAGAAACTACTTTACCACCTTTAAATTCTAAGTAAAAACCATCTATTAAAACATTATTGAATAAAAGTGGTTTAGTTGCCACAACTTTCCCTTCAGTTTTATTATATAAAGGGCTAGTAAAAACCTCTAAAGTTGGCATATTACATATATCTCCATTTGGACTTTTTCCACTGCTCCACAAATGTCCTTCAGGCAAATATATTTTTAAATTTGTTCCAGCATCGTTTTTATATTCCAAATATTCAAAATTATAATCATTTAAAATATTAGTAGTTTTTTCTAGTTCTTCAAGATATTCATTCCATTTTTCATAGGAATCTGTATTCTTATCAACCATACATATGTTAAAAATATAATCCCAAAGTTCATCTTCACTCATATTTAAAGATTTTGCCCATTCTTCGTTTGGTATACAAGAAATATTCCAACGTAACTTAGAAGAATTATAAAGATCTCTAAAATACTTTTGAGTTTCAAGAGTATGTTCAGTTGTAGCTTTGATTTTTATAGGATCAATATCGTCCATAAGCTTAGGTATCATGCTCCTAATAAATAAGAATCCCGCATCAAGTTTAGCATATTTATTATAAATAGATGCATCAAAATAAGGATGTTTATTAATATTTTCTTGATCTAAGTTTTTAAGTAAATCATGTTTTTTATAGCTATCAACTTCATCAAAATAAATATCTTTTAATCCAAAATCTTGTGCTTCCTCAATTATCAACTTCTTAAAATTCTGTGCAAAAGCTGGTATACTTACAAATAAGTAATCTCCTTTTTTTAAATTCAAACAATCTAATAATAGATGTGCATATTTTCTTTTCAAATCCATATTATCACCATTATTAGTATACATTATTATCTATAATTTATAAATCAAAACATGATCCACTTTCCCAATAAAACTAAGGCTATCACTTTTAGGAACATCAGTATCCATATAAAGGGTTGCTCCACTTTTTAAAGCAGCCTGTTGACTATATACATTATCAACAACTGTAGATATATATAATTCTTTATTATAACTATCATCCAATCTTTTAGTACACTCTTTCAATAAAATTAAAGCATTGGTAGCATATCCTTTATGTCTATATCCTAAAAAAACATCATAAGAGACATTACCGCAGTATCTAAAATTATCATTCCCTCTTCTACTCAAATCCATAGATATATTTCCTACAATAGAATTTATTCTTGTATCAACTATATGATAATAAAAAGATTCTTCACCACAATAAGCATTTTTTACTCGTACTAACGCTATACCATCATTCTCAATAACTTTAACAAAAGTGCTAGGAACATATATTCTAGAAGATATACAAAGATATGGTAAATCATTTAAAAATATATCTCCAACAACCTTACCATATTCTGAAATAAACTCAAGTATTTTAGAATAGCATTCTTGTTTGTCCTCATTTAAAGAATAAGAATCTACGTTTTTATCATCGGAAGAAAATATATAATAACAGCTTTTTTCATTAACTATTAAAGATGTTAAAGCACCATTCTTATTTAAAAACATCCTTGCTCTATCACCCAATAAAACATATAAAGCAGATACGGCCTGTCTTTTAAAATAATAATATGTCCCAGCTTCTAAAGAAGAATCTAACGCATTTAATATACAATTATCAATTAAATTTTTAAGTTCAGACTTGTTTACTTCATCATTAACAGATATTTTCAAGCAATCCTCAAACTTTTCTATTTTAACGTTTGAATTTCTGCTTATTTTATTTTTTCCTATTTCCATATAAGTTACTCCTCAAAAAAAATGAACAATATCAAATTGTTCATTCAGAGCGTAGACAAACCCCTAGATTTTTTCTAGAGGTTTTCTTATGAATAAAATTTTATAAAACTTTTCAATATT